>SVSN01000062.1 GCA_015064285.1 Oscillospiraceae bacterium | reverse complement strand
CCGTAACCTTCCCCTACGACGGTCCTTCCCGCGGTCTTGGTCTTGCCGATATGGCAAAATGCATGGAAGAAGGCGGTATGCACCGTGCCAACTATCAGCAGCAGCTTCATGTGCTGGATATCATGACTGCTTTCGCCCGTTCCAATAAAGCAAATGCACCCATCCATCTGGAAACTCCCTACGAAAGACAGCGTCCCATGTGGCAGGAAAAGGAATTCTGATGCCGTTTCACCACGCATTTATGGAAGCAGGAGAGGGACATCCTATGATCCTGCTTCACGGCAACGGGGAATCGAAGGAGTATTTTGCCGGGCAGATGTCTGCTTATGCCGTCTGCCGCCATGTGTACGCTCTGGATACCAGAGGGCACGGTGCCTCCGATCGGGGAGATGCACCTTTCACGCTGACACAGTTTGCAGAGGATCTGGAAGCATTCCGTGCAGAGCATGGTTTTGTTTCCATGGATCTGCTGGGCTTTTCCGACGGCGGAAATATTGCCATGCTGTATGCTCTGGCCCATCCTGAACGGGTTACAAAGCTGATTCTGAACGGTGCCAATCTGGAGCCCTCCGGTGTGAAACGTGCTGTGCAGCTGCCCGTGGAGATCGGGTACAGAATTGCTTCCATTTTTGCAGCATGGGATCCGAAGGCGAAAGCCAATGCGGAGATGCTGGGTCTGATGGTCAACGAACCCCATATCGATCCCGGAGAACTGGGGAAGCTGACCATGCCTGTACTGGTAATTGCCGGAGAAAAAGATATGATCCGGGACGATCACACACGAAAGATCGCGGCTGCTTTGCCGGACGGGGAGCTTGTCATCCTGCCTGGAGATCACTTTGTGGCGGCGAAAAATCCGGATGCCTTCAACGAAGCTGTTCTGCGGTTCCTGCAGAAGTGATATGAACAACAAAAACGTCGGAGAAGTTAAAATCCGGCGTTTTCTTTATGCACATACTATATTGACTTGTAAGAATAACTGTGCTATAATAAAGACAGTGATTTGAGTTCAAGTGAACGTAAACGGAGGGGTGAATGAACGGATATTTTTATATGGCACTGATTGCTGGATGCCTGCTCCTTTTGCCGTATGTACGTATTTTCTGCAAGCGGATCAGCCTGTATGTGCGCCTGCGTCGGATCTGCCGGAAGCGGAATTTCAAGCTGTACGGTACCCATTTCGGATGGCTGTTCTCGCCATGGCAGTATCCCCGGCACGATTTTGTGGTAGAAGGGGATCACACCATATACGTTGTAAAGCTCTTTGCCTCCAAAAGCAAAACCCGGAAACTGGTGGTTACGCAGGACGGCTCCTTCTATTGGGGGAAGCGTATTGTACTTATGAGCCGGGGAATCCCCACTCTGGCGCAGATGGAGATTCCCGGTAAGCCGCACAAGCTGCCGGACTACGATTTTTCTGTGGAAACGGATGCATGGTCTTCTGCGTACATCAAGCCGGTTCTGCTGGTGAACCCTGTATGTCACGAATTCTATCGGGAGTATGTGGAGATGAATGCCAAAAAAGAGGAACTTCTCGGCTCATGGGAGTGGATCGGGCACTTTTATCTCTGTTCCTCCAGCCGGTTTCTGGATGAACTGGAAACCTACGACCACCAGAAATACATCTACCGCTGACGCCCATTGACAAACCCTGACTCCTGTGCTACAATATTTCCAGTATGATTATGCGTAAGGAGGCATCCATGGAAAACCGGATCGATACAGAAGCGCTGCTGGAACTGGCGGTGTCGCTGGGGTACCATCTGCAGATGTCGGGCGCTGAGATTTACCGGGTGGAAGAAGCAGTAACAAGACTTCTGCAGGCGTACGGCGTACCGGGGGATGTGTTTGCCATTCCCAGCTGTCTGATCGTTACCGTATGTCCGGACGATATGGAACCCATGACCCGGATGCGCCGGATCGGCTATCACGGCACCGATATTGATGCCATCGAACGGTTTTATGGCCTGGCAAGAAAGCTGTGCGGGGAAAAGCCGTCTCTCGAAGAAGCCGAACGGATGCTGCAGGAAGCCAAGCGGCAGCTGACAGCCTACCGTACACCGGTACTGTATCTGGGGTATTTTCTGGCCGCCGGAGCTTTTGCCTATCATTTTGGCGGAACCCTGTCTGACGGGATTCTGGCGGGGCTTTGCGGTATGCTGACAGGGCTTTTCCTGCGGATGCTGACCAAGTTGCAGGTGAACGGCTTTTTCAAGACGATTACTGCTGCCTTCTTCATTGCCATTGTCAGCCAGACGCTGACCCATCTGACATTGATCCGCTATGCAGATGCAACAGCCATCGGTGCGCTGATGCTGCTGGTGCCGGGGATGACCTTTACCGACAGTATGCGGGATATCATCTACGGCGATACCCTTTCCGGGATCAACAAACTGGTGCAGGTGCTGCTGACGGCGGCGGCGCTGCTTCTGGGGACCGGTACAGCTCTGCGTTTCTCCCAGCTTCTATGGGACAGTACCTCTATTGGCATCAGTCTCCATGTGCCGTATCCTGTCTGGGTTCAATCTCTGGCAGGTGCGATTGCCTGCGGCGGATTCTGCCTGCTGTATAATATCCGTCTGCCGGGGGTTTTTATCTGTATGGCGGGGGGCGGCCTTGGCTGGGCGGTTTATATGGGTACCCAGGAACTTGGGGCATCCATGCTGTTTGCTTATTTTCTGGCAGCCGCAGCAGTATCGTTGTATGCGGAAATTATGGCACGGATCCGTAAATTCCCGGCGTTTTCCTATCTGGTAATTGCGCTTCTGCCGCTGGTACCGGGATCCGGTGTGTATTATACGGTGGAATACTTACTGCAGAACGACAGAGAAATGTTTATAAAACAAGGTGTGGAAACGGCCGCCACTGCAGGACTGCTTGCGGTAGGTGTGCTGCTTGTGTCCTCCCTGTTCCGCATGGTGAATGTGGCAGGACAGCTCCGCAGAGCCGAAAAGAAAGAATAGAAATGGAAAATGCGTCTGTGAGGGATTACCGATCCTCTTGCAGACGCATTTTTTTATTATTCCCCTTCCCAGATCACAACCGTCTGTCCTCCGATTCTTTTTTCCAGAACCAGTTTTTTCAGTACATCCGGCAAAATCGGTTCTTCCATGGAAAAGGTAAAGAACACGGTATCTTGTTCCGCTTCCTCTCTGTGGAAGGAATAACTGTAGCAGATTGTGGAGTACTGCAGAGCTGCTTCGCCGAAATCCGGAATCAGTTCATACTGCTGGCCGTAAAGATCGTCCCGTTCAAGGCCGGTCAGTTCCATGGCCCGGGCGGCGTCAAACATACCATACAGTTTATGTACCGGCGTCAGCTGCGCCTCAGGATATCCGTTTGGCGAAAACGTGGTATCTCTGCCGCAGGTGATTTCCACAGTAATCTGCAGCGGCGCGATATCAATATCATCCAGGGTGTATTCCATCCCGCCGATGGTGAAGACAGACATGGGCGTCAGCCGGGTCGCAGGCGTGATCTCAGGGATTTCAGCCAGCGTGAAGATTACTTCAAAATCACCGTATTCCGTGCAGACAAACTCCGCCGATGCCGTATCACAGCCGAACAGCCGTCCGATCTGCAGCCGGTACTGGCCTGCCGCAGGTTGTTCATTCCCCACAAACAGCCAGTAGGACACCGCAGACCGGGAGACCTCATCCCTCAGCAGAACAAATACTTCTCCTGCCATAATTCCCGTTTCTCCCCACTGCAGGGTCATGATGTCCCGCCACACATCTTTATTTTTATAGGTGTTGTCCGGGTCGGCATTTAATGCCAGCGCAAGCGTGTCAAACTGCAGAATATCTCCGGCAAAACGGTTTGTCAGATGTTCCAGCTGCAGATGGAAGTACAGTCCGTTTTTGACGCGGATTGCTTTATCCACTGTCAGCTGTACATCTCCGACGGTAACAGATGTATCGATCTCGGTAACAGACGGTTCTGTGTGGGTTTCCGGAAGTTCTGTCTCTTCAGAAATTTCAGTTTCCTCTTCTTCCGGGGTGAAAAATTCTTCAATAGCCTGGGTCAGTCGGGCGGCCGTCTGTACTGCTGTCTGCCGGATTTCCGGACTGGCTGCCGCGCATCCGATACCGATACACAGAAGCAGTATGACGAACAGCGGAACCAGACTCCTCCGGGGAACGGTGTAATAGATTTTTTCGCCTGCAAGACCGCGCTGCACCAGACTGCGGATCCGCCGTTTCTGGCCGGATGAAAGGGACAGAGGGGCCGGATAAAAGTCTATGGGTACGTAGGTTTTCATCCTGTTTCCTCCTTTACAGGTTGATGTGCCGCCGGAGCAGCTCTTCACGAATGTGTTTTTTGGCCAGATAAAGCCGGTTTTCCACAAATTTCGGCTTCAGCTCCATCTGCCGGGCGATTTCCTTTACACTCTGACACCAGAAATACCGTCTCAGGAAAATCTCACCATCATATCCGGCAAGTCCTGCCAGCACCTGACGGACGATTTCTTCATTGACCGCTTCTATGACTTCTTCCTCCGGTGTCATGGAAAAAAGATCCGGCATATCCTCTGTCAGTTCTTCATATTCCCGGCGGCGCAGCTGTTTCAGCCGGTTCAGCGCCATATGCTTGGCGGATACGGCCAGATAAGCCTGTATGTTTTCGATTTCTCTGTGCCGGTTTCGCCAGTAGGCCAGAAATGTATCCGCCACACATTCCTCTGCATCTTCACGGCGCCCTTTGCCCAGAATCCCGATGGCAATGGTATAGAGCAGGTTCTGGTAGGCGTCTATCAGCGATTCCAGATCTGCTTCCACCGGATCTCTGACATCTGCCAGCATCTGCAGCAGGATCATACAATCCCTCCTCATAAAGTCGTTTCATAGATATAAGACAATACATTATCGCCTTTTCCCTAACCGTTAACTGAAAAACTGTAAAAAATACCGCTTCATCTGCCAGAAATGGAAGAATGAAGCGGCTATTCTCAGAATAAGAACAGGAATGTAGCGGCAAAGGACAGAAGCAGACCGATGGCTGTCTTTCTGTCGGGATACTCCCGGAAGAACAGCATCCCCGCCACTGCGGACAGTACCATCATCCCGCCGGTGACCATGGGATACAGTACGGAAGCAGGCACATTGGCTGCACCGATCAGCTGCAGCATATAGGATGTACCGTTGCAGGCGGCGCTGGCACAGATGATTCCAGCAATCAGCCCCATACTTCTGCCGGTCAGAGGCTCTTGCAGAGGCGCAGTACGGCGGGTCAGACACATGACAAACAGAGCAGCTGAAGAGATCAGCCCGTTCAGACCGTTGGAAAGGATTACAAAATCGTTTTCCCCTACGATAAGCCGGTCGGAGATCTGGTGCATCTTGGAAGTGATGCTGACAAATCCGTTCAGCGTGAACACCACCAGACAGAGAAGCAGAAACAGCGTCCGGGTTTTCTTCTTTGTCTCGTCATCTTTGGTGCCAAGCGCCGGAAAGACCATGGACAGCGCCAGCAGTATCACACCAAGAATCCGCCAGACGGTAACTGATTCTTCCAGCCAGAACACACCGTACAGATAGGGCAGCAGCATGCCGCCCAGCATCAGAAACATGGTGTACACGGACATATTGCCCAGCGCAAACATTTTGAAGCCGATCAGGGTGTAGGTACCGCACAGAATCGCAATGATGGCAGCCATTCCAAAGGAATAAGGCGTTACAGCCAGCCGGAATCCGCCGATGCAGAAGAACAGCAGCGCTGTCACCAGTCCGTTCAGTGCCGTAAACAGCAGGGAGGCAGTCACTGCATTCCCGAACCGGAGCTGGTAGAATTTGTTGGTACAGAACTGCAGTGCCAGCAGCACCACAGCCACAAGAATCATCAGATAATACATGAATATCCCTCCGTTATGACAGAGCTGAAAAGGTCAGGAGACGGAAAACTGGCTGTTCCACAGGGAGGCGTAGAATCCACCTTTTTCCACAAGTTCATCGTGGGTACCGGTTTCCACTACAGAACCGTCCCGCATCACAAGAATCATGTCTGCTTCGCGGATGGTGGACAGCCGGTGCGCTACGATGAAGCTGGTACGGCCTTCCATCATATGGGCAAAGGCTTCCTGAATCTTCATCTCCGTGCGGGTGTCGATGGATGAGGTAGCTTCGTCCAGTATCAGCATGGGTGGTACCTTCAGCATCACCCGGGCAATACTGATAAGCTGACGCTGTCCCTGGGAAAGTCCGCCCTTGTCTTCGCCGATGACGGTGTTATAACCTTCCGGCAGACGCTTGATGAAACTGTGTGCATGGGCGGCTTTTGCGGCGGCGATGATTTCCTCATCGGTCACATCCCGTCCCATGGCGATGTTCTCCCGTACTGTTCCGTCCAACAGCCAGGTGTCCTGCAGTACCATACCGATGTTTTCCCGGAGACTGTGCCGGGTGGCGGCGTAAACAGACTGACCGTCCATGGCGATATCGCCGCTGTTTACGTCATAGAACCGCATCAGCAGGTTGATCAGCGTGGTTTTACCGCAGCCGGTGGGCCCCACGATGGCAACCCGCTTGCCGGGATCCACATGGAGATTGAAATGGCGGATCAGCGGTTTTTCCGGCACATAGGAGAAGGATACATCGTCGATGGTCACATCCCCCCGGATTCCGGAGAGTACCACGGCATTTTCCGGATCGGCAGGCTCGCCGGGCTGGTGGATCAGGTCAAAGACTCTGGCGGCGCAGGCAAGGGCGTTCTGCAGCTCGGTGATTACGCCGGAAATTTCGTTGAAAGGCTTGGTATACTGGTTGGCATAGCTGAGGAAGCTGGTCAGTCCCCCTACTGTCATCCCGCCGGCAAGCACAGTCAGTGCCCCGGTAAGACATACGGCAGCGTATACCATATTGTTTACAAAACGGGTGGATGGGTTGGTGATGGAGGAAAAGAAGGTTGCCCGCAGAGCGTATTTTTCCAGCCTGCTGTTGATTTCAGAAAACTCTTCGATCATGGCTTCTTCTCGGCCGAAAGCGGAAACCACCTTCTGCCCGGCGATCACTTCGTTGATGAACGCAGTCTGTTCCCCACGGGTTTCGGACTGCTTTTTGAACATATCATGGGTATGTCTGGCAATAAAGCTGGCCACAAACAGAGAGAGGGGGGTCAGAATCACAACCACCAGCGTGATCAGCGGATGGATGGTCAACATGAAAATCAGAGTACCCAGAATAGTGACCACCCCGGTGAACAGGTTGGAGAAGCCCATCAGCAGACCGTCCCCGAAAGCGTCCGCATCGGCGATGACCCGGCTGACGATTTCCCCGTGGGAATGACTGTCGATGAAGGACAGGGGCAGGGTACTGATTTTTTCAAAGGCTTCGTGACGGATGTCCCGGATGACCTGGAAGGTGATGCGGTTGTGGAAGGTGGTCATGGTCCATTGGGACAGGGAAATCACAGCGGTACAGACGGCAATCTTTACAAGATATGCCACAATGCTGTCCATATCCACCTGACCGGCTCCCACGGCACAGTCGATGGCACGGCCCACCAGAATAGGAATGTACAGGGAAAGCACAGCGGAAACAAAGGCGGATACCAGCGACAGCACCAGCAGAAGCCGATAGCGTTTTATATACCGGAGCACTTCTTTGATGGTGTTTTTATCCAGTTTTTTCTTGGCAGCCATTAGTGCGCGCCTCCTTTCCCGGTTTTTGCGCCCGTCTGGGACTGATGGATTTCACGGTAAATTTCGCAGGATGCCAGCAGTTCTTCATGGGTTCCCTTGCCCACCAGCGCACCGTCGTCCAGAACGAGAATCTGATCGGCGTGCTGCAGGGAAGAAGTCCGCTGGGATACGATAAATACGGTGGGATGATAGGGAATCTCCCCGATGGCACGGCGCAGGGCAGCATCGGTAGCCAGATCCAGTGCGGAGGCGGAGTCGTCGAAAATCAGGATTTCCGGCTTTCTGACCAGCGCTCTGGCAATGGTCAGTCTTTGCCGCTGCCCGCCGGAAAGATTACGGCCTTCCTGTTCGATTTCGTGATCCAGCCCTTTTTTGGCTACAATATCTCCGGCCTGGGCGAGAGAGGCGGCTTCCAGCAGTTCTTCGTCAGAAGCATCCGGATTGCCCCAGCGCAGGTTTTCCCGGATGGTTCCGTGGAACAGCAGGGCTTTCTGCAGGACATACCCGATCTTTCCCCGGAGAGAGGACGCGGTGTAGTCCTGTACATTCACACCGTTTACCAGTACTTCGCCGGCAGTGACGTCATAGAAACGGGGAATCAGGCTGACAAGAGAGGATTTTCCGGAACCGGTACCGCCGATGATGCCCACTGTGGAACCGGCAGGAACGGAAAAATCAATATCGGTCAGGGAATCATCTCCCGCACCGCCGTACCGGAGCGAAACATGCCGGAACTCCACAGCGGGAGCGGCGTTGTCAGCTTCGGCATCTGCTTCCGGGAAGGTCTGGCCGGGCTTAGTTTCCAGCACATCCCCGATCCGCTTGGCGCAGGCGGCGGCTTTGGTCAGCTGAATAATCATGTTGGCCATTTTTACCAGCTCCACCAGAATCTGGGACATATAGTTGTAAAGCGCTACGAGAGCACCCTGGGTGATGATCCCGGTTTCCACTCGGAGAGCCCCTTTGTGGATCAGAACAATCACGGCAATGTTGATGATGATGTAGGTGACAGGATTCATCAGAGCGGAGATCCGGCCTACATACCGCTGCAGGGTGGTCAGGCTTTCGTTCCGTTCGTCAAAGGTTTCCTCCGCCGCTTCTTCCATCCGGAATGCACGGATGAAACGGGAGCCGGTCAGGTTTTCTCTGGTGGCACCCAGCACCTTGTCCAGCTGGGCCTGTACTTTTTTGTACAGCGGCATGGAAACAAGCATGATTCCGAACACGATGACGCACAGCACCGGAATAGTGACGGCAAAAATCAGCGCAGAGGGCACATCAATGGTGAAGGCCATGATCATGGCGCCGAAGACCACAAAGGGAGAACGGAGCAGCAGCCGCAGGGTCAGATTCAGACCGGACTGCACCTGATTCACATCGCTGGTCAGCCGGGTGATCAGGGTGGAGGTACCGATTCTGTCAAGGGTACCGAAGGACAGTGTCTGAATATGGGTAAACAGCGCCTGACGGATCCGGGTGGCAAAGCCCACTGCAGCCTTGGCGGAGAAAAACTGTGCCGTAATGGAGCAGACCATGCCGATCAGCCCCAGCAGTACCAGCACGCCGCACATTTTCCAGATGGAAACGGTATTTCCGGCGGCAATCCCCGTGTCGATCACAGCAGCCACTACCAGCGGCACCAGCAGTTCAAAGGAAGCCTCCAGCAGCTTGAACAGCGGTCCGAGAATGCTTTCTTTTATATACGGTTTCAGAAAGGGAAGCAGTTTTTTCAAGGGAATCCTCCTTGCAGTGAAAATATCCATAGATAACCATAGTATATCACATCTGCCGCCGAAAGGCAAGAAGAATCCGGAAGGACTTGACAAATCCGGTCAGGTGCAGTATAATACGGTATCTCAAAAACAGGAGGCGGACATGGACGGAAAACTGCGGCAGATGACGGCGTTGTATCTGACGAAAGGGGAGAAGATGCTGCTTCTGTACCGGATCGGCTCCCGGGTGGTGGCTCCTTCCTGGTGCGGCATCGGAGGACATCTGGAACCGGAAGAAATCGGAGACGCCAGAGCCGGTGTGCTTCGGGAAGTCCGGGAGGAGATCGGGCTTACGGAAGGGGATATGGAAAACCTGACCATGCGGTACATGACTCTGCGGTATACCAAAGGAGAAATCCGCTGTAATTTTTATTTCTTCGCAGAGCTGAAGGATGGGGTGAACCTGTCCATGGAATGCCCGGAAGGAATACTGGAATGGGTGCCTGTGGCTTCCGTCCTGGATCGGAATATGCCCGTGACCGCAAAATTTATGCTGGAGCATTATCTCAGAGAAGGACGATATACCGACATCCTGTACGGCGGTGTTACCACCGAAACGGAAGCGCACTTTACCGCAATGGAATAAAATCAGAAGTCACTGCATACAGGCGGTGGCTTTTTTATATCCTGGCAAAAAAATCCCGCTGCCATGGTGACAACGGGAAATTTTTTATTCTTCCGGCAGGAAAGAGATTACCGGACGGGGTGTTTTGCATTCCGTACAGCATTTTTCCGGCGGATTGTAGGAGCCGCAGACACACTGCCACTCCCCGGGGATACCGCTGGGACGATAGGCCGTGACCTGATGGGAAACACTGCCGCTGCCCATGATGATGCCGGTATAGCGCTGGTTTTTCTGACCGAAGCTGCCGTCGTGGACACAGTATTCCAGATAGCCGAAAACCACCTTTTCCAGCTGAAAGGGCGATTCGGATTCCACGAGAGCATGGTTGGCCGCTTCCAGCAGTTCCGGCAGCCGGTCGATAAACAGGGTGTCAAAGTCGATCTCCGTGCTGCTGCCCACGGCGTACTGACCCTGCAGAAGTCCGTATTTCAGAGCGGCAAGGGCGTCTTTGGCGTCCCCTTCACCGGTACAGCGGAAATACCCGGCGTAGCGGATGCCCACGGTGGAGAGCAGCTTACTTGCAGGAAGCATCATATGGATCTGCCGGACTATGTGGAAGGGCATCATGCCGTCTTCCGGGACAAAATCTTCCGGCAGGTTCTGAATCAGTATCGTATATTCCAAAGCATTCACTCCGTTTCTGTCAGATAATCTCCAGATGATCCCGTTCGATCAGCTGGGAACCTGCGTACACCGGCCTGTCCAGATAGAAGAACGCTGTGGAGGAAATATCATCCTGCAGAGGCAGATACCGTCCGCCGCTGCGCCAGCCCAGTGCCTGAATCGTCACCCGGATGTTTTCAGCAAACCGGACAGGATCGGTCACGTGCCAGCGGTAGAGGCTGAAACGCTGCTGGGAATTGTACAGTCCGTCCGGTGCAAAGGGGATCATACCGGAATAGGGGGTACAGAAGGGTTCATACCGATGTTCGTTATCGAAATTGTATGCACCGCAGAAGTAGTCCTCCGTGCCGGTACCGCAGATGGTGGGAAATTCATCATCGCCGTCCAGGAAGAACTTGATTTCTCCTTCGCCCCACCAGCCATTGTTGTTCACACCCCATGCCAGGTAGGTACCGACATACTGACCTCTGCCGGAAATGCCGTCCAGAATGGTGTGTACGGTCTTATACGGCAGGGGATTGGAGCGGCGGAACTGGGCGTGGAAATAGCCGCAGTCTTCCGGTACTTCGCATTCGGTGTAGTCGATCTGGTAGTAAAGGGTGAACACTTCGTCCGCCAGATTTTCCACCGTGATCCGGCAGCCGCTGCGGTAGGGCATTTCCCAGTAGCAGTTCATGCCGTTTCGAGGATTATTGCACACGGCAAGAGAAGAAAGCTGTCTGAAGGTGGTGTTGTAGGCATTGGCGAAGAAATCACCCAGCGGACACTCCACAGAGGGAACATCAGAACCGTCCCAGTAGATCCGCAGAACAGCGTACCGGGTGGGGATGCCAGCCGGTGTCAGCCAGATGTGCTGGATCGCACCGCTGCCGGTGATGTCTGCCATGGTGTAGACGGTGTGTGGCTTGATACGGACAGAAGGGGAGATTTTCCAGCCCTGGCCCAGTTCTCTGGCACAGTTTGCACCGGTGCCGGTGGTGGCCATGCCGCCCTTGCCTTTTTCCCCGGTGGGATTTTCGGCACAGATGGAACGGCTGCGGGCATTTGTCATACGGGAGAGGGTTGCCATATCGGATCCGAGAATGGGATTCATACATACCTCCTGTACTGGTGTGATGATGTCAGATCAGTCCTTGTTTTCTTCAAAGAATTCCTGCAGGGTTTCCACCCGGGCGATCTGTTCCGATTCTTTTCTGGCGGCCCAGGAAGCAACGTCTGTACCGGGTGTGGTGGTATCACGGAACAGATCCGCAAACAGACAGTTGTAAGCACTCTTGTGGTCACCGACCAGATAGGTAAAGCTGATAATCAGATTTTCGTGAACGATATCGATCATGGCGGCGTCATCGGTCTGGTCCGCGTAGCGGCTCTTCATAGCCGTTTCAAAATAGGCGGGGAATACCTGCTTGTAGCCTTCAATATTCAGTGCTTCCGTCACCAGCCCTACTGTTTCCAGATTGGGCAGTGCGGTTACAGGGACGGCGATGGGTCTGTCGGTTCCGCCGCCGTGGTAGCTGTCCTGACGTTCATCCAGCTTGGGCATGGGAACAACGCCGTAGAGAATATCCGTATTGCTGTATGTAGTGACAGCCGCTTCAAACTTGTCATAGTAGAACAGGGAGGTCCCCTGGGCAAACGTCTTTTCCCGGGTGACCACATAGGTTTCCTTGCTGTTGAAGAATCCACCGGTGCCGAACATCAGCGCATAGGATTTTTCCGCAAGAGTGGAAATCCGTTCCAGTTCCAGTTCATAGTACAGATTCCCGTCCTTGTCCTTCTTGTACGGCTCCAGCTTGAAAGGTTCCATGTATCCATAGAAGGTGTCGCCGTGTACATAACCGTACTGGTCGGTGAGATCCCGTTCGCCGTTGCCGTTGGTGTCCACATATCCCTTTTCCACGATTTCCAGCATGGCATCCATGGTCCAGCTGCCATCGTATACCATGTTGTAGGGGAATGCGATATTGTTGTTGGTGAACAGTTCCTTGTTGAAGAACATAATCCGCACATCTGCCAGATTCCGGTAGGAAATGTTGTTGAACATCAGATACATCTGTCCGGCAACGGTCATGCTTTCCGTGGTAGCAGCCGGCCACCAGGGCTTGGTAAAGTCCAGATAGGGTACTTTGTATGCGTTATAGAACAGGTTCTGCAGCATACCGCCCACCATGTTCAGGTCGTGTCCCTGGATCATATCAAAGGCATCGTCACCGGCCAGAATGGACTGCCGGGAGGTTTCAATGCTGGCTGCATCTGCGGAGAAGTCTTCGTTCAGCGTTACATCCACATTGAAACGATCTTCCACGGCGGCAATTTTGTTGAACACGGCGTCGCTGATCAGATTGCCGCTCAGCTCTTCAATATAGGTGTCCGCCTTATGTACATCCGTGCCGTGTACCATCATCCGGTAGTTGTAGCCGTCCAGATCTTTTTCCGGCAGATGATCCTGCAGGGCGGTTTCGGCTTCTGCATTGTCAGCAGCAGTATCAGCGGCGGAGGTATCAGCGGCAGTTTCCTCTGCGGCACTCTGACCACAGGCGGTGGACAGCATCAGCGCTGCCAGAAGAATGGCCAAAAGTCGTTTTTTCATGATTGTTTTCCTCACCTTGGATGAGATCAATCATCTGAGCGGCAGACCGGCCTTCTTGGCGCAGTCTACGTAGTAATCATAATCAATGTCGATGATGTTGGTGAAGTAGTGGTTCATACCCTCGGTTTCCCCGTCGTTCCACAGAATCGTGTAGAACTTCTTTTCTTCACCGACAGGCATATGCCATACGGGTACGCTCATATCGGATTTGACCACGCAGGTGCCCTCCTGTACCACATTGCCGTTGTCGTCCAGCACCTTGTAGGACAGGGTCTTGTCCTCTCTTGTGTCGTTGACGGCGTGGAGCGCGGCCATACCGTCCACCGGTTCGTCAAACATCATGCAGACAGGCTGCTGGGAGTTCTTGATATACCAGTAGGCCAGCTTCTTGTCAAGATAGTAGTCCACAATAGCGTCGGAAATCTGCGGCCAGCCGTCGATCAGGTTCCACCAGATGATGCCGGTGCGGCGCCATTTGGTCAGACGGAACCGTTCGATGAAGTATTTCTTGGCTTCTGCCTGGGAAATCTGGCTTGCCTGAGAGAAGGTGGCAAGGTCTGCGGTGGCCTTGTTTTCCTTGCCGAACAGGGTTTCTACCTGATTCCACATGAGGCGGATCCGGTAGCCGTAGGGTTCGCTTTCGGCAGGGATCATGCAGGCCGCATGGCAGAGCCAGTCGGTCTGACCGAGGCAAGGCCAGAGCTGTTCCGCACGGATGTATTTCGCCAGAGACTCGGGAGAGGGACAGCCGTGGTAGCCGGTTTCGGAAGCAAAGTGACAGATGGTATTCTTGTAGAAATTGCCCTTGAAGTAGTCACGGGGACCCCACAGATGGTCTTCGGAAATGCCGCCGCCGTCCCCCCCGGCACCGCCTGCAAAGGCTTCTTCATCCACATAGGGAGAGGAGGGCAGATAGGGTCTGGTGTAGTCCAGGGAGCGGATGGCTTCCGGCAGCACCTTTCTGGTCAGTGCGTTGGCGTTGGGATCACGGTTTTCACCGCCCCAGCGGTAGGACAGGTCACATTCGTTATCCCCTGCCCACAGTACGATGGCGGGATGATGACGGAGCAGCTTGATGACAGCACGGGCTTCCTTGTCCAGCGCAGCCTGGAACCAGTCGTCCTGGGGATAGATCGCACAGGCCATGGCGAAGTCCTGCCATACCATTACGCCGTGCTCGTCGCAGTAGTCGTAGAAATATTCGTTTTCGTATACATTGCCGCCCCAGCAGCGGATGATGTTGCAGCCCAGATCGGCTACCATGGGCATGATTTCCGGCAGTCTTTCCTCATCACGGGAGTGGTATGCATCCACCGGCACCCAGTTGGTACCCATGGCGAAGATCTTTTTGCCGTTGACGATGAAGCAGAATTCGCCGCTGCCGTCCTTGTCGGTCATGCTGGTGCGATCCAGCTTGACGGTGCGGAGCCCGGTCTTCCGGCTCCATGTGTGTATCAGCTCACCCTTGTGATACAGTTCACCCACTACATCGTACAGATTGGGATCGCCGTAGTTGTGAGGCCACCACAGCTTGGCGTCGTGAATAGTCGTGGTAGCATTGCCGCCGGTATGCCACAGGGGAATGGTCCAGCCGAAGGAAGAATCGCCGCAGGTGCAGGTTACCTTCAGAGTGTATTCCCGGATGTCGCCTGCGGGAATGCGGCAGTTGTATACCATCTTGATAAAGGCGTGGGAACCGTCCACAGCGTTGGTCTGCAGGAAAATATCCTTGATGCTGCCCTTGGGAAGACGGTCGATGTATACGTGCTTCCAGATCCCGGCGGATACGGCACGGGGCATGATATCCCAGCCGTACTGGGAAGCTGCCTTGCGGATGTAGAGGGAGTCTGCGTTGAACTTCATGCCGTAGGAATACGGGTCGATTTCGTATTCTCTGGCTTTAATCACGGCAGGGGTAAAGTGGACCACCATTTCGTGTTCCCCGTCCGCCAGTTTCGGCAGATCGAAGGTTACAGGCACAAACATATTGTCGCTTTCTGCCACCAGCTTACCATCGATATATACCTGTGCAAAGCAGTCCAGCCCTTCGAATACCACAACGTCGTCCAGTGCGGGATCAGCCGTGTAGGTGAAGGTACGGTAGTAGAACTGGTGCATGGTTTCATAGGGGTACAGCTTGTAGATATTCTGTTCCCTGAAGATTTCCGGGACGATACCGGCTCTTTCCAGATCCAGTTCAAAATTGCCGGGCACCTTTGCGGGGATTTTCGCAAGATCTGCGGCTTCAATGGCCTCGATGGTGGCAAGAGACGGGTCGATTTCGCCGTGCTGGCCGTAGGCCAGAGACCAGGCACCGTCAAGATTCAGTACAGCGTTGGATTTTTTAATCATAGTTATATCCTTTCCTGCATTTGCATGGGAATCTGATTGATTACCATTAGTATAATGATCTGCAGGAAAAATGTCAATAGAAACAGAGAAAATTTGACAAATAACAGTTGCATTTATTCAGTTTCCCCTGTATAATATGGATAAGCTATCTGCCGGGAATACGAGTAAGCGGCAGATCCGATAAAGTCATCCATGGAGGTAATTGTATGCTCCCGATCACCAAACCTTTTACCGTAACCAGAATTTCTGCGGCAACACCTGCCGATATCGGCGCAGCCCTTGCTGAAGCAGCCAAAATCCGTGCTGCCGGTGCAGGACAGCCCATTACCATTGAGCTGGCGGCCGGAGATTATTTTCTGCCGGATACCATCCGTATCGGTGCGGAAGTGTCCGCTGTGACCATCGAACCGGCGGCAGGCGCAAAGGTACGCGTTTTCGGAGGTGTCCGTGTGACCGGTTTTGTGGAAGATACCTACAATGGTACCCCCTGTCTTTCTGCTCCCATCCCGAAGGGGGCGGACGGAAAGTATCTGAAGTTCAGTGATTTCTATGTAAACGGTACCCGTGGGGATTATACCCGGTATCCGGAAGAAGGGTATCTGTACCCGCTGGATGTGGAAAACAAGGAAGGTCAGCTGTTCTCCGGTTCTCACTGGTTTATCGCAGCGCCCGGTGATTTCCCCACCGGCATGAAGAATCCGGAACAGGTAATTGTCAGCTACTGCCACTACTGGATTGACGAACACTCTCCCATTGCGGATTATGACGAAGAAACCGGCAAGGTGACCTTTGCGTATTGTTCCCGGTTCAATATTGCAGGCGGCAAGGGAACCTCCAGCGGTCTGGAGTATTATCTGGAAAACGTAGCGGAAACCTTCGGCAAGCCCAATCAGTGGTATGCAGACGAAGGCAGGATCTACTATGTTCCCCGCGATGCTTCCATTACACCGGATACTATCGACGCCTATGTGCCTACCATCCATGAACTGTTCGATATCAGCGGTACGCCTGAAAAGCCTGTGAAGAATATCATTCTCCGGGGCCTGAAAATGGCTGTGACCAAGGGGGACTACGGATCTCTGGGCAGCACTTCCGGCAAGAGAGAAGCCGAACAGTATGCCTCCGACCCTCAGGCGGTCTCCAATGCAGGCGGTTCCATTCGTTTCGCTTATGCGGCCGACTGTGCTGTGGAAGACGGCTCCCTGACGAACTACGGTCTCCACGGCGTGTCCATTGACAACGGCTGTGTGGGAATCCGTATTTCCGGTATGACCTTCCGGGACGGCGGTGCAGGCGGTGTCCGGATGATCGGCGGTGCTCACGGTGCGCCTGCATACGAAGAAACCCACGACTGCACGGTGGAGGACTGTGTGATTGACCACTGCGGCAGACGGTACTTTGCGGCCTGCGGTGTGCTGATGATGCATACATGGCGCTGCACTGTGACCCACTGCGACATCGGCAATTTGTATTACACCGGTGTATCCTGCGGCTGGGTGTGGGGCTATTCTCCCAACAATGCTCACGACAACCGGATCACAAAGAACCACATCCATCATCTGGGTATGGGTATGCTGTCTGATATGGGCGGTGTATACCTGCTGGGTCTGCAGCCCGGTACCATCGTTTCCGGCAACGTGATCCATGATGTGTATTCCAAGAACTACGGCGGCTGGGCGCTGTACACCGATGAAGGTTCTTCCTTCATGACGCTGGAAAACAACATCTGCTACAACACCAGTGAAAATGCTTACCACCAGCATTACGGCTCCATGAATACTGTGCGCAACAATATTTTCGCCTTTGCGGATGAAGCAATTTTCCGGGTGTCCCGTCCCGAGGAGCATATGTGCATCCTGACGGAGAACAATATCTACTATACCAAGGGTGCGCCCATGTACCAGCTGGAACAAGGTCATCTGGACAACCGCACCGTTACCGCACGGAACAATCTGCTGTGGGATACGGAAGGAAAGTTCCAGTTCCGGAAGGAAATGCCCCTTACCGAAGGCCAGGCGCTGGGCTTTGATGCAGACAGCATGGTAGCTGATCCGAAGTTTGCCGATCCTGAAAACGGCGATTTCACCCTGGCTGAAGATTCCCCTGCATACAAAATGGGCTTTAAGAAGATTGACATCTCCGATGTAGGCCCCAGAAAGTAAACTGTCAATAAAGAATCAGAAGTACGGAGGATATTTGTTATGGCATTTAAGGTTGGTTTTATCGGATTCGGCGGTATGATCTGCGGACATCATCTGGGCACCATCCGCCGGGATGACGTTCCCTTTGAAGCAGTTGCGGCTTTTGATATTGATCCCAACATGCGGGCAGCTGCCGTGGAAAGAGGCCTTGTCGCATATGACAATCCGGAAGATTTTCTGGCAGCAGGCGGCTATGATCTGGTGGTAGTAGGAACTGCCAACAACTATCACTGTGAAATGGCATGCCGCGCCATGGAAGCCGGATACAACGTGATGGTGGAAAAACCTGCCGCACGGAATACCGCAGAGCTGGAAAAAATGATTGCAACCTCTGAAAAAACGGGTAAGCTGTTCACCGTTCACCAGAACCGCAGATGGGACCCTGATTTTCTGAAGATCCGTCAGGCTATTGACGACGGTGTGATCGGCAAACCTTATATGATCGAATCCCGCATCCATTCCGCAAACGGAAACGGGGATATGTACGGCTGGCGTGCCATGAACGACCACGGCGGCGGAATGCTGCTGGACTGGGGCGTACATATGCTGGACCAGGTTCTGTTCATGATTGACGAACCCATCAAAACGGTTTCCGCCAATGTATTTTCCCTGTGGTCTGAAGAAGTGGACGACTATGCCAAGGTAATCATCACCTTCAAGAGCGGTCTGGTGGCACAGGTGGAAGTGGTGACATATTCTCCCATCCCTGAGGCTCGCTGGAATGTTTACGGCGACAGAGGTGCCATGACCATGCAGGATATAGGCAGCCCTGCTGTTCATGTCCGCCGGATCCGGGAAGACCGGTTTGCACAGCATCAGGCAGACGCTTTTGAAGATTTCAAAGTTGTCAAGAGAGAACACCGCCGTCACTTCATCGATGAATT
>SVSN01000061.1 GCA_015064285.1 Oscillospiraceae bacterium | reverse complement strand
GCGTGAATTTCTCCGGCAAAGGTACGGTGGAAAGCAAAAAACTGCCCTATACCAACGTGTACGGCGAGGAAATGAAGAAAACCTACAAGGGGGAGCTTGCTCTGGACGGCTACGACAGTACCCTTGGGATTGGCTTTGAATACGTGAGCCAGCGGGATGTCAGCGACTGGCATATGGATACCGGCGTAATGGCCACGGTGGAAACCTTTGATATGAAGGGCACGGCAGAACGGCTGGCGGAAGCGGTCACGGATACGGCGGTTTTCTACGATCCCGGTATGGATTTTT
Source organism: Oscillospiraceae bacterium (assembly GCA_015064285.1). Lineage (GTDB taxonomy): Bacteria > Bacillota > Clostridia > Oscillospirales > CAG-272 > UMGS1696. The sequence goes on along the minus strand of SVSN01000061.1, from coordinate 18,428 downwards.
CTGCCATGCCCGACTGGAACAGCGAGGAAGACTGGGAGAGAGCGGTGGACGAATACTGCAGCCGGCAGAAAGAACGGATGACGGAGGATCTGCGGGCTCAGGTGGTGGATTTTCTGGAATGGCTGAAGGGGCAGGGTATCATCTGACAGGCAGCGGGACGGAAAGGAAAAGAGGGGGAGAACCATGCATTATACACTGCATCTGACAGACCGGTGCAACCTGGCCTGCCGGTATTGCTACGTCAAAAAAGGAACCAGCGACATGACGCCGGAAACCGCACGCCGGGTGGTGGATCTGGCATCGGACGGCGCCCATCACGGGATCGTTTTCTTCGGCGGGGAACCGCTGCTGTGCAAAGATGTGATCGAGGAAACGGTGGCTTACGGAGAAGAAAAGCAGAAACGGGGCGAAGGCTTTTTCCATTATAAAATCACCACCAACGGTACTCTGCTGGACGAGGCATTTCTGGACTACGCCTGCAGGCACGAGATCTTTATCGCCCTGTCCCACGACGGACTGGCACAGGATACCTGCCGGGTGGACCATGCAGGGCACGGTACGGCGGAAGCACTGGAACCGGTAGTGAAAATGCTGCTGGCCGCAAAGCCGTACGCACCGGTAATGCTGACCGTGACGCCGGAGACACTGGATCGGTATGCCGACAGCGTGCGGTACCTGTACGGGCTGGGGTTCCGGTATATCATCTGCTCCATGGACTACAGCGCCGACTGGCAGGAGCGCCACCTGCCCATGCTGAAACGGCAATACCGTGCGCTGGCCTCCTTCTACCGGGAAAAAAGCAAAAGGGAAGAAAAATTCTATCTCTCTCCCTTTGAAGTGAAGATGGCGTCCCACATCCGGCAGCACGACCTGCGGGCAGAACGGTGTGAGCTTGGCAAAAAACAGCTTTCCGTAGCCCCGGACGGCAAAATCTACCCCTGTGTCCAGCTGATCGAGCCGGAATACTGCATCGGAGACGTAATAAATGGCATTGATGAGGAAAAAAGACAGGCACTGTACCAACTGAACGAGCGGGAAAAGGATGAATGTCTGGACTGCGCTGTCAGAGACCGGTGCAATCACCATTGCGCCTGCGTCAACAAATGCGCTACAGGCAGCATCACAGCTCTTTCCGCCTTCCAGTGCGCCCACGAGCGGATTCTGCTCCCCATCGCCGACAGCCTTGCCGAGCGTCTGTGGCAGGAAAGAAACCCCCTCTTCCTCCAGAAGCAGTACAACGATATGTTCCCCCTGCTGTCCCTGACGGAAGACAGGACGAAGTAAGAGGTAAGAAATAAGAGATAAGAAGTAGTCTGAACGGCAATACGGCTTACAGAAACCGAAAGATACCAAATTACAGTATCATATCCGGTTCTGTAAGCCGTATTTGTATCAAAGACTACTTCTTATCTCTTACATCTTACTTCTTATTTTTAATCATCCCACACCACGTCTCCGTTTTCGTCCACGGTGACTTCCACGAAGGATTCGTAGTGGTCGTCGGTGAAGTAGTAGAGGCCGTCGTCCAGATTGAAGACCAGACGCTTGGCGCCGCGGCTATTTTCGTCCTCGGTGTCAATATCGCATTCGATCCAGCTGCCGGAGGGGAGAAGACCTTCCCGGTTGCCGAAACGGTCACCGCCGATGGCCGCGCCGTCCTGATAATTCTCCACAGAGCCGCCTTCCCAGCCCAGATCTCTGGCTTCATTCTTGGTGATATAGTTGTCCGGCAGTTCTCCGTAGGTGTCCAGATACAGCACCACGTTTTCTACATCATAGTAGTATTCCCCGTAGGCAACGGTCTGGGGCGGTGTCTGGGTTTCGGGTTCTTCTTCCGGCACAGGTTCCGGTTCGGGATCCGCCGCAGGGACCTCTTCCGGGGCTTTTTCGGTTTCCTTTTCGGTTTCTTTCTCCGTTTCGGTTTCTGTTTCCGGTGCGGCATCTTCTTCTGTGCCGGAGGTTTCCGACAGCAGGGCATCCGCTACCTCAAAAACCAGATCCACTTCCTCCTGGGAACAGCCGGTGAGGGACAGCACCAGCAGAGCCGCCATGAGACAAACAAATTTTTTCATTCTATAATACCTTGTTCCATTTCATAGGATTCTTCCGCTTCTCTTACAGCCTGCCGCTGGTCTTCCGGGGTGGCTATGTACTGCCAGAACCGGTGGAGCGGGGAGGCCGCCAGCCAGCTGTCCAGTTTTTCTGCGGGGGTATCGTCCGATGTGCCGGTGACGATCACCACATCGTAGAAATCGGCCTGCTGCCGGCTGCATCGGGTGAGCAGAGCGGAGCCGAAATACAGCAGAAGGAGCGCGCAGAAAATCCAGAGTAAGATTTTATTTCTTTTTTTCACAGAGCCAGTACTCCGTCCCCTTCGGCAGTCAGGGTGGTGCAGTAGAACTGTTCAATGGCACGGATCATGTAGCCGGTATCGGCAACGCCGCCGGTTTCGTATACCGAGTGCATGGCCAGCTGTGCCATACCGATGTCGATGGTGTAGGCGGCCACGGTGGTGTTGGCGATGGAACCCAGGGTAGAGCCGCCGCCCATGTCGCTCCGGTTATAGAATACCTGAACAGGCACATCCGCCCGGCGGCAGATTTCCCGGAACAGGGCTGCGGACAGCGCATCGGTGGTGTACTTCTGGGAAGCATTGGCCTTGATCACCACACCTTCGTTCATGTGGGGACAGTGATCCCCGTCGGAAACTTCGGGATGGTTGGGATGGCGCGCGTGACCGTTGTCGGCGGAAACAAACATGGAGGAAGCCAGTACCTGACGCAGATCCATGGAGAGGGCTTCGCACAGTCTTTCCAGGGTATCACGAAGGAAGAGGGAACCTGCGCCCTGCTTGGTACCGGAGCCGGTTTCTTCGTTGTCAAATACGCTGTACACGCCGATGGCGCCTTCGTCACGGATGCCGGCGGACAGGAAGCCCATCAGGGTACCGTAAGCGCACTGGAGATTGTCGATCCGGGGGCTGGAGTAGAATTCATCGTTTGCACCCCAGATCACACCGGGCATACGGGGGGTCAGATAGAGATCAAAGCCCACGATTTCTTCTTCGGCCACAGAGGCGGCTTCGGCCAGCAGGGGCTTCAGTTTGGCATCCTTTGCACCCATCAGGGGTACCAGATCCACAGCTACATTGGGGGTGAAACCGCCGTTGACGTTTCTCTGGTGGGGTGCTACACTGGGGATCATCAGCAGATCCTTGTCCACATATACCGTTTTGGATTCAATCTTCCCATCCCGGGAGAGGATCAGCCGGCCGGCAACGGTCAGCGGGCGGTCAAACCATGCGTAATGGATCATGCCGCCGTAGCCTTCGGTGGCCAGACGGGTGTACTTGCCGAAGGTGTCCATTTCCGCTTTGTCCTTCAGCTTGTAGGTAGGTGAGTCGGTGTGGCTGGCGGTCAGCATCAGAGCAGCTGCGGGGTTTTTGGGAATGGCAAAAGCGATAATGGAGGAGTTGTTCCGGGTTACATAATAGCCCTGACCGGGTGTCAGTGTCCATTTGTCCGTTTCCTTCAGCGCAGTAAATCCTGCTTCTTCCAGCCGCTTGGCTGCCTGTTCCACTGCATGAAACGCAGATGGAGAGTCGTTCAGAAACTGAATCAGATTTTCGGTGGTGGTTCTGTTGTCCAGAGTGTACATATGTTACCTCACTGTATCATGAAAATAAATTTACGGTGTTTCGGTGGGGATGCGGCAGGTCAGCCGGATGTCGGAAACCTCCGCCCTGGGATAGCATCCGTCAAAGGTAAGGATATAGTCCACGTGCCCGTTGCCCTGTGTGACGCCCACTGTGTGAATTGATTTTTCTTCTCCGTTGATGGTTAACGTCATGAGAGAAGCAATATCTGCTTTCGGCGTGACGGCAAAATTACCCCGGTAGTCCCAGTTGGCACAGGCGTCAACTGCCTGCCTGAGCAGATCCAGATGCGGTTCGTTCTGGTAGAAGCTAAAACGGACATCGGCACCATCCGCTGTGAAATTCCACTGAAGACTGTAGTGGGCAAAATATGCGGCATTTTCGCCGTCCAGATGGAAGTGGCCAATGTCGTCCCGGATGACGGTCAGATCAAAGCCGGATATATCTGTCATGTTGTCAGGCATGATTGGCGCGGCGGTAATGTCATAGTTCATGGTCCATTGGAGAATTTTGGTGAAAGCACTGGTACGGGCGACGGGATCCCAGACGGTGACGCCGAACATGGTCAGATCCCGCAGTCGGACAAGGGTGCGTCCGTCGATGTTCCAGGAGGGGATGATAGTACCTCCGGCAAGCACCTGAATATCGGTTTCCAGATAGGGCATCCGGTAGGTTCCGGCAGGTTTGGTTACCTCCGGATAGGTGTATTCCGGCGGCGTCGATTCATAATCCGTGTAAAGACGGATCTCCAGCAGCCGGGACGCACCGTGCCATACTACGGAAAAACCATAGGACGCCAGATCCTCTGCACAGACAGCAGTATAGCCGTCCACATTGTAGGATTCAATGGGATGACCATCCACGGAAGCGCGGATATCAGAGTAGTAAACCGCACCGGCAATATCACCGGGTCTGGCGGATACGGAAAGGGGCAATACTGCCAGAAGACAGGCGAAAGTCAGCAGAACAGACAGAAATTGTTTCATAGTTTTCTCCTTACAGGAAGATGCGGACGGATGGCGTACAATGAAAGCGGTTGTATATAGTTCTGTCAGTATCGGATGTCAGAAAAACTGCGGTGAATACAGGATCAGTCAGAGAATCCCGCTTGCCACCAGCGCTTCCGCCGCAATTCTGCCGCCTTCCCCGTCCGGGTGGGCACCGTGGATGTAGCGGTTGCCGTAGGGCGGTCTGGCGTCCAGCGTGCCGGAGAAGTCGAACAGCGGGATGCCGTATGCCTCAGCCAGTGCCGGGTAGGCGTACCGCAGGGTTTTCCATACCATATAGTTATGCCCCGGATACTCAAAGGGCGGAATGGTGAACAGAATGACATGCACACCCTGTTTCTGCAGGAATTTTATGTTGCTTTCCAGCGTTTCGATCACATCGTCCGCCGAAGCGGTTTTGCCTGCACCGTAAGCGCCGGAGTTGATGTCGTTGACTCCGTGGACGATACAGACCGTGTCCGCCTGCGCGGCTTTGTACCGCCAGTATTCGTGGAGGGCGGCGTCACTGCCTCTTGCCCAGCCAAGACCAAGATTCCAGAAGCTGTATTCCCCACCCAGCGCCAGTGCCGTGCGGGCGGACCAGTGTTCGTAGAAATTGTTCCGGGTACCGCAGCCCTGGGTGATGGAATCTCCCCAGAAGGCGATCCGGTTTTTCACTTCCCGTCTGGCACCGAACAGATCGGGCAGGGGGCATTCCGGGTGGAAGATCAGTTCTTCGTCCCCGAAAGCCGTAAAGCAGGGCGCCTGAGAGTCCGGCGTGCAGGGGATTTCGTTTCCTTCCAGCTCCCATTCCCAGACCAGCATATGCCCTTCCGGGAGAGTAAAGGAAACCTCATCGCTCCAGAACCGTTCTCCGGGAGAAACCGTCTTTTCCGATGCACCCGCAAAGGTTACAGGTACCCAGCCGGACACCGGTGCCGGTTCTGTCATCTCACCGCAGCTCCACCTGCCGCCGTCCCCGATTCTGGCAGAAAGAATTTTCCATTCTCCCCCCAACCTGTCGGGATAAGCAGTCTCGCCGGAAGCGAAAGTGCTGTCCACGGCGTTGGAAAACCAGAACCGCCATGTGTCCGGCATGTACGATAGACAGCGGAAATAGCCTCTGGCACGGATGCGGAAGGATTCTTCCCGGCAGAGGATGAAATTGTGGGACGTGCCCAGCGGAATATTGGAAGGATACGTCTTGAACATGACCGTCTCCTCTGTTACAATGATGATAGTATGATTATAACACAGATCCGCCCCAAGCGCAAGAAAAACCGTATTTTTTGCAGGGAAAGCCGTAATTTTCCAAAAGGAAACCTGTCAGTACAGATGAGTGCACTTGAAACCGAAAGAAAGGAGAATGCCAAATGACGGACAGAGAAATCACAGAGGCCCTGTGGAGAAGGGACGAAGCGGGACTGGCGGCGGTTATGGAGCTGTGCGGCGGCCGGTGCCGGAAGATCGCCGGAAATATCCTGCCGGACAGCGACGCCGAAGAGGTGGTGGCGGACACATGGCTGAAAATCTGGCAGTCGATCCCGCCGAACCGCCCGGAATCCATCGCCGCATATGCCTGTCGGATCACCCGGAATCTGGCCATCAACCGGTATTACCATAACAAAGCCGCCCGCCGCAGACCGGAAGCCCTCACCGACTGGATGGAACTGACGGAGAACCCCGATCTTTTTGAGACCGTACAGGCGGCTGACCCCACGGCGGAATCGGCGGAAGCGGCAGAAACGGCTGCAGCCATTGACCGGTTCCTGCGGACACTGCCTGTGGAAGACAGGGTGCTGTTTGTCAGACGGTTTGTGTATCTGGAAGACACCGATGCTCTGGCGCAAAGACTGCACCTGACAAAAGGACATATTCATGTGAAGCTGCATCGCCTGCGGAAAAAACTGCGGCAGATGCTGGAGGAGGAGAAACTGTTATGAAGAATACAAAGCTGTGGAACGCTGCCGCCATGGTGGGGGATGACCTGCTTGCGGAAGCGGAAAACTATACTCCCGTGAAACGGAATCGGCCGGTCAGACGGTTTGCTGCACTGGCTGTGGCCGCTGTCATGGCGGTAAGCTGTCTCGGATGGGCGGCGAAGGAGTGGATTTTTGCCCCCGGCGTGGGGCTGGCGGACGGAGAAATCCTGACCCGGGTGAATGTGTATACCAACGAAAACCAGATCCCTCTTGGGAAAATCCATCTGGAAGCGGTCACGTTCACGGAACACAAAACCGATCCGGCGGAGAACCGGCTGATTTTCTGGGTCTTCCGCAGTCCGGTGCATGAAATGGGCGGCGGTGCTATGGATCCGGAAGGGAAAGGCTGGCTGGAGGGCGATTCCTTTACCGCAGAGGTGAACGGTGTGCCCTACCGCAGTGCAGGCTCCGGTTACAGTACGGCAGGATGGGGATGCTATACGTTCCGGCCGGTGGAAGATCAGCCGGTGCCCGAACCGGTGGGGGAAAACTGCGTAATCACAGTTTCTTATGAAGAACCGGATATGACGGTGGATCCGGTGCAGGTGATACTGACACCCGCAAACCCCGCCGAAGCGGAGCAGACTATGGTGACAGGAAAAGCCGCGCTGACTCTGCTGCCCCTGTCGGACAATCTGGTCATCGGAAATTTCGATTATGCAGAGTGGCTTCCCCTGGTGGAAACGGCCCGGAATACCAGTACCCATGCCGCCTTCAAAACCATCACCAATGACGGCACGGAAGGATTTGCTTTCGGCTCCCTGAATCTGTGCGGCATCCAGACCGATTATGACTGTGTCCGCGCTGCCAACGATTTCTACAACCGGGGCATCCGGGAAATGGATCTGTATCTGCTGAACGTATCTATGGCTTTTCATGGTGAGACAGGTACGTACACCTTCCCTCTGATGGAAATCGGCCAGACCCATGTTCCCGAAAGAGATGTGTACCTTCTGGATATAGGCGGTTTCACCTGCCGGCTGGTGTCCGTGGCAAGGGACGAAAAGGGCCTGCAGTACGAAACGGAATACCGGTATAACGGCAGGGATGCCCATGTGAACCCCACATATATTGAACTGAATGAGTATTCGGTCGGCCCCATCGACTACTGGAACGGGCAGATGCATATCGTGAATGCGGAAGCTCCCAGAAACATTATGAATGGTGAAAACAGCACACTGGTATACTTTACCGGAGAGGAAACGGATCATGTCATGGAAGTCGGAGAAGAAGTGACCGTGTATCTGCAGAATATGATGTTCACCTACGGGGAGTCCTATCATACGGAAGGGGCGAAGCCGCTGGCGGAAGTTACCTTTGACTGATCCTGCCGGATTTTGCGCAGGGGACTTGACAAATCATGGATGGAACGGTATACTAAACACAACCAAATCATGAATCCGTAAGGAGAATCCAGCCATGAAAAAATACGATATTGCCGCATACATCTGGCCTGCCTACACCGGTGACGAACCCCGTACCCGCATCTTCTGGGAAAAGGGTATCGGCGAATGGCAGTCCGTGCAGACCGCTGAAGCCCGTGTGCCCGGTCAGAAGCTGCCCAGAGTTCCCCTGTGGGGCTACCAGAACGAAGCCGACCCCGAGGTTATGAAGTTCCAGATCGAACAGGCCACCAAGCACGGCGTCAACGTGTTCATCTACGACTGGTACTGGTATGACCGCCGCCCCTTCCTGGAACAGTGCCTGAACAACGGCTTCCTGGGTGCGGAAAACAATACCGATATGTCCTTCTACCTCATGTGGGCAAACCATGACGCCATGGATCTGTGGGACAAGCGCAATTCCTTCAACCATACCAAGATCTGGGAAGGCTCCGTGCCCAAGGAAGAATTTGACAAGGTCTGCGACAGAGTCATCTCCCAGTATTTCGGCAAGCCCAATTATTATAAAATAAACGGCTGTCCCGTGTTCATGATCTACGATATCTGCAACCTGATCCGGGGTCTTGGCGGCGTGGACAATACCCGTGCGGCGCTGGAAGAATTCAGAAGCAAGGTAAAGGCAGCAGGTTTCCCGGATCTGCATCTGCAGCTGACCATCTGGAGCGAAAATGCCGTCAACATCAGCGGCGTGGACGCTGCCAAAACCGGCTCCACCAGAGATATCGTTCCCGCGCTGGGCATCGACAGTATGTCCCACTACCAGTTCGTGCATTTCGTGAACTGTGACCGCAGCTTTACCGACATTCTGCCCGACGTAAAGAAGGAATGGGACAGAATCGATGCAGAATACGATGTGCCCTACTTCCCCCATGTGACTATCGGCTGGGACAATAACCCCCGGTATACCGCCCTGGTCGGCCCCATCATGAAGGACAACACCCCGGAAAACTTCAAAAAGGGTCTGGAAATGGCGAAGGAATACGTGGACACCCACGACCTGCCCGCACCGCTGATCACCATCAACAGCTGGAACGAATGGACCGAAATGAGCTATCTGGAGCCGGACGACGTATACGGCTACGGCTATCTGGAAGCCATCCGGGACGTGTTTGGAAATTAAGAATTAAGTCAATGATGATTAACCAAACTGTTTGTAAAAGGGAAACGCGGCTTTTTGAAAAAAGCCTGGCAAAAACTTTAAAAGGATTTTTGCAGAATGGAGCCCCTGCAATTCCATGTGCCACTGGATATTATATATCCAAGACCCAAGGAATAGTAAAGCGAGCTCCTGGGGGCCGGCAACCCCAGTCGCCGTAGCCGGTTTCCGATTGCATGATGTAGTTAATCATCGGTTACTTAAGAAATCAGAATTAAGAATCATACAGTTCCTGCAAAGCTTCAGTCTGCTGATCTGAAAGATTTCCGATGACAGGAATACAAAAAAGCACATGGCAATCCGTTTCGGATACCGTGTGCTTTCTTTTTGTGCAGTGATACGGTTTATTTCCACTTCCCCGACTGCAATCGTCATTTTTCGCGCAGAACCGTTTTGCCGTGCCCCTCATACTGTTACGGCAGCAGAGGGGCAGACAGTTTTTCATGACTTAGTGCTTCTTGGATACAGCGTAACCAGCAGCGGAGATGATAGCAGCTACAGCAGCGATCACACCAGCGTCGAAGGTTGCGGGAGCACCTGCAACGTCTTCAACAGGAGCGGGTTCAGCTTCGAAGAAGGAAACTTCGGACAGAGAACCGGAAGCATCACCGATGAATTCGCAGGTGATGGTGTGTACGCCAGCGGGAACTGCCAGAGGCAGATCAACCCAACCGGAGTCAGCGATGGTCCAGCCGCCGGTGTTGCCAACATCGATCTTCAGAGCTTCAGCACCGTCAATGTAGAAGGCCAGGTTGGTAACGCCTTCTCCGCCGTAACCGAAGTGCATCTTGGCACCGGAAGCGCCGTTTGCACCAAAGTCAACGTCAGTAAATACGATCTGGTCGCCCTTGGAGGAGTAACCGCAGCCGTATTCTTCCATCAGCTGGATGGGCTGACCGGAACCGCCAACGTCGTTGGAGTCGGGATTGTCGATAACTTCAGCGTCAGAGAAAACAGCCAGTTCGATGTATGCATCGGGATAAGCGGTGTTGAACTTCAGTTCAGACAGAGAACCGGAAGCTTCGCCGATGAATTCGCAGGTGATGGTGTGAACGCCAGCGGGAACTGCCAGAGGCAGGTCAACCCAACCGGAGGTAGCGATGTCCCAGCCACCGGTGTTGCCAACGTCAAACTTCAGAGCTTCAACGCCGTCGATGTAGAATGCCAGATTGGTAACGCCTTCTCCGCCGTAGCCGAAGTGCATGGTAGCGGATTCAGCACCGTATGCGCCGAAATCTACGTCATGGAAGATAACCTGGTCGCCCTGAGAGGAGTAACCGCAGCCGTAAGCTTCCATGATCTGGATGGGCTGGCCGGAGCCGCCAACATCGTTGGTGTCGGGATTGTCGATAACTTCTGCATCATTCACAACAGTGATGTGCACAGCAGATGCGCCGATAGCCAGAGTGCTAACGGTCAGAACTGCCATCAGAATAGCAAAAAACTTTTTCATGTTTGTGTATGTCCTTTCGCGTGTGTCGGCTTTGCATGAAAATGGGACAGATTGCAGTCGGGGAAGTGAAAATAAACCGCTGTATCTGTCCCGGATTATATAAGCTTTTAATAAACAGCTTTTACAATACTTTGGACAGAAATTCCCTAAGGCGTGGATTTTTCGGATTTCCGAAGAATTCGGCAGGATCGGCTTCTTCCAGAATCTTGCCTTCGTCAATGAAGATCACCCGGTTGGCAACTTCTCTTGCGAAGCCCATTTCGTGGGTTACGATGACCATGGTCATGCCGTCGTCCGCCAGCGTCTTCATCAGATCCAGCACTTCGCCTACCATTTCCGGGTCCAGCGCGGAGGTGGGCTCGTCAAAGAGGATCACGTCCGGGTTCATGGCCAGGGCACGGACAATGGCGATTCTCTGCTTCTGCCCGCCGGACAGGGTGGACGGATACACATCGGCTTTGTCTTCCAGACCGATCCGCTGCAGCAGGGAAACGGCCTTTTCTCTGGCTTCCTTTTTGATATCCGCTTTGGCACGGATCGGTTCCATTTCAGCCTGCTCTCCCTTGGAACCCTTGAACAGGTTTTTCACCTTGTTGATCCGGTTCCGGCGCAGGGCCTTTTTCCGGTCTTCCAGGGCACAGAGCACCGGCGCCAGCATGATGTTTTCAATCACGGTCTTGTTGTTGAACAGATTGAACTGCTGGAATACCATGCCCATTTTGCGGCGGTGAATGTTGATGTCCACCTTCATGTCGGCAATGTCCACGCCGCCGAAGATGATGCTGCCGCCGGAGGGGTCTTCCATACAGTTGAGGCACCGCAGGAAGGTGGACTTCCCGCAGCCGGAGGGGCCGATGACGCAGACGATGTCGCCCTTACCGATGGTAATGTTGATGCCCTTCAGAACCTCATGGTCCCCGAAGTTCTTTTTCAGGTCAATTACGTCTATCACTCTTTGCCAGCCTCCTTTCCATCAGCTTGATGCCCAGGGTAATGAGCATAACCAGTGCAATATAGATGATCGCCATCACCAGATACGGCACCATGAATTCGTAGCTGTTGGAGCCGATAAAGTTGAAAGCTACGTACAGGTCGGCAGCGCCTACGAAGCTGACAACCGAGGTTTCCTTGATCAGGGCAATAAATTCGTTCCCCATGGTGGGCATAATGTTCTTGACCGCCTGGGGGATCACGATCTTCATCATGGTGGTGCCGAAGGACAGACCCACGGCCCGGCCGGCTTCCATCTGTCCGCCGTCAACGGACTGGATGCCGCCGCGCATGATTTCGGATATGTATGCGCCTGAGTTGAGACCGAATACCAGAATGGATACGTTGACCCCGGAGATCCGGATGCCCATCAGCGGCAGCAGCACGTAGTAGAACAGCAGCAGCTGTACGGTCATGGGCGTACCCCGGAAGAAGCCAACATATACGGAGCAGATGGCGTTGAGCACCTTGGGCAGGGTCTTGTACTTGGGAACCACCCGGGCTGTGGCGATCAGGGTACCGATCACAATACCGATGATCAGACCCATGATGGCGATGAGCAGTGTGTTCTGCAGACCGTCCAGAACCTTCACATACCCGTTCTGGTCAATAAAGATCTCTATGAATTTGGCAATTTTCTTATCAAAATTTCCCATGTATGTTTCCTTAGTGAAGAATGGTCATAATAAGAGTACTCCCCCACGGGCAAAAAAGCGGTGAGGGAGTGGGAAATACTTACGAAAAGGGAAGTAACCGGATTCCCTTAGTTCATTTCGTTGATGGCTGCAGTGATAGCGGCAGCGGGAGCAGAGTCGATGATTACGTACTGGATGTTGCCGTTCACCAGATCCTGTACAGCCATGGAACCGTTCTTGTAACCGGTGCAGGTAACAGCAAAGCCGTTGAAGCCCCAGTCAGCATCGCCTTCTACGTAGAACTGGCCGGTGGTGCCGTTCTGTACGCCGATCACAGTGGAAGCGTCCTTAGCAGTCAGAATAGCTTCAACAGAAGCAGCGTCGGTGCAGGCATCAAATTCGGTGTTGTCAACAGGAACGATAATCTTCTGGGACGCGTTGTAGTAGGAGTTGGAGAAGGTTACGTATTCTTCGCGGTCGGGCTTAACAGTCAGACCTGCCATGGCGATGTCACACTTCTGCTGACCAACGGACAGACATACAGCGTCGAATTCCATGTTGGAGATAACCAGTTCCTTGCCCAGGTATTCAGCCAGAGCAGCGGCGATTTCCATGTCGATACCCAGATACTTGTCGCCTTCCATGTATTCGAAGGGTTCGAAAGCAGCGTTGGTAGCAACTACCAGCTGATCCTTGGAAGCGTCTTCTGCAGCGGAGGTTACGGGAACGGGAGTGCCGTCGCCGAAGTAGTTGTTGCAGATTTCGTCAAACTTGCCGTTTGCCTGGATTTCGGCCAGGAATGCGTTAACCTGTTCCAGCAGTTCGGGCTGGGTCTTGTCTACGCCGAAAGCGTATTCTTCTTCGGTCAGATCCACTTCGATTACCTTAACAACGGGTTCACCGGAACCGCAGGAAACGAAGAGGGATGCTGCCATCAGAACAACGAGAAAGAGAGAGATGAATTTCTTCATGATATCCTCCTGAAATATGTAGGCTTGCGCCATCTTTTTTAGCCCCGGAAAGCGTTATACTGCATAAAAAACAGCATACCATGCGTTCCGCGGATGCTATGGGAGTATTATACCACGGCGAAACGGAAAAATCAATGGTTTGGAATGATTTCCTTTCATAAAAAAAGAGAATTTCAGCGGTATATCCTGAAAAAAACAGCGTATACAGTGAAAAAATATTCATTTCAGCAGAGAATAATCACTGCCTGAAATAACGTATAAATCATCATACTGAAAAAGCCCGCCTGGAAAGACGGACTTTTCTGCATTATGCGTTTTCTTCGAGATATGCTTTCAGATACCGGATGGCTTCCCCGTATCCCGCAAAGCCTTTGCCTGCAATGGTTTTCAGAGCAGTCAGGGACACATAGGAAAACTGTCGGAAGGCTTCTCTTTTTTCAATGGCGGACAGATGCACTTCCACAGTGGGAATGGCCACAGCCTTCAGGGCATCCAGAATGGCCACGCTGGTGTGGGTGTAGGCGGCGGGATTGATCACGATACCGTCGATGTCCTCAAAGTATGCCTGCTGGATCCGGTCCACGATGGAACCTTCGTGATTGTGCTGGAACAGCTCGCATTCCACGCCCGCATCGGTGCACTGTGTACGGATATACTCCTGCAGGGATGCAAAATCCTGTTTGCCGTAGATATCCGGTTCCCGGATGCCCAGCATATTCAGATTGGGGCCGTTGATGACCAGAAATTTCATAAACCCAGCGCCTCCTTGGCTCTTGCCAGTGTTATGTTGATATCGTCGTCCACTTCGATTTCCGCATCACACAGACTGCGGTAGACGGGTGTGCGTACCTTTTCCATTTCGGACAGATTCTGGCTCCGGGACAGGGGACGGCCGTCGGTGGGCAGGGCTTCTGTGGGTCTGCGCAGATACAGCACGCGGCTGTTCTGGCGGATCAGATCGCCGTTTTCGGGCTGAACGGGTGCGCCGCCGCCGGTTGCGATGACCAGACCGTGTTCGGCACAGATTTTTGCCACGCAGTCCTTTTCGATCTGCCGGAAGCATTTTTCCCCGTCTTCCGCAAAGATTGCCGGAATGCTTCTGCCGACACGTTCCACCACCATATCGTCCGTGTCCGCAAAGACTCTGCCGGTCAGAGAGGCCAGCGCCCTGCCGAGGGTGGATTTGCCGGAGCCGGGCATGCCGATGAGTACAATGTTCCGGGAATCCAGATCAATCTGCTCTGTCACAGCGGGGATCAGACTGTCGTCAAAGGGGGTGTCGAAGAACAGCTCTGCGGCACGCTTGGCCTGTGCCACCAGCATAACCAGCCCGTTGATGCAGGGGATGCCTCTTTCTTCCGCATCCAGCAGCAGCCGGGTTTTTGCCGGGTTGTAGATTACGTCCAGCACCCCTTCCAGATGGGGAAAGTAGTCCAGGGAAACCGGGGTTACGCCGTTTTTCGGGTACATTCCCACGGGAGAGGTGTTGATCAGCACCTGGGTGTCGGTATACCGGGCCATGGTTTCCGGCGTGTTGTCCTTGGAGGAAACCACCCGCATTTCCGAAGCACCCTGATCCATGGTTACAGCCTGAACCGTAGCGGAAGCGCCGCCCGCCCCGATGATCAGCACCTTCTTGTCCTTCAGAGACAGGTGCAGGCCTTCCAGCATCTGCAGAAAGCCGTAGTAGTCCGTGTTGTCGCCACGGAGGCGTCCGTCCGGCAGTCTGGTGATGGTGTTCACCGAGCCGATGCGCCGGGCTTCGGGAGAGATTTCGTCCAGAAAGGGCATGACGGTTTTCTTGTAGGGGATGGTGACGTTCATGGCGCGCCAGGTGTCCGAGCGGACGAACGCACCCACTTCCTCTTCTTCCATCTCCCAGAGCCGGTATTCGTAGTTACCCAGCTTTGCATGAATGATGGGCGAATAGCTGTGTCCCAGCTTGTGTCCGATCAGGCCGCATGGCTTCACCGGCGGGCAGGGTTTTGTTGTATAGTCCATGTTATCTGTCCTCACTGTCCAGCATCATATCCATAACTGCAATGGCGGCGGCGGCTTCCACTACGGGAACGGCTCTCTGCACCACGCAGGGATCGTGTCTGCCGCCGATGGTCAGCTTTACGTTTTCCATGGTGATCAGATTCACGCTGTCCTGTTCCTTCGCTATGGAGGGGGTGGGTTTGAAGGCACAGCGGAACACCAGAGGCATCCCGTTGGTCATTCCGCCCAGAATGCCGCCGCAGTGGTTGGTTTTTGTCTTTACGGTGACGCCGTCGGTGACAAAAGCATCGTTGTTCCGGGATCCCCGGCTTGCCGCCACGCCGAATCCGTCGCCGAATTCCACACCCTTGACGGCGGGAATACTGTAGACCAGGGAGGCAATCCGCCCTTCCGCTCCGTCAAACATATGCTCCCCCAGCCCGATGGGCAGACCGAGCACGCCGCATTCCACAATGCCGCCCACGGAATCCAGATCCGTCCGGGCTTTTTCGATGGCGTTCTTCATGACCTCGCCCAGATCGTCGTTTATTACCGGGAAAGGCTTGGTGCCGGCGCAGAGCAGGGTTTCTTCGTCCAGGGACGCCGCATCAAAAGGCATATCCGGCAGGCCGGCGATGGAAGCAATGTGGGCGCCGATCCGGATGCCCTTCTGCCGGAGCCATGTGCGGCAGAGGAACCCGGCAATGCACAGAGGGGCTGTCAGCCTGGCCGACCAGTGGCCGCCGCCCCGCAGATCCACCCCGGAACCGTATTTCATCCGGGCGCAGAAATCCGCATGGGAAGGGCGGGGAATATCGGCAAAGGCGGCATAGTCTCCGCTGCGCTGGTTGGTGTTGTAAATGGCCGCATGGATCGGTTCTCCCGTGGTCACGCCGTCCTCGTCCAGCCCGGTGAGAAATACCGGAACATCCGGTTCCTTCCGGCTGGTGGTCAGCTTGCTCTGGCCCGGTGCCCGTCTGGCCATGAAGGCCTGCAGTTCTTCCTTATTTATAGAAACACCTTTCGGGAAGCCTGTCAGCCGCATGCCGATTTCGGGATCGTGGGATCCGCCGTAAATCGACAGGGACAGGTTTTTTCCCCAGGTGCTGTTGTCGCAGTTTAACATGGTGTCACTCCGTGTTTACATTCCCCGGCAGGCTGTACAGAGAAAATCCTTCTGGGTCAGCCGGTCAAGGTCTTCAAAGAATGTAGGGTAGGATTTGTCAGTGGCTTCGATACCTGTAATGGTCACAGGCCCGGCGCAGACTGTGGATGCAATGGCCGCAGACATGACGATCCGGTGGTCGTTCCAGCCTTCTGCCATGCCGCCGGTCAGTCCGCCGCCGCCCACCTTCAGCCAGTCGTCGCCTGAGGTGATGTTTTTTGCCCCCAGCCGGGTCAGCATATCGGTTACGGCGGCAATCCGGTCGCTTTCCTTCAGCCGGAGTCTGCCGATGTTTTCAAATACGGTTTCCCCTTCCGCCGCTGCCGCCGCCACAGACAGAATCGGGATCAGGTCGGGAATCTGGGCACCGTCCACCACGCATCCCCGGAGTCTGCCCCCACGGACGGTGATGCTGTCCTTGTCCCGGCATACGGATGCTCCCATTCGTTCCAGAATGTCCAGCACGGCAGAGTCGCCCTGTACACTGTCTGCCAAAAGACCGGTAACGCACAGTCCCTCATCGGAAAGAGCACCGGCGGTGAGCCAGAATGCGGCGCCTGACCAGTCTCCTTCGGCGGTGACTGTACCGGGGGTACAAAACTGTCCCGGGCGGATCCGGTAAAAGGTGTCGGATTCCCTGACAATGTCTGCCCCGAAGGCATGAAGCGCCTGCAGGGTCAGAGTGATATACGGCGCGGATTCCAGCTTCCCGGTAATGGTCAGGGTGGATTCCCCGTTCAGGAGGGGCAGTGCAAAGAGCAGTCCGGAGATGAACTGGGAAGAAACGCTGCCGTCGATCCGGTAGTCCCCCGGCGTCAGTCTGCCGTGTACCTGAAAAGGATTGGTTCCCTGGGGAGAGAGCACGGCACCGTGGGCGATCAGTTCTTCATACAGGGGGGAGAGGGGTCTTTCCGGCAGTCTGCCGTGTCCGAGCAGGCTGCCGCTTTTTCCCAGAGCACAGACAACCGGCAGCAGAAACCGCATGGTGGAACCGGATTCCCCGCAGTCCAGCAGAGCGTCCGGTGTGGCATGATACCCGCCGTCACAGGGGATGGGGGTTACCCGGAAGCTGTCCCCGGTTCTTTCAATCTTTGCCCCCAGCGCCGTAAGACACCGGACGGTGGCATCGATATCGTTGTTGGTCAGAGGACAGCGGATCACCGATTCCCCGTCCGCAAACGCCGCGCAGATCAGCAGCCGGTGCACATGGGACTTGGACGGAATGGCGCGGACAGTACCCCAAAGACGGGGCCGGCGGAGGGTGATGTTCATGGTGTGCTCCTTTTTTGAATTAAGAATTCAGAATTATGAATTAAGAATTACAGGGTGTTCTGCATGAAATTCTTAATTCTTAACTCTTAATTCTTAATTAACTCATGCAGTCTTCAATAAATCCCAGCGCCTCTTCCATGGGCATGGGAAACAGGTCACTTCTGCCGGTTTCGGTGGGGATGACCAGAGTGATTCCGGAACCGGCTCTCTTTTTGTCCGAAAGGGCGGCTTTGTACAGGGTTCCGGCGTCATAGGGACATTCGGTGGGCAGTTGGAATTTTGCAAGCAGGGCGTCCAGCAGGGTGAGGGTTTCTGCGGGACAGATACTTCTTTTCACCGCACCGGCTGTCACCAGATGCATACCGATGGCCACTGCGCTGCCGTGGGAAATGCCGAACCGGGAGGCCGCTTCGATACCGTGGCCCAGGGTGTGTCCCAGATTGAGCAGCTGGCGCACCCCGGTGTCCCGTTCGTCGGCGCGGACAAATGCGCCCTTGTCTCTGACGCAGTCGGCCAGAATTACTTCGATTCCTTCTCCGGCACGCAGTGCGTCAAAATCGGCGGCGGAGAGCTTCTCCAGCAGAGCGGGGTCGGAAATGAACCCGTATTTGATTACTTCAGCACATCCGTCCGCAAAGATTTCTGCAGGCAGCGTGGCGAAGGTGTCCGGGTCGCACAGCACAAGCGAGGGCTGATGGAACGCACCGGCCAGATTCTTGCCTGCCGTCAGATCCACAGCGGTTTTTCCGCCCACGGAGGAATCCACAGCCGCCAGCACCG
>SVSN01000060.1 GCA_015064285.1 Oscillospiraceae bacterium | reverse complement strand
GCCTTGTTTACAACGAATTTTCGGTGTGGATGCACTTCACACACTCAAAATTCGTAAAATTTCGTATTTGAAGCGCAAAATTTAAAATTGGGAACCAAGTTTTAGAGGTTCCCGTATGGAGGTTTTATGAAAAAGAAAGTATTATTTGCACTATTTTTGGCGTTGGCGCTCCCCTTGCTGTCAGCCTGCACAAACAATCAGCCACACACCACCGAAGGCACTACAGATCCCTCTTACCAAACCGGGGAGTCTGTTGAGCAGTCAGAGGAAATACCGGTCAATGTTACTGAGCTGAATCTGGTCGAGAACGGCAAATCGGAGTATGTCATTGTACGCGGTGAAAATGCATCGGAATCTGAGGTTACGGCATCCACTGAGCTGCAGAAGTATCTGAAGCAGATTTCCGGTGTGGAGCTTGCCATTATCACCGATAATACTGCTCCGACAGCAAAGGAAATTGTGGTCGGAAAAACCAACCGTGAAAACGCGGGGGAATTCGACCGCGAAGAGCTGGGCAATGACGGTTTTCTGATTAAAACCCGTGGATACAAGCTGTTTCTGGTGGGCAGTGAAGAGCGCGGTACTCTGTATTCCGTATATGAATTTTTGGAAGCCTACCTTGGCTGCCGATTCTATACAGCTAAAGTAGAAAAAGTACCCGCTATGGAAACCATCACGATTGACGTGATTGAGGAAGACAAGCAGATCCCCGGGTTTGATTTCCGGAATGTGTATTCCTTTGAGTATAAAAACATAGACGAATTTGCAGCCAAGCGCCGTCAGCACGATTACTCTTCTAACACTGCCGGACATAGCTTTGAGCTCTTCTGTCACCCCTATGATTACTACGAAACGCATCCGGAATACTTTGCTTCAGACGGCACAAAGCCTTATGATGTTACTCTGAATGTAGGACAGACCAGTTCGCTCTGCCTGACCAATCCTGATGTACTGCAGCTTGCGATTGACTGGGTTCGCGGTCATCTGAAGAATAACCCGGATTGGCGGTATATTCATGTTGGACAAAACGACAATCTTAAAACCTGTATGTGTGAAAATTGCGTTGCCGTATATCGCGAAGAGGGCGGTGCTTTTTCAGGGACAATAATCCGCTTCATCAACGCCATCGCAAGAGACATCAAGGAAGATTATCCTGATGTGTATATCGGCACCTTTGCATATATGTACAGCGCAGAGCCGCCTCTCACCAAGGCAGAGGATAATGTCGTTGTCGTTCTTTGCCAGGACGCCGGATGCAGCTCTCATCCCATTGAAAACGGCTGTGTTCACACTGGATCCGCCATGTGTTCCACCAATCTGGATGGCAGCATAAAACCATTTGGCGAAAAAATCACCGGCTGGAATGAAGTCTGCGATCATCTTCAGATCTGGGACTATGACGTCTGTTTCCGTCAGATCGACCAAACCTATCCCAACTTTGAAATATTGCTGCCCAATATGCGTTTTTATGCCGAGAACAATGTAGAGAGAGTTTTGGCACAGTCTGAATCCAACTACTACAGCGGCGAATTTGGCGAACTGCGTGCCTATCTGTTATCCAAGGTCATGTGGGATCCCTATATGACAGAAGAAGAATATTATGCTCATATGGATGACTTCCTGGTTGGCGTTTATGGCCCCGGAGGGCTCAGACTCCGAGAATATATTGACAAGGCAGAAGAAATATCCGATGAATGGGGTCATTGTTTCCACTGGGGATTAACCACGCCCTATATTTTTGTCACAGAAATTAACGACGGAACTCCCGAAGACAAACCTCTCCCCGAAGATCTGACACTGGATATGATCCTGAATTACCAGACGACTGACTGGTCTCCTTATTATTTCCATTACTATGGCCGTCTAATCGAAAGTGAATTGCTGGAAGTGGGTAAAGAAGCCTTTGCAGCGGCATATGCTGCTGCAGAAACCGACAGTCAGCGCTATATGCTGGAGCAGGTATCCATTCAGCTTGACCTGCTGGAATCCTTCTACCTTGAGAAAAGAAACGAACCCATTCCCGGTAATATCATGAAGCTCCTTAAGGTTTTCCTCAAACAGAATGCTGACACTCTGACTGACGACGAACAAGCGGCAGTCCAAGGCAATATAACCAAAGTATTCCAACATATCAAAGAATTCCTTACAGTTGAATACGAAGCGTTCAACCGCGCCATCATCGACAAGGGTATCCGGCATGGTACACGTTACAATGAGTCTTTGGGGTACGATCAGATTACCGACTGCAGCGGCAATCCAGATAAATGGTTTGACGACAACAAGCCGTGGTGAACAGGTAGTTTTTATCTGACAATTATCTGTATGTTTGCACTGTAAACAAGGACGATACTCCCATGACTCTGGCACTGGCAGAAAAAGGCTGGCAGAATGACGCTGCTGAAATGTGGTTCACCGATGAAGGTTTTCTGCACAAGATTCACGCCTCTGCAGATGGTAACTTTTTCCTGGGTACCGATGCTGATGGTGTGACTGCTTATGATTTTGAAGGAGCCAAGAGTGCTGCCTCCTTCACTGCTGACGGTTGGTGTGTAGAAGTAGCTCTGCCTCTGAATGATTTGGCTGCAGGCCGTGAGTTTTCCTACTCTCTGCAGGTAAACAACATTCTCGACGATCAGGGTGCTTCCGGTTTCGCTTCCGGCTCTCAGAAGGGTGACTACGGTATGAAGTGCGTGGCAGAAGAAGTTGAACTGCCTGTAGAAGAAGTTGTTGAAGAGCCCACTGCTCCCCAGACCTTCGACGCTGGTATCGTAGCTGCTGTAGCCGCTATCGTATCCTCTGCAGGTTATGCTCTGTCCAAGAAGAGATAAAGACTCCCAGCAACCCCATATTATGTAAAGCCTTCTTCATGACTCCTATATACCCATGAACATCACCAGCGTTTTGTAGAGAGTGCTGGTGATGTTCATGGGAGGAACTTTTTTAAATGAATTCAGAGATGAGATTGACTCTGTGACTTTTTAAGTGTATTATTGACAGTATACCAACGCATTTGTCAACATCGACGGCGATATGTATGACGATCTATAGGAGAACAATATGTTTCAATATTATGTTTCAACACAAGGCAGTGATAGCAATCCAGGTACTTATGATTTACCATTTGCTACGATAGGACATGCCCAGGCTGTTGTGCGAAAGCGCATTTCAGCCGGACTATGTGAGCCGATAACTGTTGTTGTTATGGCGGGCAGTTATCATATTCAGAGCCTTACTTTTAACGAATCAGATTCCGGTACGCCGGAGTGTCCCATAACATACATAGCAGAAGGTGTAGTTTCATTATGCGGCGGACTTTCTCTACGCGCAAGTGACTTTACACCTATAACAACGGAAGAAAAAATCCGATTTCACGGAGATGCCGCAGATAAGGTGGTCAAAACCAATTTGAAAACTCTGGGAGTGACCCGTTCGGATTGGGGCGAAATCTGCGCAATAGGCTTCAGCAGTACTGCTTCAAGGTATGATGGAGCTGTACTGTCACCAATGTGGTGTGAATTGTTTGTTGATGACAAACGTATGGAGATAGCCCGTTATCCGGATAATACATTTCTGTATACAGAAAATGTGATTCAAAATGGACCGGACAGAGATCCGGGTGCCAGTGGACAGTTTAATACGTCACGAAATCCGCTGGGTGATGTATATCGTATCGACAAAAACACATCAGATCGAGTCAGCAAATGGAAAACGCTTGAGAATGTGTGGGTGTATGGGTATCCCAAGTTTGGTTGGGCAGATGAGTCATCCCCTGTAAAGGCAGTAGATACTGTTGCTCGTATACTGGAAACAACATATGTCAGCTACTTTGGAACAAGGGAGCATGCACCGTATTATTTTTTCAATGTTATGGAAGAATTAGATGCTCCCGGAGAATGGTATCTTGACAGAGATCACGGTGTATTGTATCTTTACCCACCGACAGATCTTGAAAAAGCTGATATCTGTCTTTCAATAACTACCGAAAATCTGATAAAAGTCTGCGGGGCTTCAAATCTGATATTCAGCGGATTTACCATTTCTGCTACCCGCAGTGATGCCATCAGCATTCAGGGGGACAGAGTCACTATTGATAAATGTGAAATTAAAAATGTTGCCGGATGGGCAGTAAAAATCAACGGGAATCACTGTACTGTTCAGAACTCAGTCATCCATCATACAGGTGAAGGCGGAATTCAGGTGAACGGTGGAGACAGAAGAACACTGACATCCTCAGAAAATGTGATTACAAATAATCATATCTATCACATTGCTGAAATTTTCCGTACTTACAGACCGGGTGTTGCCATTGACGGCGTAGGGTGTGTTGTATCTCATAACTCTATACATGATTCAGCTCATATGGCTGTTTCCTTCTCAGGAAATGAACATGTAATAGAATATAACGAAATATTCAATGTATGTAAAATTGCGGATGATTCCTCAGCGATTTATGCAGGAAGAGACTATACTACCTGTGGAAACATCATAAGATATAATTATTTCCACGATATGAGCAGCGATGCTGAAGAACAGAACATCGGTATATTTGCTGTTTATTGTGATGATAATCTTGGCGGCTGTGCAATATATGGAAACATCATGTATCGCTGTCAGTCTGCGCTTCTGCTTCATGGCGGACATGATATGATTTTCTCAAATAATCTGATTATTGATCGTTGTGCTCATACCAATTATGCAGTATGTTTTCATGCTTATGAATATTGGGAAGATTTAATTGAGTCACCCGGCAGTGTTCACTGGAGCAATCTCAGGGTTATGCCATGGCAGGATGAAGTGTGGGCTAAAAAGTATCCGCATATTGCAGAATATGTTACATGGGATCCGGAAACAGAACAAAAGAATCCTCATTACTGCAGAATAGAAAACAATGTCATCATAAACCACAGCACTTTTGATATTAAGAGATTCAACTGCTTTGAGAGACAGTATCACAATACTTTCAGAAATAACATTGAATTAGCAGACCGAAAATTTGTCGGCATTCCCGAAGGAGAAAAACTGGATTTGAGCAACTGCCGTCTGGAACAGATTTTACCGGAATTTCATATACCGCCATTATCTGAAATGGGGCAGCTTCATCATTTCTGATAGCAAATAAGGAAGATCTGCGGAAACATTGCATTTCCCACAACCAGAAAGGAATAACTTATGAATAATTTCCCTTATAAAAATGCTGCTGATTTTGGCTTTAGTCCGAATCAGGACGGCGACAGTAATACCAAAGCACTGCAGAATGCAGTAAACGGCGGTGGTACGATCGTGATCGGTAGTCCGGGTACATATGACCTTTCCGGTACCGTTATATTGGATAGTTACACCACTCTGGAATTTGGAAACGGTGTATTCATCCGCAGAGTTCCAACCAAAACAACAGGTGAATGCGCCTATGCGTTTATCAATCGCGGAGCATACACCAGAAGTTACAACACCAACATTACTATCAACGGTTTGTATTTAATTTGCAATGGCAATGATGCTATGGGGAATACCAGCGGATTGCCGGTTCGTGAAGATGGATATGAAAATGAAGGCGACCATATCATGGGTCTTCGCGGACAGGTATCCTTCTTCTATTGCAATAATGTGACAATTCGTGATTTTTCCTGTATGGATATCATAACACCATCGTATGGCATACAGATTTCAACATTCGAGAACTTTCTTTTGGAAAATTCCCGCATGGAAGGGGAAAAAGACGGCGTACATCTTGGGAGAGGGAATAAGTTTACGATACGGAATTGTAAGTTCCGCACGTATGATGATCCTATTGCTCTCAATGCTTTTGACTATACATCCTCCAATCCGCAGCTTGGCTGGATCGAAGACGGCGTGATAGAAAACTGTTATGATTTGGATCAGGATTCTACTGTGGGATATTTCTGTCGAATTTTGGGTGGCTGCTGGAAAGAATGGGAGCCCGGAATGATAGTACGGCAATCCGATGCGGTCCTCCACAAAGGGCGGATTTACCGTGTGCAGATGAAGCCGGACGGAAAAGAATATATTACTGTCACACCGCCGGATTTTGAACGAGGTTCCCGTGTACTGGACGGTATCAATTGGTATATGTGCCAGGATGATCATCCGATTTTGAACTGTGGCTGTCGAAATATTCATTTCCGGGATATTTTTCTTCAAAAAAAACGTGACATTGCTATTGCTATCAATTATGAAGATAATGATTATGCACACAGTGTTTATCCTGAAGCAAAAATGCCCGTACAGGAAGATATTGTTCTGGAAAGTGTATTTTTTGAGGCGAATCTGGAACATCTTCTTAGAGCCAACACCCCAGTAAATTCTTTCAAGGTAATTAACTGTGTTCTGTGTGACTGTGATATATTTTTGAATACACTTGGCGGGCAGGATGAACCTGATTATGGTCATACGGATGTATTGATGCTGGGTAATACATATCGTTCCAATACAGACCGAGCTATTATAGGATGTACCGGGAACCGCACCGCTTCAATAAAGGTGATCGGTTCAACTGTGCAGGGAGATTTTAAGCCGAAATACACCGGAAACATAGAGCTTTTAGAAAGTGACATTGACTTGATCAGAGAGTAATATTTTTCATATGGAGTAAATGTATGAAAGACTTTAAAAAATGCAAATGCGGAATGTTTATTCATCATATTCTTCCTGAGGCACATTATGCAGACGGAACACAACCGCAAACAATCGATGAAATGGCGGATGCTTTTGATGCTGAAGGATTTGCGGATTCTCTGCAGAGAATGGGCATCGAGTACATTATATTTACAGCATGGCATTTTGCTGTACAGCCTCTGTACCCAAGCGCTGTTTCCGAAAAATGGAGACCAGGTAATTGCCCGAAAAGAGATCTGCTGGGAGATATTATAGAGAGTGTAAAAAACAGAGGAATTCTTGTTCTGTTTTATACGCACCCACGGGATGGTCATGACTTCAGTGAAGATGACAAGGAAAAAACCGGATGGGGACGAGGAACACATGAAACCGATAATCAGCAGCCTAATCTTGATAATTTCAATTATGAGCGTTGGAATGAATATATGCTGGAACTGTATGAAGAGCTGGCTGACCGTTATGCTGATCGGTTAACCGGATTCTATACGGATAGTAATGGACCTAAAGATCCGGCAGATTATTTGCATCCTCACAAAGATCATCAGGTGATCAACTATCTCAGGATACGCAATATCATGAAGTCCAGAAACCCTGCGCTGATTGCTATCCAGAATTATTACGGAAATGTATATACTAATGATTACGGAAATTCGGAAACATATGCCGAATATATCAGTTCTGTATTTAAGCATAAAGATGCAGCAAAATGGCATTGCAGTAAAACAGTGGCAACCACATTGATGCCTTTTAGTACAGGGTGGATGCATGCTAAGATACGTAATGAAGAGAGTGTTGTAAATACTTCTCTTGAAGATATTCTGCAATATACTTTATTTAATGGATCTTGCTCAGTGTGCGGGAATGTATTGTTTGCTTCAGGACCGTATGTGGAAGGAAATTTGTGGTCTACAGGAGTGGAGGAATATTTATCTGCCCTGAGAATGGAACTTTCTCGATATAACAAGTCGTTTATGGATGCCTGCCCAAGTAAAAGTTATCCTACTTTAGCAGGATCTACTTTGGAGCAAAATCAATACCGTTTCTGGATGACAGGTGAAGATGAAAAGTATGAATATCTTCATTGTGTTAAATTACCCGAAGATGGTGTTTTAGAATGGGGATGCTCTGAGGACGGTATTCGATTGATAAAACCTGAAGCAGTAACCGGCAATATCACGATCACCGGATATATGCAGACAGAATCGGGATATCGTATGACATATATCGGTACACCTGATAGAGTTGATACAGTCATCCGTTTCACCAGAGAGGGTACATCTGCACCATGTGGATACGAATGGATTGCTAACACGGATAAACGTATCGCTTATTTCGGAAACTGGTGTTATACCTCTGTTTGGGTATACGATGAAAAAAATACTGCTAATGGTTGTTATGAACGTGAGGTACATTATTCAAATAGAGAGGAGAGTTTTCTATACTTGGCATTTGAAGGCAGTATAGTTGAGCTATACGGTGTACTCGATAAGGATATGGGCGCGGCAGATGTGTATATCGACGGAATATATTGTGCTACGGTAAATCAGCAGTCTGTAGAACGGAAAGCACATGAAATGTGTTTTCGTTCAATAGATCTGTATGGTGGAAAACACATCCTCCAGATTTATACAAAAGATGACAGGATGTTTACAGTAGATGCAATCAAGATTATATATTGAGTTTGTTATTACAATTACATAAAACTGCACAATGCAGAGTTCGGGTCTATATAGAAAAAACGCAAAAACATCTTTACCGTCCCACATAGACATAACCTTCAGGAGAAATCCTGGAGGTTTTTTGTTACTTATATAAATCTGTTACACAGCACCTTCGGAGAATCCTTCCGGGGATATTGTGTTTTTGCACAGCTTTCTTCTATCCCTGCAGCGACCATTCTACAGAAAAATCCCATTTACCGGTTGCTTTTCGACCGCATATGTGCTATAATTTAACTTTGTAATATCGATATAATTCCCGGAAACCAACGGGTTATGCCGTGGATTCCATAAAGGAGGGATACATTCTGGACAGTTCTGTTTTGGGTATGCTGACAGCGTTTCTGCCGGGGGCGGGTCTTGCCTATGTGAGTTACCTGCTGACCAAAAAAGCGGCACAGTCCGCCGGATCTGCCTTTTCCCTGATCTCCGTTGTCCGTATGTTCCTGAATATTGGGTATCTGGCTGCCGTATATTTTCTGGCACCGATGACGCCCTGGGACAGAATCTGGATGCTGGCAGGGGCTGTAGCCGGACTGACGCTTCCCATGTTCTTTTTTACGTTTCTGCTGCTCCGGCAGGTTTCTCCCCCGCCGAAGGATACAGATATCAATTCTGACAAAGGAGGGGATGCATAATGGGTGAAAAATCCGAAGTGATCATTCCGCTGGGCGGTATTCTGGATATCACCGGTGAAGTGATTGCCATGTGGGTGATTCTGGCGCTGGTAACGGTACTTTCGATTCTGGCAACCCGGAATATGAAAGAACGGCCGGGTACCTTTCAGAATATGGTAGAAACCGGTGTGGAATATCTGGACAATTTTTTTACCGGTATCATCGGAAAACATCACACGCGAAAGTATTTCTATTTTCTCGGATCCCTGTTCATCTTCATCATTTTCGCAAACTATTCCGGTCTGATTCCCGGTGTGGGGCTGACCAAGTATTTCAAAGCGCCGACTTCTTCCCTGTCCGTTACTCTGGGACTGGGGGTTGTGACCTTCTGCTTCCTGCAGATTGCAGGACTCCGGGTAGGCGCAAAGCATTATTTCAAACGGTTTGTCAGTCCCATCGCGTTCATGCTGCCCCTGATGGTACTGGATGAATTCATCAAGCCCGCTTCCCTGGCGCTCCGACTGTTCGGGAACGTGTTCGGAGAAGAAACCGTAACCCACAATCTGTACGATCTGCTTCCTATCGGTGCACCGGTACTGATGATGGCTCTGTCCCTGCTGTTCTGTGCCATCCAGGCCGTTGTGTTCACCATGCTGACTTCCATTTATCTGGAAGAAGCCGTGGAAGTGGAAGACTGAAACCAGACAAAAATTCATTCTTATATTCAAAAGGAGACTTAACTCATGGATAGTTCCGCTTACATTGCCATCGCCGCAGCCATTGCCATTGCTGTCAGCACCATTTTCCCCGCCATCGGTCAGGGTCTTGCCGCCAAGGCCGCTATGGAAAGCATCGCCCGTCAGCCTGACGCCGCCAAGGATATCCGTTCCACACTGATCATCGCTCTGTCCCTGATGGAAGCGCTGACCATTTACGGTCTGCTGATCGGTTTCATCCTGGCATCCAAGATCTGAGGCCCGCGCCATGACCGTTCAACTCCCTATTCTTTTATGGACGGTGATCACTTTCTGCCTGATGGTCTTTGTGCTGAACCGTTTTCTTTTCCGTCCCATGCTTTCCTTTATGGACAAGCGGCAGGAAAAGATTGAACGGGCAGCCGTTCTGCAGGCGGAACACACCCGTGCCCTGGCGGAAACGGAAGAAAAACTGGCCGCTTTCCGGGCCGAAGAAGAAAAACATCAGGCTGAACTGGTACAGCAGGCTCTGCGAAAGGCCAGACAGGATGCGGAAGACCTGATCACCATTACCCACCGCAAGCAGAACCAGAATCTGGATCTGCATGTAGCACAGCTGGAAATGGAATCCAAAGAAATTGAAAATGTCCTGGACAAACGGCTGGAAGAACTGGCAGAACTGTATGCCGCCGCCCTGTTGTCCCGATAAAGGAATATCATGCTGCATTTTGTGTATTCACTCATCAATTTTGCGATCCTTGCGCTGATTCTGTGGCTGTTTGCCCGTAAGATGATCGCACGGATCTTCACCGGCAGAAAAGACCGGATTGACCGTGCTCTCGATGAAGCCGAACGGATCGAATCGGAAGAATTCACCCTTCCCACTCTGCCGGAAACATTCAGAGAAGATCTGCCGGCTCCCGTGGAAGCGGAAATCCGCGAGATCCGGGAAACTGCAGCGGAGCATGCCCGTCATATGCTGCAGCAGACCGAAGAAACCATTGAGGATCTGCGCCGGGAAATGCTGCTGGATGTAAAAAGCCGGTATATCGACAGGCTGGTGGAAAAAGCACAGACACTGATGACCACCGATACCTGGCTGGCTGCCTTCCGTGCCAGAGAAGAGGAATTCACCGACCGGATCCTTGAACACACCCGGCTCACCCCCGGCGATATGGCTTACCTGAAACGGCACGATGTGCTGTATGTAACGCTGACTTCTGCCTATCCCATGCCCCAGTCCATTGTGGACCGGATCGGCGCCCATGCCCAGAAGCTGCTGGACGAAGTAGGCGGCAAACCCTCCTACTGGGTCAGAGTGGATCCGGAGCTGATTGCCGGATTCCGCTTCCGTATCGGGGACACTGTATACGACTTTACCCTGGCTGACCGGCTGTATCAGCTGCGCAGCCATCTGGAATCGAGAGACCTGCAGGGAAACGAAGATGCCGCGGAACTGCTGGACGGTATGTTTGAGGACATCCGCGGAATGCATATGTCCCTCAGTCAGTTCCAGCTGGGTCGTGTAATCAGCATTTCCGACGGGATCTGCTGGCTGGATGGTCTTGCCGACATCATGTACGGCGAAGTCATCGAGTTTGAGTGCGGCGAACAGGGGATGGTTCTGGATATCGAACCGGACCGGATCGGCTGTATCGTCTACGGACGGTATGAGCACATCGAAAGCGGCAGCCGGGTTCGCCGGGTAGGCCGCATCGCCAGTGTACCGGTGGGAGACGATCTGCTGGGACGGATTGTTGACCCTCTGGGACAGGCACTGGATGGTAAAGGACGGATCTGGACCAGTGAACACCGTCCAATCGAACATAAAGCTCCCGCCATTCCCGACCGTGCTGCGGTTTCCCGTCCGCTTCACACCGGGATCAAGGCCATCGACGCCCTGGTACCCATCGGCCGCGGTCAGAGAGAACTGATCATCGGCGACCGGCAGACCGGCAAAACGTCCATTGCCCTGGATGCCATCATCAACCAGAAGGGTACAGGTACCATCTGTATCTATGTAGCCATCGGACAGAAGGACACCACCATTGCCGACATCCGGGACAAGCTGACCCGGTACGGCGCCATGTCCTATACCACCATCGTCTGCGCCCCTGCTTCCGTATCCGCTTCCATTCAGTATATTGCGCCCTTTGCCGGTGCTGCCATGGCGGAATACTTCATGTATCAGGGACGGGATGTGCTGATTGTGTACGATGACCTGTCCAAGCATGCTGTGGCATACCGCGAACTGTCCCTGCTGCTGCACCGTCCCTCCGGACGTGAAGCCTATCCCGGGGATGTATTCTATCTCCATGCCAGACTGCTGGAAAGAGCCGCACAGCTGTCTCCCGAAAACGGCGGCGGTTCCATCACTGCCCTGCCCATCATCGAAACCCAGGCAGGCGACATTTCCGCCTATATTCCCACCAATGTCATTTCCATCACAGACGGTCAGATCTTCCTGGACGCCGATCTGTTCAACGAAGGCCAGCGTCCCGCCGTCAATGTGGGGCTTTCCGTGTCCCGTGTGGGCAGCGCCGCCCAGACCAAACTGATGAAGCAGGTCTCCGGCAGACTTCGTATGGATCTGGCACAGTACAGAGAGCTGGCAGGCTTTACCCAGTTCGGCTCTGATATTGATGCTTCCACAAGAAAAGTTCTGGATGCCGGCAAACGTATGATGGCCGCCCTGCACCAGAGCCGGTATGCCCCCCTGCCCGACTGGGAACAGGTTCTGCTCCTCTTTGCCGTTTCGGAAGGGTATGCCGCCGGTGTGGATCCTTCTGCCATGGACAGTTATGCCATGCATCTGACCGGCAGTATGGAAATCCGGTACCCGGCCCTGACGGCTCTGCTCCGCAGCGGGGACAAACTCTCCGACAAGGACAAAGACGCCCTCAGAGAAGCCATTGCCGCCTGCGGTACCGGCAGCGAGGTGGCGTAAATGGCCAGTCTGCAGGCACTGAAAAAGCATCTGGGCAGCGTCCGCATGACCGGTCAGCTGGCCGGTGCCATGAAAACCGTTTCTGCCGTAAAACTCTCCCGTGTCAACGGTACTCTGCAGAATTTCTCTGCCTATGACACCATGTGCCGGGAAATTCTGAACACCTTCAGCACAGAACTGGCAGCGGTGTATCCCTGCGTCAATCCGGAGGCTCCCGTCTGTTATGTACTGCTGGGTGCCAATCGTGGTCTGTGCGGCGGATATAATATTGAACTGTACAGCTACGCCGACACCGTTCTGGCAGAAGCGCCGGAAAACCGTCTGCTCATCGCCGTAGGGAAGCATGCGGTCTCCCATCTGAACGATGCGGGGACTCCGCCGGACAAAACCTGGCTTCTGCCCGACACTGTTACCATGGACGACTGCGAGCCCCTGATCCGGGATGTGCTGACCATGTACCGGGAAGGCAGAATTTCCGCCGTGATACTCCTCTACCAGAAGTTCGTCAATATGCTGACACAGACGCCGTCTTCCTTCCGGCTGCTTCCTCTTGCGGAGACAGAACAGAGTCGGTCGGAGGAGGCTCCCCTTTTCGTTCCGGACAGCACCACAGTACTGCAAAGCGCCGCTTCCGCCTGTCTGAATGCTGCATTCTATACCCGGATTCTGGAAGTCTGCGCAGGACATCAGGCATCAACCCTGATCGCCATGCGTTCCGCCTATGACAATGCGGAAGCTTCGGCAGCTGCGCTGGAATCCGATATCAGCCGGAAACGGCAGAGCGACGTGACCGCCAGCGTAATCGAAACCTCCGGCAGCATACCGGAATCCTGATTCCTCCAAAACCTTATCCGTTACGGAAAATCCGACAGGGAGGTTCCCTATGTCAAAAAATGCAAAAGGCATTATCACACGTATCAACGGTCCGGTAGTCGACATCATGTTCGATTCCCTGGATCTTCCCGATATTTTTCACGCGCTGGAGATCCGTAAGGGTGAAGAAACCTTCATTCTGGAAGTTCTGCAGCATCTGGGACACAGTGAAGTCCGTTGTATCTCCATGCAGCCCACCGATGGTCTTTCCCGGGGGATGACAGCGGTAGATACCGGCCGCCCCATTACCGTGCCTGTAGGTAAGGGTACGCTGGGCCGCATGACCAATGTAACCGGCGATCCCATTGACAGAGCAGGCGAAATTGTCACGGAAGAACGCTGGCCCATTCACCACGCCGCTCCCCATTTCACCGAAATCGTCACAGCCGACGAGATTCTGGAAACCGGGATCAAGGTCATTGACCTGATGACGCCCTACGCCAAAGGGGGTAAGATCGGTCTGTTCGGCGGAGCCGGGGTGGGCAAAACCGTACTGATCATGGAGCTGATCCGGAACATCGCCTTCGAGCATGACGGCTATTCCGTTTTTGCCGGAGTAGGCGAACGTTCCCGGGAAGGCAACGACCTTTGGAATGAAATGAAGCAGTCCGGGGTACTGGACAAAACCGCTCTGGTGTTCGGGCAGATGAACGAAACCGCCGGCGCCAGACTCCGTGTCCCCCTGGCCGGACTGACCATGGCCGAATATTTCAGAGAAAATTCCCGCAAGGACATTCTGCTGTTCATCGACAACATTTTCCGGTTCACCCAGGCAGGGAGTGAAGTTTCCGCACTGCTGGGCCGGATGCCCTCTGCCGTGGGGTATCAGCCTACGCTTGCCTCCGAAATGGGGAAGCTGCAGGAGCGGATTGTTTCCACCCACAGCGGCTCCATCACTTCCGTACAGGCCATTTATGTGCCTGCCGACGACCTGACCGACCCGGCGCCTGCCACCACCTTCTCCCACCTGGACGCCACCACCGTACTTTCCAGAAGCATTGTGGAGCTGGGGATTTATCCTGCCGTGGATCCGCTGGAATCCGGTTCCCGTATGCTTTCTCCCGATGTGGTATCCCCCCGGCATTACGCCTGTGCAAGAGAGGTTACCAGGGTTCTCCAGCGGTACAATGAGCTGCAGGACATCATCGCCATTCTGGGGATGGACGAGCTCTCGCCGGAAGACAAGGCAGCCGTCCGGAATGCCAGACGGGTACAGCGGTTCATGAGCCAGCCTTTCCATGTAGCCGAAGGGTTCACCGGCATTCCCGGCAAATATGTCCGGGTAGACGACACCATCTCCGGCTTTGAAGCGATTCTGGGAGGCGAATGCGACCATCTGCCGGAACACGCTTTCCTGATGGCGGGTACCCTTGACGATGTCTGGGCTGCCGCAAAGGATGAGGTCTGATATGGCGGGAAAACTCACTCTGACCATTGTAACGCCTTCCGGCGTAAGCGCCTCTCTCCCCTGCGATTCCATACGGTTTGACACCCCGGACGGTGTAAAAAAAAGCAATCCCGGCGGCAGCATCGGCATCCGTCACGGTCATACAGACGCGCTGATTGCTGTAGCCGAAGGGCCGGTACTGGCTCTGCTGGACGGTAAAACCGTTCTCTCCGGCAGGGTTTCGGCAGGGTTTGCCGCTGTGCGGAACGGGGATACGGTATCGCTTCTGACCGACCGGTTTTCTCCGGCGGAAGATACAGGCGGGAAAACAAAATCATACAAGATAAACAACTGAGGAGACTGACAACTATGAAGACAAAACAGATTCTGTCCGCGCTGTTTGCCGCACTGATGCTGGCATCCACCGTGTCCTGCGGCAATGCGCCCGCCGATGCGGAAACCGACAGCACGGTAAACGACACAACAGCCGAAGACACCGCTCCCGCCGAAACCACCCGTGCGGATCTGCCCGACAACCTGCCCGACAAGGACTATGCAGGTAAGGGATTCAACGTACTGGTACCTGCCTGGACCTCCGAGCTGATGGCTTCGGAAGAGCTGAACGGGGAAGTGCTCAACGATGCCCTGTACAACCGGAACCTGACGGTAGCCGAACGGTTCAATGTGGATCTGACCATGGCGGTACTGGACGATACCTCCGTGGAAATGAAGAACGTAGTGGCAGCAGGGGACGATCTGTACCAGCTGGCAGCCGGCGGTATTGTGGCCATGGGTATTGACCTGATGGCGGACATCTACATGAACGCAAACGACCTGCCCTACATCGACTTCACCCAGCCCTGGTACAGCACCGATGTGGTGGAACAGCTGACCTACGGTGCCAATAATGTAACCTTTATTTTCATCGGTGCCTACAACATTTCCTCCATGGGTATGGCAGGCTGCAACTTCTACAACAAGGATCTGGCGGAAGAATACGGTCTGGAAGACATTTACACTGTCGTACAGGAAGGCCGCTGGACCAAGGACAAGATGCAGGAAATGATCTCTGTTGCCTACCAGGACACCAACGGTGACGGCGTAAAGGACGAAGGTGACCGGTACGGCTTCTCCATGGACTTCAAGGGTGACGCCACCGGATACATGTATTACTTCGGCGGCATGACCCTGGAACGGCAGGATGACGGCTCCTACAAGGATGTATTCTACACCGAAAAGCTGGTCAGCACCATGGAATGGCTGTACGACCTGAGCCACAATCAGGACTATGTGACCTGTGAAGACGCATGGAACCACGGCTTCAATATGTTTGTTGCCGGCAACACTCTGATGGGCAAGGTAGTTATCCGCATGGTGGAATGGGGTCTGCGCGACACCGATATCGACTATGCCATCATTCCTCATCCCAAGTGGGACGAAGCCCAGACCAAGTATTACTCCACAGTAGCCGGTTCTTCCGATGCTCAGGTCTTCCTGAAGACCATTCAGGACAAGGAATTCTCCGGGATCATCACCGAAGCCCTGAATGCCGAATCCTGGAAGCAGGTTGTACCCGCTTACTACGACAATGTTCTGATGTTCAAGGCTGCCCGTGACGAACAGTCCATCGAAATGCTGGAAATCATCATGAACGGCCGGGTATACGACTTCGGTTACGTGTACGGTGCTTTTGAATCCAACGGCGGCGGCGCTGCTTTCTGGCTCAACGATATCATGAAAGGCAACGGCGACCTGACCTCCTACTACCAGAAGCGCAAATCCAACTGGGAAAACTACATGGCTTCCGTTTACGCCAAGTTTGACAGCTACGAAGGCTGATTATCTCCATACAGCTCCTGCTTTGCTGCGGGGGCTGTTTATTTATTTACTTGACACCGTTCCCCGGAATTGGTATACTATAGGAAACAGTCTGCGGAGGTGTTTTTATGAAAGCCTGTGTGATTCAGCCGCCTTATTCCATGGATCTGGCGCTCTCAGATGCATATTTTGCCAAAAAGCTGGAGCTGATGGATGCCTGTGATCCGTCCATGGATCTGATTGTGCTGCCGGAGTACAGTGATGTGCCCTGTGCTGCTCTTACAAGAGAGGACAACATTGCCTGTTCGGAAAAATACCGGCCTGTTCTGCTGGAAAAAGCAGCGGAGACAGCGAGACGGTGCGATGCGGTACTCTTTGTCAATGCATACGACCTGACGCCCACCGGGTACCGGAACACCACGTATGCCTTCGACCGCAGCGGCAGTGTTACGGGGAAATACTACAAAAAGCATCTGCCGCCCTCCGAACAGTTTACCGTTGCACTAGATTCGGACTACACCTTCGAGCCTTCCGCGCCATATGTACTGGTCATCGACGGAATCCGGTATGCGTTTCTGACCTGTTATGATTTTTATTTCTACGAAGCCTTTGCGGCCATTGCCAGAGAGAACGTGGATATCATCATCGGCTGTTCCCTGCAGCGGAGCGACACCCACGAAGCGCTGGAGATCATGGGCCGGTTTCTGGCCTACAACACCAATGCCTACGTGGTACGTGCGTCCGTGTCCCTTGACGGCAGTCCGGACATCTGCGGCGCCAGCATGATCGTCGCCCCCACGGGGAAAATGCTTTTGAACATGAAAGCCCGGGTGGGTCTGGAAACAGCGGAGTTTGATCCCCATGAGAAGTACTTCAAGCCTGCCGGATTCGGAGGAAAGCCCGCCGCCCACTACGAATACATCGAGTTCGGGCGGCATGGGTGGCAATATCGCCCCGGCGGAAGTGCCATTGTTCCCGGCGACCGGTTCATGAAATATCCCAGAGCCCGTTCTGTCGGCGGATATGGTTTCTCCGGAAATCCCATGGCAGCCATCGGTGCGGCAGTGGGATTGGGTGTTCATGAAATTCAGTTGGATCTGCATCTTACGGAAGATGGTTTCTGTGTGGGATCTGGTGACGCATCCGTGCCGCTGGAAGCTGTACTCACAAAGTTTTCCTGCCATGCCATACTGATTCTCCGGCTGCACACGGACGGACAGTCTGTGCAGAAAAGCGTACTGTCCGAACTCCACACCCTGCTCCACAGGTACGACTGTCTGGGTCACTGCCGCTTCGCCTGCAGGGATTCTTCTCTGACAGAACTGTGGCAAACTCTGTACCCGGAGATTCCCACAGACAACCGCAAAAAAGTTTTTGCAGACACATGCACAGAAGCGCAGGCAGCACTGGCGGACGATGCGGAAGTGATTGCCTGCGAAAATCTGCCGGAGATTCTGCCTGCAGTACAGGCCTATCGGAAATAAACGAAACAGAAAAAAGCCGTTATGGAACCAAAATCCACGACGGCTTTTCTGCATATTATATGGAATTACGGCACATATGTGATCCGGGTGCCGCAGAAGAAGACACGGTTCATGGTCCATCCGTCCAGTTCAAAGACGGCAAGGATTTCGTCCATGTCGGGTGACCAGACCTGATAGGTTTTCGGCTTGCCTTTACCGTACATGGACATGGAAAACAGGGAATCGTCCGTGGTGTAGATCCAGTAGGGATCAGCACAATAGAGGGGATCCACCAGCTTGTCCAGCGGAAAATCGCTTATATCCTCCGCCGTGGACGCCAGCAGGGTACGCTCTCCCTCCGGTGTGACCTTCCAGACCTGACTGTACACACCGGCATCGTGCCGTTTGTGGGAGGTCAGGTAGATGTATCCGTCATGGACAAAGTACACATGCTCCACGTCTTCCGTGAACTCCTGAAAGGTACCGGCGGCCAGATCATAAATCCCGTATCCCCAGCAGTGTTCCCATCCGCCGATCACATAAACAAACCGGGTATCGTCCAGAAACGCCAGCGGTGTATAGCCGCGCACGTGCTGGATATCCGCTGTTGTCCCGTCCGGCAGTGTGTCCCCCAGATGAACGCCGGTAAACAGTCTGACCACGCTGCCGTCCGGATTCACCAGATCCATGCCGCCACCGCCCCATCCGTCTTCCGTCGTATGCTGTACGGCATACCGACCGTCCGGGGATGTGATCTGTTTTGTCACTATGGGAAACGGGGTGATTTCCGTGGGTTCTGCAGTGAGAATCCCGTTTTCATAGGAGATCCGCAGGGCATTTTCAGCCGTATAGGTGGTTGTGGCTTCATCCAGTACAAGG
>SVSN01000059.1 GCA_015064285.1 Oscillospiraceae bacterium | reverse complement strand
ACCCTGTCCGTTTTCTCAAAAGCGAATGTTTTCAGTACCCGTTTTTTGGAATTCATGGTCTCCGGCGCTTTCTGTATACCTGTCATGTCTGCCTCCTTGTATGGTAATCTGTTTTTAGCCGATTGCAGAACGCCAGTAAAAGGGGAACCAGAGTTGCATAGCAACTCATCGAGTTCGACGTAGTCGAATCTCGGACGGTCGCTTTTTGAAAAAAGCTCCGCAAAAACTTTTGGAATGGGTTAGCTGGATATAGTAACTGCAATTCCGTGTGCCACTTTATATAGAGATTGCAAAACACCAGAAATAGTGGAGTGAGCGGTCAGGGGCCTCTACCCTGCCCGCCGTAGCCGGTTTTCGAGTGCTTGATTTCGTTTTTGGGGAGTTTTGCAATCGGCTATGGGTGATCTGTTTTTCTTTATCATACCATATTCCGGGCGGAAATGCCATATATGTTTGGGAAATCGTACGGAAACAACAAAAAAACTTCCGTGCAGGGTCTGTTTTACGGGTCTGATCTCATTCGCTGAGGATTTTGCATACCTTTTCCAGATGTTCCCGGATGGCCAGGTGCTGGGGACACCGCGTCGTTGTCAGGACAGCGCAGTTTTTTGCGTTCGGGGCATCCGGTACACGTAAGAGCAAAACGCCGCCTGTTTTATAAAAAAATCCAAAAACAGTAGAAACTTTCATAAAATACTGCTATAATAAAACCATAAGGACAATATTCCCCGAAATAGCCGATTGCAAAACTCCCCAAAAACGAAATCAAGCACTCGAAAACGTTCTGTGGCGACTGGGGTAGAGGCCCCCAGGAGCTCGCTCCACTATTTCTAGTGTTTTGCAATTTCTATATTTAGTGGCACATGGAATTGCAGTCACTATATCCAGCCCAACCCATTTTAAAAGTTTTTGCGGAGCTTTTTTCAAAAAGCGACCGTTTCCCCCTTTACTGGCGTTTTGCAATCGACAAAATATTTCCCGAAACCAAAGGAGATACACATATGCCGAGAAAAGAAAATCCTGCCGCCTATCACCTGATAGACGATGAAAGGCACCATCCGAGTCATCACGAAGAAAGCGGATGGGATACCGACCACCGGGGAGCGGGCGGTTTTTACGATAAAACCATCGAATTCCGGACGGTGAAGAGCATCAATACCGATTTTCCCACATTCAGAAAACGGAACATCACCGAAGAAAGCACCGGGATCCTTACCTTTGAAGGGACATTCCGGATTCTTTCGGGGGATGGCTTCTATTTCGGTTTCTGGGGCAATAAAGGGCAGGAAACGGAAGCGTTTGTCCTGAGGCAGCGGGAAGGGGCGATGTATGCCGGCGAAGCTGCCGTTTTTGCAGCGGATGAGGCGTGGCACTATATAAAAATCATCATCGACATAGACCGGCGTGCCTGCAGAATCCAGCTTGACGGAACATATCTTGCAGAATATCCTTTCACCGGCAGTGCCGTCACAATCTGCCGGTTTGCGTTCGGCTACGGCAGGGAAGACACGGGAGAAGCGATGTTCCATGCCAATCTCAAGCTGTATAAAAACTATCTTTTCAACGACAGTTTTGTGGCGAAATATCCCCATGCCATGCCGGAGGACTACTGCGTTTCCCGGACCGGCGCCGCGGAAATCCTGAGACGTCCGTATAGAGAAGGCTCAGAGTATACTGTCTGCGAGATTGCCGGCTCTTCCGGTTCAGCAACGGTTGTCAGCCGCAGATTTGAGAAGGCCGGCGGTGTGGTGGGTTATGAAATGAAATATCTGCTGCCGGAAGCAGGCGGAACCCTTACCGTCAGTCTGGCCGGCGCCGGGAAAGACATCATTTCCATTTCCGATGCACTGGACGGAATCCGGTACAGCGGCGGTGCTTTGCGGAGCCATTCCAAAAACGTGTGGCAGACACTGCGGATCGAAGCGGATACCGATACAGACACAGCACTGATCCGCCTCAACGGAAAAGTGGTTTCGAGGGTTCCCTTTGACACGGCGGCAGACTGTATAGACGAAGTAAAGATTGCGTTTGCGTGTGAGCAGCCGGCAATCCTGCTGTTTACAGATCTGAAGGCATTTCCCGTGCCGCCGCTGCCGGAGGATTATGTGCCCGAACCGGTCATGCCGGAAAAGAAAGACGGGTATGTCATCGGCATGAATATCTGCTCCCTGTGGAGAACCGGTTCCCATTATGGCTGGGACTGTATAACGCCTTTTCCGGAAAACAAGCCGTATCTGGGTTACTACGACGAAGGCGTTCCGGAAGTAGCCGACTGGGAACTGAAGTGGATGGCGGAACACGGTCTTGACTTCCAGTTATACTGCTGGTACGCCAGTGAAAGCCATATGCCTATGGTAAAAACAAAGCTGTCCGCAGCCATCCATGACGGTCATATGCTGGCAAAGTATTCCGATACGGTAAAATTTGCCCTTCTCTGGGAAGCCATGTCCGGCAGTCCGGGCGGGTATGAGGATATCAGGGATTACTATATCCCGTACTTCATCGACTATTTCTTCTCGGACCCGAGATATATGCAGATCGATGGGAAGGCGATTATGTCCATTTATGCACCGGAAAAGCTGGCACGGGATGTGGGCGGTACCGATGTGCTGCACAAATGCCTGAGCCTGCTGAAAAGCGAGGTCAGAAAGCTGGGGTATAAAGATCTGATCATCATGTGCTGCGGCGATAACTGTCCTGCGTACCGGGAATGCGGTATGGACGCCGTGCACGCCTACAACTGGGGACACCGTGGCTATGACGCAGCTTTCACCAAAGAAAGAATCCTGGGCAATATGAAGGAAGGTTCCGTACATACGGTTCCCACCGTTTCCATGGGGTATAACCTGATGGGCTGGAACGGACTGCGTACCCCTGTGCTGGAACCGGAGGATATGACAGAACTGCTGGAATGGGCCAAAGAGGAGATCCTGACAAAGTATGACAGAGAGTCATGGAAATCCAGGCTCGTGATGCTTTCCACATGGAACGAGTACGGGGAAGGTACCTATATGATGCCTGCCGGTGTGCACGGATTCGGGTATCTGGACGCTCTGCGAAGCGTATTCTGCGAAGACACCCCCCATACCGATAGCAGACCGGACGAAGATCAGCTTGACAGACTCTGCATCCTGCATCCGAAGGACAGAGAACTGCTGGCTCCCCATCATCTGCTTCCCGAAGATACATCCGAATATCCCGTGATCAGACGTTATGAATTCAAAACGGAAGAAGACCTGAAAAAGTGGGCGTTTTTCAGGTTTGACAGTCTGGAAATCAAAGACGGAAAACTCATCGGCCATTCCGAACGGCAGGACCCCTATATGATTCTTCATGACGATGCCTTCTTCCCCATCTCCACGGAAAAAATCGGTAAAATTGTGGCAAACATACGCACATACAAGCCGATTGACGCGACATGCTGTATCCAGCATCAGTATATGTTTGCCGAAGATACCTGGTATCCCGCCCAGCCGGCCTGCCTGTCCGTGCCGGATCGCGTTGCTCCTCTGGTAATCGATCCCGCCAAATCCCCGAGCGTGCCATGGCACGGGGAACTGTACGGCTTCCGGTTTGACCCTGTGTGGGGTGTGGGGGATTTCGAACTGGAAAGCATCGAGTTTCACGAAGCGCCTCCCCATACGGTGCTGCGGGTAAACGGGGAGATCATAGATATGGCGTATATGCCCTATGAAGAAGACGGTACGGCGTATATTCCCTTCGATACCAAAAGCAAACTCAAGCACATACCCAATATGTACTATGAGTGGAATAAAACCGCCGGATCTCTCACAGTCTTCGGGAATAAAACAGCCGTGTTTGTCCGGGACAGCGATGTTGCTGCCGTTGACGGCAGAGAGGTGAAGATGGCAAAACCCCTGCGGTTCATCGATGGAATTCCGCACCTGCCGGGGGACATTCTCTGTGATATCCTGGGTATGACGCTGACATTCGGTGAAGTATACGTGGATTTTGAAAGTAAAAAATAAACCGTAAAACAAGGGGACTGCCGTACTGAAAAACAGTATTGCAGTCCCGTTTGCTATACAGAACGATTTCTGTGTTCCGGTTACCGGACAAATACCGGATTCATTCCGGCATCGCTTCGAAATATACGATCGTCTGCCGTTTCCAGGTGTATGTACCGCAGATTTTTTCGCCGTCCC
Source organism: Oscillospiraceae bacterium (assembly GCA_015064285.1). Taxonomy (GTDB): domain Bacteria; phylum Bacillota; class Clostridia; order Oscillospirales; family CAG-272; genus UMGS1696. The sequence goes on along the minus strand of SVSN01000059.1, from coordinate 15,014 downwards.
GGATTACGGCAGGGTAGGAGAATTCTCCCGGCGCATCTTCCAGAACCAGTGTGGTTTCAAAATGGATCCCGTCGGTGGATTCCATCAGGGCCAGCAGGGTTCTGCCGGAGGTAATGGGATTACAGCAGAGCACCAGTCTGTCGGAAAGGGGAACCAGATCCAGTCCGCTGTTGTTGTTGGGAACTGCAATCGGGTACGCCATGTCCCAGTGAATGCCGTCCGGGGAATCACTGCGGTAGATCCGCTGGTTCAGGGAGCGCATCAGCAGATGTACGCCGTTGTCATCTTCCCAGAGAGAGGGCTGAATCACCTGCACACCCTCCGGCAGAGGAATAAAGTCGCTTCTCTCCCAGGTGTAGCCGCCGTCCCGGGACAGATCCGTGAATGCACGCCAGGGACCGTCCTCGCTGGAAGCACCGGCTATGACCGCACCGTTTTTCAGCCGGATGGGCTTGTTTTTCACCGGCCCGCGTCCGCCGCAGTCGCCTTCCACCATCAGTACCGGCGCTGTCCAGGTGTATCCGCCGTCACCGCTGCGGCAGAGCATGGTCTGCCAGTCATATGCATCTCCCAGACATCCGGATTTGTAGTACAGAAGCAGTTCCTTGCCGTTGTCAAACAGTACCGGATTCCAGTGTGGCTGCTCTTCTCTGGCAGAGGTATACAGCGGTTTGCTCCATCGGCCGTTTTCTTTCACAGCTGTCCAGATGTTTACATCCGTTTTTCCTTCCGTAGTGCCGCCGAACCATGCCGCCGTAACCCGGTCTCCCTTTTTCACCAGCGTGGAAGCGTGACATTCGGGGGTGTTGGTTTCGTAAATAAATTCTTTGGTAAGCAGTTTCATGCAAAATGCCTTTGCCCGCGGAGGGGCAGAATCCTTTCTGTGGATTGTCTGACAATATAATAGCACAGTTCCTGTTCTTTTGTCAATAGTGTGCCGTAAAATCTGTCTGATTTGTCATAAAATATGGAAAATAGACGTCTGTTTTCTAAAAACACTTGACAGGACAGAGGAATCCGGTTATAATGAAAACAACACAGAATGTCAGACAATTTTATTGGTAAATGTATGGCATTATAATAGCCGATTGCAAAACTCAGAAAAACGAAATCACGCACTCGAAAACCGGCTACGGCGGGCAGGGTAGAGGCCCCTGACCGCTCACTCCACTATTTCTCGGGTTTTGCAATCTCTATATAAAGTGGCACATGGAATTGCAGTCACTATATCCAGCCAAAAACCATTTTAAAAGTTCTTTGCCAGGCTTTCTTTCAAGAAAGCCGCGTTCCCCTTTACAAGAGTTTTGCAATCGGATAAATCGACAATGAATCAAGGAGGCATTTATGAAAAAGAGAATTCTGATGATGCTGCTGGTAAGTGCTATGCTTGCCGGCTGCGGAAAAACACCTGCTGCGGAAACCGGAGAAGTGCCGGAAACCGAAACGGAAACCGCCGTGGAAACGGAAGCTGCCGATCCGTACCGGGACGAGCTGCCGGAGATGGACTTTAACGGAGAAGGGGTCAGTATCGCCGTATGGAACCACGCTGACGTGGTAGGGGAATTCCTCGCGGAAGAGCTGACCGGGGAAGTGGTCAACGATGCTGTGTACAACCGGAATCTGGCTGTGGAAAACCGGCTGAATATGAAAATGGACATCCGGCTGATCAATAGTAATGAAATTGACAGTGTGGACGACACCATTGAAGCTGCCGTAACAGCAGGCGATTCCTCCTACGATATGATGTCCTCTCCCACCGTTTCCTGTGTGTATACGGCAGCCGGCAACGTTCTGCTGGATCTGACGGAGCTGGAAAATCTGAATCTGGATAAACCCTACTGGTCTCAGGGGGCAAGAGAAGCCCTGACCGTGGGAGACTCCCTGTATGTCTGCACCGGTACTCCCTCCATCACCCTGTACCGGTATATGTATGTTACCGTTTTCAATAACGCCGTTTTTGAAAACCATGGTCTGGAAGACCCCATTTCTCTGGTGCGGGAAGGCAAGTGGACACTGGACAAGCAGGCGGAACTGACCTCCGGACTGTACGTGGACATCAACGGGGACGGCGTGAAGGACGATAAGGACAGCTACGGCTTCGTAGGCGGCGGCAGAACCAACAGCGATACCTACTGGACAAACTGCGGTGTAAGCCTGTTCGGTCGTGACGAGGATAACTACTATTCCTGCGCTCCCGATGTGGAACGGTATGTGGCTGCGCTGGAAGCGATCCAGAACCTGTACTATCATTCCGACGGCTCTTATGTGATTCCGCTGCCTCAGGACGGTGTGCGGGAACCACACATCCAGAATATGTTTGCAGAAGGCAGAGCGGCCATGGCAACCTCCCATTTCTACGGGATCGAATTCTTCCTGCGGGATATGGAAGACGAGTTTACCATCATCCCTATGCCCAAGCTGGACGAAGCACAGGAATATAAGACATATGTGCAGGATCAGTATACCTCTCTTGCTGTAACCACTACCGTAGCACCGGATCGTCAGCCGCTGGTGGGTGCCTTTATGGAAGTGCTTGCTTCCGAAAGCTACTATACGGTATATAACGCTTATTATGAAACCGCTCTTACCAAAAAGTATCTGCAGAACGAAGAATCCGTGCAAATGCTGCACCTAATTTACGACAGTGTATGCATTGAACCGTCTGTGCTGTTCACCCATTTCCTTGGCTTTACCCAAACTGTGCCGATCGGGTATCTGCGGGAAAAGATCGGTTATAATCAGCAGGAAATGGCCTCTTCTCTGGCTTCCTGGACGCCTACCATCACAAACGGCCTGGCAAAAATCAAGGAAGCATTCCAGGCGCTGGAACAGTAATTTTTCTGCTGCCTCTTGATGTTTGCATGTTTTTTTGATATAATGAAACCGGAAGTCGGGCAGAATATATGTTTTCCGGGAGGACAGGATGGAAAAAGAAAAACGGATTTCCGTAACCGATCAGGTTGTGGACGCACTGCGCAGCAGAATACTGGCGGGGGAATATAAGCCCGGTGCCAAACTGCCGCCGGAGATTGCTCTTTCGGAAGCATTCGGGGTAGGGCGTTCCACCATCCGGGAGGTTCTGCGGACACTGCAGGCAATGGGATATGTGGAACTGAAACCCAGCCGCGGCGCTTTTGTGGCAGGGGAAGACCTGCAGGCCCGGACGGAAAAATGGTTTGCTGTCAATGAAGACACCCTGGAGGATTTCCGGAATCTGCGGTGTATGGTGGAACCGGAATCGGCTCGCCTTGCTGCCGGACGCGTTACGGAAGACGATATGCGCCTCCTGCAGGATCTGACAGAGCGTTTTGATGCCCTTGGCCGTCAGTATATCGAAACCGGCGACAGAGGGCTGACCTCCCATCTTGCCAGACTGGACGAGCAGTTTCATACCCATCTGATCCGGATCAGCGGCAACGGGCTGTTGGCCCAGCTGTACGGGCAGACATCGCCGCTGTTTCAGCAGTACTCCATCCGATCCTTTACCCTGCGCCCGGAAGGAGCCGGGGAAGCGGACAGGGAGCATCGTGCGATTCTGCAGGCAGTATCCTCCGGCTGCGGCGAAGAAGCCGGGAATGCCATGAAAAAGCATCTTGCTTCCGCTGCTGAAAAAATTGATTCCTTCATCGGCACAAAATAAAGTATCCGGACAAAGACAGGAATGCCCGTTTGCGGAATGTAAAATGAAATACGGCAATGTAAACATACAGGAAGGGAACCGATATGGAACACAAGATACTTTCGCGGTATCCGCTTGGCAATCCGCGCCGCCGGTGGAGACAGGACAATTTTGTACTTTCTCAGTTCAAGGCCCAGGGAAATGATATGCGCAGGCACGTAAAGGCCTGTGCGGACGTGGGATTTGACACCGTGGAGCTTGGCTGGGCATCGGATGAACAGGCAGACGCAGCGGTTCAGCTGTGCCAGCAGTTCGGAATCCGGCTGATCTATCAGAACATGAGCCGTTTCGGCGGTGCATGGGACAGAGATCCGGTAAACGGAAACGACGGCCCGTTCTATTCCAATATTTACAAAAGACGCATGGAAAGCGGCGCATGGAAGGAAAGCTCCTTCCAAGGAGAAACCGACATCCGCAAGGTAATTGCCGAAAAGAAGAAATGGACTTCGGTTGCCGGCTATTACATCTGGGACGAGCCGTTTTACGAGGAGCAGATGCAGCTTTGCCGTAAGCTGACCGACGACTGTGAGGACGAGGATCCCACCGCCCTTGCTTTTACCGTTGCCAACCCCAGCTACAATCCCTACTTCCGGTGGGACGATAACGCATACCCGGCCTATATCGAGCGTTTTGCATCCATCATCGATCCGCCCATCCTTTCCTTTGATTATTACCCGATCGGAATGCCGCAGGTCAACGAGACGGTTCAGCTGGACAACACGCCCATGTGGTGTGACCTGTATGCGGTAAAACGCATTGCAGATGCCTATCAGATGCCGCTTTGGTTCTATTATCAGGGAGTAAACCTCCATCATGCGGCTTACTTCACCTTCCCGATGGTACGGCTCTGTATGTATGCCGGTGCCATGTACGGTGCAAAAGCGCTGCAGCACTATTGCTCCACCGATGCTATCGTGGAGGAAGACGGCAGCCGTCTGCCCTTCTTTGAACCCCAGAAAAAGATCAATGCCGAATTCAAGGCATTGGGGGATACACTGATGGCCATCGAGTGCCGGCACGTTTTCCATGATGCGTCCTGCCTGCCCGGGTTTGCGCCGATGCAGGAATACGGCGAGGATATCGCGGACAGCGCGTTCTTGGCGGCTCCGCTGCCTTACCGTACCTCTGTGGGGGAATTCGAAGACGCTTACGGCAACCGTTATCTGATGGTTCTCAACCGTGACTACATAAACGGCAAGAGCCTCCATCTCAAACTGAACGGCAATTACCGCATTTACGAAGTCAGCCGCGACGACGGTATGCAGTATGTAAAGGATGACTCCGCAGATATCCTGTCACTGTATCTTGAAGCCGGCGACGCGGTGCTCTGCCGTATGCAGCCTGCCGATGAAGAAGCATTTACAGTGGAATACAGACTGGTCAAGTAAGCCGGAAAATGCCGTTTCATCCTGTCAGTTTCAGACTTTGCATGCTTTCTTTGCCATAACAAAACCTCCTGTTGCAGTTATTTTCTGCAGCAGGAGGTTCTTTTTGTCACTGTCTGTTTTTCGTGGTGCAGTCCGGGATTTTCTGCAGCGGAGGTTTTTATCACTGGCTGTTTACTGCAGATGGCGCAGTGCCGGCAGGCAAGCGTTTTCTTTGGATTTATCATAGTATGAATCCGTTACCGGATCGTAAGGTATGTTCAACGATTCTGTTCATCGGCATATCCGGCCAGAGCAAGCATAGCAAAACAGAACTTTTCATTCTGTGTCAATGATATCAGCGACGGGTCGCCTTCCCGGATACGCATGGTTCTGCGGATCTCCTTGGGGATAACAACTCTTCCGAGGTCATCAATGCGTCGTACAATGCCGGTAGCTTTCATATATAATTCTCCTTTACTTAACAAAATTGTCAGCAGGGATAGTGTCTGCAGTTTCCGGAAAATTATGCGTGATGTGCACACCAGCCTGACAATATCATTCAGCTCCTTTTTTGTCCTGATACTGTTTCAGTGCGGCAAAGCGCAGGAACTGTTTCCGGGAGCTTACCCCCAGCTTGGCGTAAATATTCTTATTGTGGTATTTCATGGTGTTTTCCTTGATACCGATAATGGCCGCTATCTCCGCTGTGGTTTTTCCTTCCACATACAGATCGTAGATCCGCATTTCCTGGGGTGTCAGCGTACCCAGATTGCAGACGAAGTATTCGTAATCCTCCAGTACGATCTCGTGTTTGTTTTCCGAAAGATGCAGAAGCTCGTTTTTGGCAAGGGCATATTCTTCCAGTGCCTTTTCGTAGGCTTCTCTGGCCCGGGCAGCTTCTTCTTCGGCGGCGATCTTGGAAGCTTCCAGTGTTTTCAGCTGTTCGGCATGGACAGAGGCTTTTTCTTCCATAAAGGCAAGCAGATCATCGAATTCGCGGATCCGGAGAGGTTCACCGGCGTGGTCGCTGTACTTGATCTGCTCGATCTTCAGAAGGATCGGCGCTACGTATTTCCGGCTCATGAACAGGCAGTAGGCAAACATGAACAGAACCACCGCCAGAATGATCCCGGTCGTCTTCAGCTGTCCTTCCCGGACAATGGCATCAAACTGCGCTTCGGGAATCATAAGGGCTGCGGTGAAAGTGCTGTTGCCCAGGGTCACGTCTCTCGTTTTGCCGATACACCGCTCCGTACCAAAGTCGAATACGGTACCTCTGCCTTTCCGGGTGATCCATACACCGTCCGTGGCCGTTTGGCTGTACCGGTTGGAATTGAACTGCCCGTCGTATCTCTCCTGTTTTTCCTCCAGCAGTGCCCCCACCAGCGGGCCGAGCCTGTCGTCGCAGGCTTTTTTGGACAACTGAAAATAGATATCGTTGATCTCAAAACCGCAGACGCCGATGATATGATCCTTCTGGTCGCGGATGGGTACATAGACATACCGGGCTCTTTCCCATGTGTCGGGAATCTCCACGTCGGGACTCAGAATGTAGTGGGTGTGTCCGGTGAAGACAGCATCACAGGCATCAAAGAAATCCGTGCGCATTTCGTTGTTCCAGCCGCTGTGGAACGTGATGTTTCCCTCTTTGGCTGTGGAAAAGGAGCCGCGGTACAGGGTGATCTCATTGTTGACGGTGTTTTCGGAGTAAAGATTGATGTATTTCAGATAGATGCCGTTAAAAAGCGGTACTTCGGAGCGGCTGTTGACCGTTGTGTCCAGAATGTAAAAGGCGCCGCTGGAAGGAGCAAGCTGCATGTTCAGATACACGACATCATACAGTTCCTTCTGCAGAGCCGCCAGTGCCTCCGCATGGTTTTTCAGATCGTCAAAGGTCAGATTCCGTTCGGTCAGAAAATGCTGCAGTTCGGTTTCCAGCTGATCGGAAAAGGACAGGGCATGGGCAGCAGCCTTGTCGTAATCCCGTTTGATATGATCCGCATAGGAGATCAGCTGCGTTTCCAGACTGTCCAGGATCCGTGTGCCTGTGGGATTCATAACGCCGAACAGATTCAGCAGCAGCAGGATCAGAGACATAACCAGAGCGATCGCCGAGATAATATACGCCACAAAACGTCTGCGGATGGAAATGCCTTCCGTACGGATCTGTCGAAGGATCCCCGGCAGATCCGGTTTCAGAAATGCTTTCATGGTTCCCCCTTATGTCCCGGACAGGCTCTTGAGTGCCGCCAGGGATTCCTCCACCAGTGCATCCAGAACCGCCCGGGGATCTTCTCCCTCGCTGACCCGTTTGGCGTACTGATGGTGCGCAGCCTTCAGTACCGTCTTCACATTGGCTTCAAAGTCATGCTGGATCTCCGATGCGCCTTCATACAGCGGCAGAGAATAAAAAGTATAGGTGTCAAGCATGGTTTCCACCGCGGCATAGACGCTGCGGTAGTTATCCTTTTCGATTGCGGCGTAATCCGCAAAAAGATCCGCCATGGCCTCTTCCGTTACCGGCAGATACCCCGCGTTTGTGACAAATTCCAGATTGGCTTCCTTGCCGGTCAGCCACTTGGCGAAGATGTACGCAGCCTGATTGCGGCGCCGGTCTTCGCTTTTCAGGGCAAACAGGCCGCCGCCTCTGTAGATTACGCCGGGTGCGTCTTCCCGGAAGGCCGGATAGGGAAAAGCGATCGCTTCGATGGCTTCCGTGGTGTTGTCGGGATAGATGACCTCCTCCGGCTGATACAGCACATCCGCAGTGGAGCCGGTGTTGGCAATGACTTCCGCCGTTTTCCAGCGGGACGCCGCGTAGCCTTCCTCAAAGCAGAGACCGCCGTAAATCGCAGTCTCGGCAAGAGGCCGCCAGATGCTCCGGAACGCTTCCTCCTCCAGCCGCAGTCTGCCGCCCCGGATAAACTCGCTGCCATGCGCCTTCATGCCCACGTAGGCATAATGATAGAAGTCGTTGATCTGCAGAAAGTTCTGTCCGCCGGACCAGTCCCAATAGGCACGGGCTGCCGAAAAAACACCGTCAAAGGTGGCAAGCGCGGCTGCGGTGATCCCGGTATCGGCACTGAAGCGGTCAAATAAGGTTTTGTTCAGAAAAAAGGTTTCTGACGATTTCGCCACCGGCAGCATGAGCAGCTCCCCGCCGAAATACCCTTCGGAGAGAAAATCCTCATGAAAGACGGCAAGCTCGTCCGGGGTGAAATACTCGTTCCAGGAAAGGAGATTCTCCGGCCCGATGATTTCCGCCACTCTGGGATAGGCGGTAAACAGATCGGGCATGGCGTCGGCACCGGGTTCTCCGTTGGCAGAAGCGGCAAGCGCTTTGTCTATGGCGGAAGAACTGGTGACAGACACAACATTGACCGTAATGCCGTACTCCGTGCCCAGTGTGTGGTTGAAGGTATCAATGACAGTGTTCAGCGGAGAAACCGTCTGACTGCCGTACACGTGCCACATGGTCAGTGTGACAGGCTCTGACGGACTGGGCATATCCCGGTGTCCGCAGCCCGCCATAAAGAATATAAGTAAAACAAGACACAAAAGAAATGCAGGTGTTTTTTTCATAATATTGCCTTCCGGTAGGGGCTTCCTACCCGAATTCCCACCCTTTTCGGTGATTTTTTCGGTATGCCTACCCGATATGAGCCGATCGGGTGGGGACAAAAGCGTGAAAATCCGTATAATGATATCTGCGGGCTGCCGAAAGAGGGTATAGGTCCTGCCGCGGTTTGTAAGATTGCGAAAGGGGTACCCCGTCAGACGGAACACGGTTCTGTCCGACACACTCTGAGGACGCGCCAACGACAGCAGAGTGGGCCCCGGTTTTCTATGAAATCATATCCCCATTATACCATAAAATCCTGTCTGAATCAAGAGCAATGGCGGGATTGGTAAGTAAGAATATATAATATTTTCGCGGAGACAACAGTTCCACGGCTGCAGGAAAGGAGGCATGGCGGATGGACGACCACAAAACCGCCATCTACAAACGGATAGTGCAAACCGACGGAAACCGCTATCGGTTTTACTGTGGATTATCCGGCGCACTGGCCTGCACGACCAAACCGTTTCAAGGAAAAACACCGGAGGAAGAACTGCAGATTGCCTGGGACACAGTGGGGAAGAAATACTTCAACCGCTGTCATAAATGCGGCAGATGGGTCATTGATGCCGCCTACAACGCCGAAGTGCTGGAATGTGTGGAGTGTGCTCCCTATGAAGCGGAGCCGAAATACTGCAAGAACTGCGGCGTCCGGATAAAGACCCCCGCCAGAACCTGTACTTCCTGCGGTCACAAGCTTGTGTACGAGGGAGAGGAGGAGGCAAAGTGACACAGAAAGTCCGGTTCCGGAATCTGGAAAAGTACGGCTTTGGTCCGAATGTGATGAAGAAAACCCGGATCTGCCGGAAATGCGGTCAGATCTCCAGAAACAGGTTTCTTTTCTGCCGTGGATGCGGCGCTTTTCTGCCCCGGGAAACCCTGTACGACCTGTACCTGCGGAAGCATACCTGCTGTGAAAAGTGCGGTACAGTGCTGACAGAGGACGCAAAGTACTGCCCGGGCTGCGGCCGGAAAACAAAGACGGCAGAAGAATAGACCGTTTCCGGAGATACGCCGGAGCATAAAACAACAAAATTGATTTTCAATACAGGAGGCATTTGATATGCGTTATGTAGGCAAATGGATATTTCACTCTATCGGTATGATAGACGATGATTCGTGCGAAATGGTGTACCTCAGTGCGGAGGAATATCTGAAGGCACCCATGCCGTATGTGGACGAATCGGACGAAGAAGCGGTGGCAGACGAGCTGAAGGAAAGAAAGCAGATGATCGGCGGACAGATCGCTGTGTGCGAAGACGGAAAGCTGTATATGCTGATGCCCCTGCCGGAGGGTGTGTCCAGGGAAGAAGTGGATAAAGCCGTGGAGGCAGGTATTATCAAGCTGTACGACGGCATGATGGCCGACGAACCCAGGGTATGGGAAGAACGGGACGGCGAACTCTGGCTGGAGGTCGGTGAGGGCATGAGTGAGGACGGCTGGGTAAAGGCTTCCGACGGAGAAGGGTTCCTTCTCTTCATGACCACCCGGTATGTGAAAGCGGAATAAGGCAGCATTTTGAAAAAACTTTTACTGATTTTCGGTATTCTGATCATCATTATCGGTGTTTTGGCTTTGTTGTTCTCCGTGCTGCAGGGATACGGATATTATCATTTGCTTGACGGGGACGCAGATATGTACAGCAGACTGCACCGGAGAATGATCCTGTCTTTGGGAATCGGTATTGTTCTTGTGGTGATCGGAGTAATAAGTATCATTCGCAGATAATCAAATAATCACATTAGTATGTTTCTCTGCAGGCGGAGTGACCGCAGAAGCGGCAGAGACTGTATCAGGAGGAAGCAAAGTATGAGTATTTTTGATTCCATAAAAAGTGCGGCACTTTCCGCGCTGAAGAGAGAATCGAGAAAAGCTGTAAATAAAGTGGTAAACGACGCCGTGGAGAACATCGGCAAAGGCAGAAACCACACCGAAAAATTTACGTTTACCGCACTGCCGGCAAATGTGGAGGAACTGAAAGCACTTCCGGAAGCGAAGCTGGACACCGCGTTCAAGACAACTGCTCTGACAATCCTTGCGCTCAGCAGATACGAAGCGGATCCCGAAGCCACCTTTGCGATGCTTTCTTTCCTGAAGGGGCCTGAAGAATTCAGCACCAGCGAAAAGAGTTTTATGAAGGATCGGCTGAATGGCAAGGAATATAAAGTCCGTTCCTTCTTTGAAGGAGCAACACCGGAGAATGATTATACGCCGAACAAGCCCTATGTCATTTCGGTTATCGAAAATCCGTATTCCTTCGATAATGAAAACTGGGCGACTCTGTATGTGACAAGCGGCGGCGCGGATAATCCCAGAAACATCAAGCTCAGAAAGAAGCCCTCCACCGGCGAGTGGTTCTTAAACGACATCCAGTGCCTCGGCGATATCAGACTGCCGAAGTCCGAGGATAAGTGGGCGTAAGCGGCATGAGTCACGGACAGTTCGACAGCGGAATTATGAAAATCGCAGTGCCGGAAGGATGGATGGCGTTCTGCGGCATTGACAGCGAGTGCAGGACAACGCAGAAGAAGGTACATATCTTCAAGGATGCGAAACTCGAAACGGACATTTTCACACATGCCGGTATCACGATATGCTTTTTCGGAAAGGAAGATAATTATCTTTCACCGAAGTTTTTCTACGATAATATTGCCGACATGGAGCCGTTCCCCCTGGGTGCGTACACATGGAACGGATACACCTGTACAAGTTTCGGCTATCCCTATACGATGCTGGAAACAAATCATGACGGCTGTGTCTTTCAGGTGATGATCCTCATGAAAAACGGAGAACATGAGATTTCGCTTGCGGATGCGGACGTACAGACCATATTAACAAGTCTTTCACAAATAAATTAACTGGAGGTAACATCATGGCAAAGCATACATGTGCCATTTGCGGCGCGGAACTGAATCTGATCACCGAACAGAAACTGGCGGACGGCAATTTTATCTGCCGTAAGGTCTGCTCCAAAAAATGCCTGAAGATTTTCGATAAAGTGGAGGCAACGCTGGATTCGGTAAATTCCCATATCGAACAGGTTGAATACGGTACCAAAGTATGGAACCAGATCTTCGTACCGCTGACCAAGACCAAGGTAAAGGAAGAAAAACTGAAACGGTTCGGCAAGAACGGCGAGCTGTATGTTTCTCCTTCCACCGGGCTGATGGCGCTGACCGAAAACCGCTATAAGATCTTCATCTTCGGCAAAACCACCATCGCCTGCGTATACCGTATCGCCGACCTGTACGGCTACGAGTATGAATCCGAAGTGGTCAAGAACTCCGAAGGCAAGGAAGAAACCAAGCATTACTGTGTTCTCTTCTTCAACAACACCCCCGGCATGTATCAGGTACGGATGGAAGTTCGCGGCCGTGAGTACGAAGACATGGAAAAGTACTTCAACACCCTGTTCGGTATTCAGAAGACCCTGCGCAACATCGGCAATACGTTCAAGCAGCAGATGAATGCGGCCAAAGCACTTGCCGGCGCTGTCAAGGCTGCCAAAGACGGCACACTGGATGAAACCCAGGCGGAATCCACTGTGGAAGCACTGGATGCGGCACAGTACGGCGACAGAACCGAATGGATCGCCAAAGCGGATGCGGCACTGGCCACTGTGGCAAAATAAAATACATCGGCAAAATCCGGGGCGATGGAGCGTTATGTTCTCTCGCCCCTGCATTTCCATAGGAGAAAACTGAAAATTATGAAAAAATTGACTGTTCTGCTGATCGCTCTGCTTCTTGCACTGGGTCAGTTAACTGCATGCCGCTCTGAACCCGCTCCCGACGAAACCGAAACTGCCGCACCGGATACGGAAACCAATGAAACTGACGAGACCATACCGGCAGAAACCGAACCGGCCGCGGCTCCCGAAAAGAAAACAGCAGGGCATATTGCCATGACCAAATATTTCAGCCAGCAGTGGGAATGGGACGACGAGATCCTGCTGGCGCTGAGCGAATATTCCACTGCCGTCCTGTCCGAAGAAAGCAGACAAACCTATCCTGCACTGGCGGAGATTCTGGAACAGACACAGAATATGACAAACCGCGCCATGGGAGACGAATTCGACAATCTTCTTTCCACAGCCAAAGAAGAACTGGATTTTCTTGGCGCGGACAGCTTCGTGACCAAATCCTCTACCATTGATCTGCAGATCCGCCGTGCCGACAGTACAGCGGTCAGTCTGCTTTCGGATTCCTACCTGGTGTTCGGTGGTATCAATGACCGGTTTCTGAACGGAAGTACCTATGACACCGCCACGGGAGAAATGCTGACCCTTGCCGATGTGATCAAGGATATGAGCAAAATCCCCGCGATCGTGAAGAAGGAGCTGACCTCCCACACATGGAACGGCGACTTCCTGAGCGAAACATCCGTAGAAGACTACTTCCGGGATACACCTGAAGACGGCATCCGCTGGACACTCGACTACAATGGCGTAACCTTCTATTTCATGAACGGCGAGCTCGCTGATCTGGGGAACGGACATCTGGCGGCAACGGTGTCCTTTGCGGAATATCCGGAGCTGTTCCACGAAAAGTACATGACCGTTCCCGAAGCCTACATGGTGGAGCTTCCGCTGATGCACCCGTTCTATACCGATCTGGACGGAGACGGGGATCTGGAAGAGCTTGACGTAACCCCCTTTCCCCACGAAAGCGATATAAGCATGTTCTATGATTCCTTCGGGGTCTATACGGATACCGATGCCCAGTTCTATTACGGGGAATTTGCGGCAGACTCCGCGCACCGTACCGGCGGCTACCACCCCTATTACATAAAAACCGCTGACGGCAGACACTATCTGTACATCTTCGCAGAAGGAAGCGAGCTGGCATCGAATGATATGGAACTTCGCGTGATTGACATAACCGGCGGCGGGTTCGGGGAAGTCGGCGATATGCATGTGGCGCCCGGGTATATTCCGGTGGATGGTTCCTATGCGCTGACCGATCCGGACAACATGATGCTTGAAAATTTTGAACTCATGGAAGAGGCAAAGGCGTACCGCGTCGGTGACGATGGGATGCCTGTGAGGAAATAAAAAATGGCAGTATATTGTTCCCAAAACCACGAGGATGTGTATTTCATCGAGTGCGGCATGGGAGAACTGCTATTTCAGGGTACGGGCAGCATCCGTTCCGAAGATACCGCAACATGGAATCCGGATGAGACCTGGAAGGGAGCAGCCACGGCAGTCACGGTATGTGACCGGATCACGGAGATTGGCGCCGGTGTGCTGGAGCAGTTTCCGAACGTGAAAAAGCTGAATCTGCCGAAACCTCTGACCTGCATTGTGATGACCGATGCCCTGAAAACGCTTCTTCACGGGAATGATGTGCTCGTACATGCGGCATACGGCTCGTACGGCGACGCTTTCGCACAGGAGTACGGACTGCGGTTTCTGCCGGAGAATATTGAGCTCGGATGGTACCGGGATGAGCAGCATGACGAGAGTACAAAACTTGTTCTGCGATTCCATGAAGACGGCACGATGGATATTCTCATCGACATTTTTACCACCGGCATATCGGCGGGCGCAAGCGGCGGCGCATCGCTGGATCGTCCTATGCCGGAAGAATACCGCCCGGGATGCACAGTTGAGGCGTTCGCAGACATGTTCCCGGCACGATACTACAAGCAGATCGTGAATAATCCCGAAGTAAAGTTATTCCTTGCGCGGGAAGCCGAACGGGCGGAACAGAAAAAAGAGTAACGAAAATAAAATAACCCAGCCGATTGCAAAACGCCAGTAAAAGGGGAACGGTCGCTTTTTGAAAAAAGCTCCGCAAAAACTTTTGGAATGGGTTAGCTGGATATAGTGACTGCAATTCCATGTGCCACTTTATATAGAGATTGCAAAACACCAGAAATAGTGGAGTGAGCGGTCAGGGGCCTCTACCCTGCCCGCCGTAGCCGGTTTTCGAGTGCGTGATTTCGTTTTTGGTGAGTTTTGCAATCGGCTAAAATAAAATAACCAACAAGGAGACAAATGTATGGGACTTATCAAAGCAATTACCGGTGCAGCCGGCGGCGTGCTGGCTGACCAGTGGAAAGAGTTTTTCTATTGTGATTCTATCGAAAACGATATTCTGATTGTCAAGGGGCAGAAGCGTACCAGCGGACGTTCCTCCAATACCAGAGGTGAAGACAACATCATCTCGAACGGCTCCGGCATCGCGGTGGCGGACGGTCAGTGCATGATCATCGTAGAGCAGGGCAAGGTGGTGGAACTCTGCGCCGAACCCGGTCAGTTCACCTGGAACAGCTCCACCGAACCGTCGATTTTTGCAGGCAGCCTGGGCGAAAGCATCCTGGAAACCTTCAAGGCCATCGGCA
>SVSN01000058.1 GCA_015064285.1 Oscillospiraceae bacterium | reverse complement strand
TGTAGCTTGATTGGGTAATAAATACGCTTTGTTGGCACACAAAAAGGATGGATTTGCTCCACCCTTAGATTTGTGTGCTTTTTTACTTGGACTGTTTTCATAGGATATTTGCGACAGTCCCTTTTTCATGCAGTATAGTGGATTCATCCTTCAAAGCAGTTGTATGCCCCCAGCACGGTTTTGCCGATGGCATACAGGAATTTTTCCGCTTCGATCCGCAGTTCCAGAGGTGCTTTCAGAAGCCGTTTGTCTGCGTCAAAGGGACGGCGCTTTCCGAAGGGCAGCAGAATATTGCCGGATTCGAAGGTGAAGTATCCCTTGTAGCCGATATCGAGGAGACCGTGCATCAGGGCGTCCAGATTCAGCGTGCCGAAGAAAGGAGCCATGTGCTGGTCATCGTTGCCCATGTTGTCCTGGATATGCAGGGCGTATACGTGTTCCCCCAGAATCCGCAGGCTTTCGTCCTGGGACATTTCCTGCATATTCCCGTGACCCGCGTCCCAGCAGCCGTGGAACAGGGGATGGTTCACGTAATCGATCAGCGCTCTCTGATCGGCGGCATTGTCGATCCAGTACATACCGGGAATGCACATTTTGTTGAAGTTTTCCACAAGAATGTTGACACCGTATTTTTCAGCCATGGGGAAGAGCTTTTCGTAGAAAACTTTGTTTCTGGCGAAGGTTTCCGCAACAGTCAGCCCTTTGATGTAGCCGGAATGCACCACGATATTGGGAATGCCCAGGATCCCGCAGGCTTCCACACAGCGGATGGTGTCTTCCGTGAAGGCATCGTTGCCGTCTGCAATGGGGGCTCCCATGGGGGAATGGGCCTGGATGAATTTCATGCCCAGCTGATCTGCTCGGGTCAGAACGGTCTGCAGGTATTCCTGCCAGTTGTCGGCATACACACCGCTGCGCTGGCTGTAATCGGAGCCGAAATTGTAGTCCAGATAGCGGAACCCGGCCTGACAGATGTATTCCATGGACTGGGTCTGACTGGGCGTGTAGCCGGAAAAGTCGCCGGTTGTAGTCGCAAGATACATGATGAATCCTCCTGGATCATAGTAGTTACCGTCCCAGCAGCTTCCGGACTGCCAGGACTAAGAACATATAGTGTGAAGAGCCGCCGCCCATGACATATTCCATCTGCTGCCAGAGGAAGGGGAAGTCCAGCAGCTCCGGAAAATCGGGTCGGATCAGGGCGGTTCCCGATGCTACGCCGCCGGGAATGTAGGACCAGTCTGCCCGGTTGGCGCCATAAGCCACTGTAGTGGAACGGGCACCCACGCCGGAGGCAAAAGAAGCGGTGTTGGAACCGGGATGGCAGCCCAGGATAAAGTGCAGTGCGTTGAAAAGCAGTTCCGGACCGAAAAGATCCGGGAAAGCGTCCTGCAGGAAATAATACTGGAAGCCAAGACGCTGGATATCCCAGCCGGCACCCCAGATGCGAGGCCGATAGGGAATACCGTATGGCGTTTCGTGACTACGGGCTTCGTACTGTGCCTGCAGCGGTACCAGAGCCTGCCGGATTTTTTCGGTGTATGCCCCGTCGTCCATTTTGGGCAGCACCCGGCAGAGGATCCATCCCATGTGTCCGATGTTCCCCACGGCAGTATCCGCTTCGGAAAGCAGATATTCTTTGTACACAGCCTTACCCGTGGTCAGGAACAGTTCCGCCGCGGCATGCATCCTGGCGGTACCGGCTCGATCGGCGTCTGTTGTTTCGTACAGTTCCTCCGCCGCTTCCAGTGCCTGTGCACTCAGGGTATCGTTGAAGCCCTGCAGTACCCGTGCGGCTGCTGCCAGATGCGCCGCTGTGGACAGTTCTCTGCCGGGGTTGTCTTCCGTGAATACCCAGCGGTCGTCATCATTTCCCGGGATGCCGTCTGTCATGGTGGAGCCGTCTCCCAGCAGCACATACTGCCGCAGATCATTGCAGATGATGCCCCGGTACAGTCTTCCCAGAGCACGGTATCCGCCTACCACGGACAGAACGCCGTGTTCAATCTGCTGTAGAATGTCGTTTTTTCCGTCAGGCTGGTGGATTTCGGTGATCTTATGCACCTGATCCACCGCAGTGGTGTCATACTCCACGCCGAAGGCTTCGTAAGCGGCAGAGAGAATATAGAATTCCCCGGACTGGGACTCTATCCGCAGGTCATAGTCACCGGCATCATGCCAGCCGCCCACATTCAGTCCGGGCACGGGATCTCCCGGCTTGTATTTGGTCAGTGTGGATGGGCCCTGGACATATCCGTCGATGTGGGTGAAGCCAACCGGCGCCATCCGTGCGTCATCGTTATGACAGAGCCCATGCCAGACCCGGTATTTTTCCTGTACCCGCATATGACACATCTGTACAGGCAGGAAGTATTCCAGAACCGGCTGCCAGACGCCCCTGTCGTAGATATCTTCCGCAATCCGGAAAACAGCGGAGCGGGAAGTCCCCCAGGCCAGCTGATACAGTCCTTCTTCCGTTACGCCGGTAAAATCCAATTTCAGATA
Source organism: Oscillospiraceae bacterium (assembly GCA_015064285.1). Taxonomy (GTDB): domain Bacteria; phylum Bacillota; class Clostridia; order Oscillospirales; family CAG-272; genus UMGS1696. The sequence goes on along the minus strand of SVSN01000058.1, from coordinate 17,215 downwards.
CCGGTACCGGAGAAATTCTCCCCATTCGGTGACAGGCAGTTCCCCGGCAGGTACTTCGCCCTGTTCGGTGATCCGGTACAGAATGGCTTTTTCCCGGCGGGTGTCGTTTTTGTCCAGTTCCACCACGGCGGTTTTCGGCTGCCCCGGATGATACCCCACCTGGGATACCTGTACCACCGGCGTATACAGCCAGTCCGGGATCACGTTGGGTGTGATCACCCAGTGAACGGCATTTTTTGTGGTGTCGGCCGGGATTTCGGAGCTGACCACAAACCAGCCGTTGTTGTGATTCATACGGCCGTCAAACAGCTTCAGATCCGCACCGGCGGAAACAATGGTAAAACGGCTGGCTGGATCGTCCGGACGCACCGTAAGCCGTTCGCCTGCCGCATAAGGTTCTGCGATACAGTCGTCCGCCCGGATGGGACTGTAGCCTTTTCCCACACCGGCCAGTCTGTCTGCATCGGTCTGAACGTCTTCTCCCTCGAAATGACCGGTATGGGGATAATTGGCCTGCATGGACATGGTGGGACCGTTGGGCTGCGGCGGGAAGATCCCCTGTTTGTTATCCAGGATCCACGGCTTTCCGATCAGAGCGCCGGGATATAGCTCCAGATTGAAACAGAGTTTTCCTATGTATTTTTCGGGAACAGGTCTGTCCAGATCGGCGGTGACAATCACGGAATCACCCACTCCCCGTACGGTAACGGTGTAGGAAAAGGCAAAGTCCGGATAGATCATCGGGTTGAACCCCTTCAGATGTCCGTCCAGATCGGGGTAGTGCAGGGTGGTGGTGATGGTGTTTTCTTCTTCGTTCAGAACCCGGCTGTCCTGCCTGGGAACCGGCTGCCACTGACCGGGGGTCTGTTCAAAACGGATATCTCCTCCGGTAGCCACCCGATTGCCGTGCATGATGATACTGACACCGGATTGATGTCCTGCCGGATAGAAGTCGTCAAAGGCCATAATGTCGGTGCCGACATTTTTAAAATACCCGGCGGCCCTGTCCAGGTGGAATCCCTGTTTGCTGGCAGACATGATTTACCTCACTTTCTGTTTCCGTTCGTATGATGCGGGACGAAATCTTTAAGTACCGTCTGTCATCTGCCGCAGTTTTCCGGCAGCAGCAGCGGCTTTTTCCAGAAATGCCAGCGGATCCATGGTACCGTACCGTTCCCGGTTGCCGATTTCCAGCATCAGGGAACCGCTGTATCCGGAGGTGCGCAGTGTTTCGGCTACATAGGCAAAATCGCCTGCGCCGTCGAAGGGAATCAGATGGCTGTCTTCATTGAATACGGTGGTGTTGTCGTGGATATGGGTGCAGATCAGACGGCTGCCGAAGAGAGGCATGTAATGTCTGCCCGGCGTGAAACAGAACTCATGACCGCAGTCCCAGCAGAACCCTACCGAATCCTGCAAAAAGGTTTCAAAAGCCCAGGCAATGTTGGCAAGCATCCGCTGGTTCTCGAATGCGATCTTCACGTTTTTCTGTTCCGTATATTCCACAAGCCGGGCAAACCGTTCCCGGCCGGTGTCCGTAATGGAGGGCGGTTTCATGCCGGAGGAAAGATGCACAATGGCAATGGGCGCCCCTGCCAGAACACAGTTGTCAATGGTGTGTGTCAGATCCCTGTACGTTGCCTCACCGTCTTCTCCTGACAGCCACATGTTGTTGATGGTGTTGAAGGGGGCATGGATGGTCTCATACGCCACACCGTACCGGGCACAGAGTTCTCCCGCTGCGGCCTGTCTGGCATCTTCCAGCACACCGCTGAACATGGCAGAAAAACCAGCCGCCGCCATTTCTCTTATATACTCTTCATCCGTCAGTCCTTGTACGGCATGAAGATTGATACCGATTTTCCGCATGATTGTCCTGCCTTTCTTACAGATCGATTTCCAGACCCACAGGACAGTGGTCACTGCCCTGGATGTCGGCGTAAATCAGACTGTCTTTTACCAGAGGGAAAAGTCTGTCGGAAACCACAAAATAGTCGATACGCCAGCCGATGTTCTTTTCTCTCGCTTTCATCATGTAGCTCCACCAGGTGTATGCCACTCTGTCCGGATACAGCCGGCGGAAACTGTCTGAAAAACCGCTTTGCAGCAGGGTCGTGAACTTGCCTCTTTCTTCATCGGAGAATCCTGCGCTTTTGTGGTTGGTTTTGGGATTTTTCAGGTCGATCTCCTCGTGGGCCACGTTCAGATCCCCGCAGTAGATCACCGGTTTTTTTTCGTCCAGAGAACAGATGTAGCCCCGCAGAGCGTCTTCCCAGACCATCCGGTAGTCCAGCCGGGCAAGCTCTCTCTGGGCATTGGGGGTATATACGTTCAACAGGTAGAAACTGTCGTATTCCAGCGTGATGGCCCGACCCTCCGTGTCATGTTCCGGGATCCCCAGACCGTACCGGACGGAGAGCGGCTCCTTTCTGGCAAAAATACCGGTGCCGGAATACCCCTTTTTTTCTGCGCTGTACCAGTAGTCATAGTATCCTTCCGGATGAAAATCTGCCTGTCCTGGCTGCATTTTGGTTTCCTGCAGACAGAAAAAATCAGCGTCTGCGGCAGCGAAAAAGTCTCCGAAGCCCTTGTCCAGACAGGCCCGGAATCCGTTGACATTCCATGAAATCAGTTTCATTTGTACTCCTTGCAGTTTCCGTGGTTCTTTTTTTCCATTATACCACAGCTTATCCGGTTTTGCATAGTTACTCTGTAAAAATTGTTGCGTTTTTTTCCACTTCTGCCGCTTATCCTTTGACAAAAAGCACCTTTTGTGCTATGATATAGACAAATTATAAGACCCGAAAAGGATGTTGTCATCATGAAAAAGAAACTGCTTCTCACTGCCCTTGCCGCTGTTATGCTCCTGCAGACCGCTGCCTGCGGAAAGCCTGCGGAACCCACCGGACCCATTACGCTGGAGGATCAGACCGGCAGAACCGTCACCCTGGAAGAGCCGGCGGATACCATTGTCAGCTGCTACTATGTTTCCTCCTATGCCGTCATGGCGCTGGGACTGTCCGAACGGATGGTGGGGATTGAAAACAAAGCGGATACCAGAGAGATCTATCATCTGGCCTCCCCCGCTTTCCTGGATCTGCCTGCTGTGGGTACCATGAAGGAATCCAATGTGGAGCTGATCGCTTCTCTGGAACCGGATCTGGTGATCATGCCCGTGAAGCTGGCGGAAGCTGCCGAGACACTGACCGGTCTGGGTCTGGATGTGATTCTGGTGAACCCGGAAAACCACGAAGACCTGTGCGGTATGCTGGAACTGATCGGGGATGCCTGCGGCGTACCGGACAGAGCGGATGCGCTGATCTCCTATTACGATGTACAGATGGACGCACTGGCAAAACGGACTGCCGATGGGGATAAACCTGCGGTATACATGGGTGGGAACTCTTCCTACCTGACCACTGCACCTGCCGATATGTACCAGAGCAGCCTGATTGACCTGGCCGGAGGTGTGAATGTGGGGGATGCACTGGCAGGAGACTACTGGACGGAAGTTTCCTACGAAACCATTCTGGACTGGAACCCTGAGGTGATCGTTCTTCCTTCCGGTGCGGACTACACGGTGGAGGATATCCTGAACGACAAACAGCTGGCCGGTGTTGCCGCTGTGGAAAACGGTGCGGTATACGCCATGCCTTCCGCTATGGAAGAATGGGATTCCCCGATTCCCTCCGGTATTCTTGGCGCTATGTGGATGACTTCCGTTCTCCACCCGGATCTGTACGAACCTGCGGCATTTTATAAGGATGCGGCGGAATTTTATAAGGAATTTTACGGTTTCACACCGGATGAAGCACTGCTGAAATGAAAAAAAACAGGCCTGTCCCCGGTTATGGGGTGTTTGCCGCAGCGGCGGTACTGTTCGTTCTGCTGACGATTGTGTCTCTGGCGGTGGGCAGCTATCCCCTGACAGGGCGCGATATTCTGCAAAGCTTCCGGGAACTGTCCGCAGCGGAACCGTCCATGCCCACCCGGGTTTTCTGGAACCTGCGGATCCCCCGTACCGTAACGGCTGTTTTGTCCGGCGTGACGCTGGGACTCTGCGGCGGCGTGTATCAGATGGTTTTCCGCAGTCCGCTGGCTTCCCCGGATCTGACGGGGGTGGCGTCCGGTGCTTCTCTGGGGGCGGCGCTGGCTATTGTACTGGGACTGGGCAGTTCGTTCTTTCGGATGGTGGCGGCATTTGTCGGAGGGATTCTGGCGCTGGCGCTGGTGTTTCTGCTGGTGCGTTTTTCCGGCGGCGGACGGGTGTATACCTACATTCTGGCCGGGATCATCACTTCTGCAGCGGCAGACGCCGGACTGATGGTGCTGAAAATGCTGGCGGATCCGGAAAGACAACTGGCCGCCATTGATTTCTGGACCATGGGCTCCCTTGCCTCTGTTTCTTCTGCCAAAGCTATGCCGCTGGCGATTCTCACTGTGCCGGTGCTGGCTGTTCTGCTGCTCTGCAGACGACCTGTCACCATGCTGTCGCTGGGCGGAGAGGAGTGCGGTGCCATGGGACTTTCCGAACGGTTCTGGCGGGCATTTCTGCTGGTTCTGGCCACACTGGCGGTGTCTGCCTGTACGGCTGTAACCGGTGTGATCGGGTTTGCGGGACTGATCGCGCCCCATATCGCACAATACCTGCTGCACAGACGAAGCGGCGTTTACCTGTGTCTCTGTGGGATAACCGGCGGCATTCTGCTGCTGGCGGCGGATCTGGCTGCCCGTTCTCTGGGCGGCGGCGCGGAACTGCCGGTGAGCATTTTTACGGTGGCGGCAGGCGTTCCGGTACTCATCATTCTGCTCTGTAAGGGAAGGGGGGACGGACGGTGACAGCTTCTCTCGAAATCCGGGATCTGGCAGCAGGCTACGGCAGGCGGCGGATCTGGGAACAGATTTCCTTTACAGCCTGTCCCGGGGAGATTCTGGTTCTGCTGGGGAAAAACGGCAGCGGAAAAACCACCCTGCTCCGGGCGATACAGGGCAGTATCCCTCTGCAATGCGGCAGTGTGCGGATCGGCGGAAAGGATCTGTCCGGACTTACGGTACGCAGACGGGCGGCTCTTGTGACCACCATGCCCCAGGAGATTCCCGCCGAACGGGGACTGACCGGATGGGACTTTGTGGAAATGGGTCTGTATCCGAGCCGTGGTCCCTTTGCGGCGCTGACAGAAAAAGACAGGGCAAAAATACAGCGGACGGCGGAGAAATTTTCCGCGGCAGCTCTGCTGGACAGGGATCTGGCGGAGATGAGCGTCGGGGAGCGGCAGATGGTTTCTCTGCTCCGGGCGGTTCTTCAGGATACACCGGTGCTGCTGCTGGACGAACCGGCTTCCGCTCTGGATTTCGGTCATACGGGAATCCTTTTCCGGATGCTGCAGCGTATAGCGGAAGAAGGAAAGACCATACTGATGGTTCTGCACGATCCGACACCGGCGCTGCAGTGCGGGACAAGACTGCTTCTTTTGCAGGATGGCGGTATCTGCGCCGATGTGCCGGTGGACAGAAAAGCTCCGGAAGCCATGGAAACGGTTCTGAGGCGGCTGTATCCGGAGATATGTGTACATGACACACCGCTGTTCTGCTATACGGAAACAACAGGAATATAAGGAAGAAAAATATGCTGACTATTGATAAATACCTGCGCCCGGCAACGCTGGAAGAAGCGTATCAGGCGGCGCAGCAGAAAAACAGTGTGGTTCTGGGGGGGATGCTCTGGCTCAGACTGGGCAAAAAACGGGTGAGCACAGCCATCGACCTCTCTGACCTGGGACTGGATTATATTACGGAAACGGATGCCTGCTGGAAGATCGGTGCCTATACCTCCCTGCGGGCACTGGAAACCCACGAAGGACTGAACAGGATGACAAACAACGGCTTCCGGAATGCCTTTGGCGCAATCGTGGGCGTGCAGTTCCGGAATCTGGCAACGGCAGGCGGCAGTATTTTCGGACGGTACGGGTTTTCCGATGTGCTGACCCTCTGTCTTGCGCTGGATGCTTCCGTGGAACTGCATCATGCCGGGGTACTCTCTCTGGAAGCCTTCTGTGACCAGGGGATCCGCGGCGATATTCTGAAAGAAATCCGGATTCCGAAAAGTCCGGTACGGGTGTCCTATCAGGCACAGCGGAATACTGCCACGGATTTCCCGGTGCTGAATGTATGCGCTGTGCTCCGGGATGACAGGATCCATATAACCGTAGGTGCCAGACCGCTGCGTGCTGTTCCCCTGCGGTTTGCGGTGGAACCGGGGGCGGATCCGGAAGAGCTGGCATCCCGTCTGGCGGATACGGCAGCGGAAGAAACCGTATTCGGCAGCAACACCCGTGCTTCGGCGCAGTACAGAAAACACTTATGCCGGGTGCTGGTACGCCGTGCCGTCAGGGAAGTGTTGTCCGGAAAGGAGGAGATCTGATGGAAATCCGTATGATGCTCAATGGAATAAACCGGACAGCAGAGGTGAAACCGGATACGGTTCTGTTTGATCTGCTGCGGGATCTGGGATGTGCCAGTGTGAAGTGCGGCTGCGAAACCTCCGCCTGCGGTCTCTGTACGGTGCTGCTGGACGACAGACCGGTGCTGTCCTGTTCTGTTCTGGCAGTGCGCGCAGACGGAAAAAAGATCGACACACTGGAAGGACTGCAGGAAGAAGCGGCTTCCTTTGTGGGGTTTATCGCCGATCAGGGAGCGGAGCAGTGCGGCTTCTGCAACCCCGGCTTTGTGATGAATACGATTGCCCTCCTGCGTGAAAATCCCGATCCCACAGACGAGGAGATCCGGCAGTATCTGGCGGGGAATCTGTGCCGCTGCTCCGGATACGAAGGACAGACCAGAGGGATCCGTGCCTATCTGACGGCGAAAAAGGAGGGGCTGGTATGAATAAAGAACTGAAATCCGTGGGGAAGGGTGTGCGGAAAAAGGACGCCATGCAGCTTCTGCTGGGAAAACCGGCGTATGTGCAGGATGTAACGCCGGACGACTGTCTGGTGGTCAAAGTGCTGCGTTGTCCCCACGCCAATGCCGAGATCAAAGAGATCCAGTGCAGCATTGCAAAGAAAGTGCCCGGCGTTGCAGCGATTTTTACATACGAAGACGTACCGCAGAAACGGTTCACCATGGCAGGGCAGACATACCCGGAACCCTCGCCCTATGACCGGCTGATCCTGGATCGCCATCTGCGGTTTGTGGGGGATGCAGTGGCCATTGTTGCCGCGGAAACAGAAGAAGCAGCGGACAAAGCTCTTCGGCTGATCAAAGTGCAGTACGAAATCCTGCCGGCAGTGCTGGATTTTCATGAAGCGATGGATAACCCCACACTGGTGCATCCGGAAGATACCTGGAAGGCACTGTGCGATGTGGGGGCAGACAACCGGCGCAATCTCTGTGCCCGGGGGATGGAATCGGACGGCGATGTGGATGCGGTGATGGAAGACTGTGATATTTCCTTTACCAGAACCTTCCACACCCGGGCGGTGCACCAGGCCATGATGGAGACCTTCCGCACCTATACGGAAATCGACCATTACGGCAGACTCCATGTGGTCAGCTCCACCCAGATCGTCTTTCATGCCAGACGGATCCTGGCCCATGCACTGGATATTCCGAAATCGAAAATTCATGTGGAAAAGCCCCGGATCGGCGGCGGTTTCGGTGCCAAGCAGACCCTGGTGGCGGAGATCTATCCGGCATTCGTGACCTGGAAAACCGGCCGTGCCGCCAGAATGATCTATTCCCGCCGGGAATGTCAGATCGCGGGCTCGCCCCGGCACGAAATGGAAGTGACCGTACGGATCGGCGCAGACAGAAACGGGAAAATCCGGGCTCTGGATGTGCATACGCTGTCCAATACCGGTGCCTACGGCGAACATGGGCCCACCACGGTGGGACTGTCCGGCCATAAATCCATCCCGCTGTATACCGGTTCCCTGGAAGCCTTCCGGTTCGGATACGATGTGGTCTATACCAATGTGGAATCCGCCGGGGCATATCGTGGGTATGGTGCGACCCAGGGGATTTTCGCAGTGGAATCGGTGGTGAACGAGCTGGCTGCCATGCTGGATATGGATCCGGTACAGCTCCGGCTGCAGAACATGGTGCGCGAAGGACAGATCATGCCTGCATACTACAACGAACCTGCGTCCGCCTGTGCGCTGGACAGATGCATGCTCCGGTGCGCGGAAGCCTTCGGATGGGCACAGAAATATCCGGTTCGTCATATGCCGGACGGGAAAATACGGTCTGCCGGGGTGGCTATGGCCATGCAGGGATCCGGGATTTCCGGTGTGGACGTGGGATCGGCTGCCGTGAAGCTGAACGATGACGGGTTCTATGTGCTGCGGATCGGTGCTGCGGATATGGGAACCGGCTGCGACACCATTCTGGCCCAGATGACGGCGGAATGCATGGACTGTTCGGTGGACGATGTAATCGTGTTCGGCGCGGACTCCGATGCGTCTCCCTATGACTCCGGTTCCTATGCGTCCTCCACCACCTACGTTACCGGCAGAGCGGTGGAAAAAGCCTGCCTGGAACTGAAGGAAAAAATCTGTACTGTAGCAGCGGAAATGCTGAACTGTACGCCGGGTGAGCTGGTGTTTGAGGGCAGGGAAGTGCGACGTGCGGACAATACGGTTTCTGTTTCTCTCGAAGATATTGCTACCAAATCCATGTGCGGCAATACAGTGGCGCTGGAAGCGGTTTCCTCCCACTCTTCGCCCATATCGCCGCCGCCCTTTATGGCCGGTATGGTAGAAATCGAACTGGATCCGGAAACCGGTACGGTGGAGGTGCTGAACTACACTGCCATCGTGGACTGCGGTACTGTGGTCAACCCGAATCTGGCGAGGATCCAGACGGAAGGCGGTCTGGTACAGGGAATCGGCATGACGCTGACAGAAAATATTCAGTATCATGCGGACGGACATATGACGGAGAATTCCTTCCTGCAGTATAAAATTCCCACCCGTCTGGAAACCGGACGTATGCATGTGGAATTTACCCCCAGCTATGAAGAAAGCGGTCCCTTCGGCGCCAAATCCATCGGAGAAATTGTGATCAACACGCCTGCACCTGCCATTGTTCATGCGCTGTACAGAGCCACCGGAACCTGGTACCGGGAACTGCCGGTGCTGCCGGAACAGCTTGCAATGGATCTGGCAAAAAAGGACGGCAGCCGATGATCCACATTCTGTATCTGGCGGCCGGGCAGTCTCGGCGGTACGGTTCCAACAAACTGCTTGCGGACAGAAGCGGGAAACCCCTGTACCGGCATGGTCTGGATGCCATCCGGAAAGCTGTCCGGGAGAGGGACGACTGTACCCTGACGGTGGTGACCTGCTGGCCGGAAATTCTGCAGCAGATGGAAGCAGAAGGAATCCGCGCGGTCGATTGTCCTGACAGCTATCTTGGAGTGTCGTACACCATCCGCGCCGGTATCCGTTCCCTTGGCAGTCTGGCGGCAGGAGATTATCTCTGTTTTGCCGTTGCCGACCAGCCAAATCTGAAAGCGGAAACCATTGGCAGGCTGTTTGATGTCTCTGCCGCCAATCCGCTGACAGCCTGTCTTGCCTGCGGCGGGGAATCCGGGAATCCGGTTCTGTTTTCCGCAGTTCTGGCAGAGGAGCTTTGTACCCTGGAAGGAGACCGGGGCGGTAAGGCTGTCATGCACCGTCATCCGGAGAACCATATGGATATCTCCTGCGGTGCGGAGGAACTGGAGGACATTGACGAAAAATCCGAATAAACAAAAATTTCCCGCCGGGATGCAAAGTCCTGACGGGAAGTTTTTTATGCGGTTACAGACGGGAAAATTACAGATTGTAGTATCTTTCGAATTCTGCGGGATGAGGAATAGCGGCCATCTGACGGCATTCTTCTCTCTTGGTCTTGATGAAGTTGGCGATCAGTTCCTTGGGGAATACGCCGCCGGCGGTCAGGTAGTCGTTGTCGGCTTCCAGCGCGTTCAGGGCTTCGTCCAGAGAGGTGGGCAGACCCTTCAGCTTGGCCTTTTCTTCTTCCGGCAGGTTGTACAGGTTCACGTCGTAGGGGCCCCAGCCGTTTGCGTGAGGATCGATCTTGTTCTTCACACCATCCAGACCGGCCATCAGCAGAGCGGCGTAGCAGAAGTACGGGTTGCAGGTGGCGTCGGGATTGCGGAGCTCGAAGCGGCGCAGCTTGGGCGTCTTGGCGTAAGCGGGAATGCGGATAACAGCACTGCGGTTGGAAGTGGCGTAGCCAACGGTAACGGGAGCTTCAAAGCCGGGCACCAGACGCTTGAAGGAGTTGGTGCTGGGGTTGGTGATGGCGCACAGGGAAGCGATGTGCTTCAGCAGACCGCCCATGAAGTAGTGTGCGGTTTCGCTCAGGTGAGAGTAGCCGTTGTCGTCGGAGAATACAGGTTCGCCGTCCTTCAGCAGCAGCATGTGTACGTGCATACCGTTGCCAGCTTCGCCGTATACGGGCTTGGGCATCAAGGTGGCGGTCTTGCCGTACTTCAGTGCCGTGTTGCGGATGATATACTTGATCATCATGGAAGCGTCGGCCATCTTGGACATCTGACCCAGCTGGGGTTCGATTTCAAACTGACCGGAAGCGCCTACTTCGGGATGATGATACTTGATCGGAATACCGGCTTCTTCCATCAGCAGGCACATTTCGCTGCGGCATTCGTAGGTGGGGTCAAAGGGCTTGGCAATGTGATAGTTCTTCTGCTTCGGCACAACCACGCCTCTGCCTTCCACATCGCTGTTCCAGTAGGACTGATCCACATCCAGATGCATGCCGATGTTGTTGGCCTGTACGTTCCAGCCCACGTTATCGAACAGGTGGAACTCAAATTCGGGCAGGATCAGCATGGTGTCCGCAATGCCGGAATCCTTCATATACTGTTCGGCAGCCAGTACGATGTTGCGGGGGTACTGAGCCAGCGGACGGTTTTCGGGGTTGTCGATGATCATGGCGTTACCGGTCATGGACAGGGTGGGAACTTCACAGAAGGGGTCGATCATGGCGGTATCCAGATCGGGGATGAATACCATGTCGCTCTTTTCCACTACCGCATAGCCATAGTTGGAAGCGTCAAAGCCGATACCATCCTTTACGGTTTCTTCGGAAAAATGCTCTGCGGGAATGGTGACGTGGCGGAACTGACCGTTGATGTCCACCATCTTGAAGTCTACCATCTTGATGTTGTTTTCCGCAATCAGATGCAGGATGTCCTGTACACTCTTAGCCATATACTTACTCCAATCATACAAATAGAATCACAGATATAGTATACCATTTTTGCCGCTTTGTGTCAATCACGGCGCACTACATTTCGGGGGTTCAAAACAGAGAAATACAAAACCCGGGAAGTACTCCGGATTGGCAAATAATCCTAAAAAGATGGGAGTAATTCTGTATAAAAAACAGAAATACCCTTGTATCCGGCAGATAAATATTGTATAATCACAATAGATACCTTTAGCCGATTGCAAAACTCACCAAAAACGAAATCAAGCACTCGAAAACCGGCTACGGCGGGCAGGGTAGAGGCCCCTGACCGCTCACTCCACTATTTCTCGGGTTTTGCAATTTCTATATTTAGTGGCACATGGAATTGCAGTCACTATATCCAGCTAACCCATTCCAAAAGTTTTTGCGGAGCTTTTTTCAAAAAGCGACCGTTCCCCTTTTACTGGCGTTTTGCAATCGGCTAAATAGATATCTTCTGTGGGAGGAACAGAATATGATAAACAGGGACATAGAAATTGTCAGAGAACTGGCGAAAAGATTCATGGAAATGGCACTTTCGGAAAAACAGCAGCGGATGAACCGCCGTATGCGGGATACCAACGACCTGAAGATCACCCGTCCGCCGGTTCTGCTGGATGAGATTCCCTGGTACCAGATGGATATTGACGGAGAGCTGAACTGTCTTTGCGAGGATCCCCGGGCAAGAAGCGTGGAATATTCTTTCCGGGTAGCTCTGTACCGGTGGAAATATTTCAAGGCAGACACCCTGTTTGAACCTTTCTGGCGGGTGCGGATGAGTTATGATTCCACGGGAATGGGGATTTCCCGGGACGAAACCATCATTCGTTCCGATGAATACAACAATATCGTTTCCCACAGTTTCCGGGATGTACTGGAAGACGAAGAAGCCCTGGAGAAGGTACAGATCCCCACGTTTACCCTGCGCCCTGACCGGGATGAAGCCAATATGAACTTCATGACGGATCTGCTGGGCGATGCCATGCCGGTGAAGCTGTGCGGACATGATTATCTCTATTTCCCGCCCTGGGACGATATATCCTTCCTCCGGGGTGTGGAACCAATCCTGTACGATATGTATGACCGTCCGGAATATCTGCACCGGATCATGCGGAAATTCACAGATGCGGCGATTGCCAGACTGGATTTCATCGAACAATACTCCCATGTGGATCCTACCTCGGTCAATCTTCACTGTACGCCGGGTCTGGTGTCCGGACTGGCGGAAGACGGCTGGAAGGCCACCTGGTTCCGGGGGATGGCCCAGATGTTTTCCACAGTTTCTCCGGAAATGCACGATGAATTTGAAATCCGGTATATCAAACCCATTGCCGAACGGTTTGCCTACACCTACTACGGCTGCTGTGAACCGCTGGATACTAAGATGGAGGTAATCAAAAAGATCGGCAATCTCCGCAAAATCGGTGTGTCACCCTGGGCAAATGAAGAAATCTGCGGAGAACAGATCGGCGGAGGATATGTGTATGCCCGGAAACCGAATCCGGCCCATGTGGCGATCCGTACCGATCCGGAAGTGATCCGGAAAGAAACGGAAAAAACAGTAAAAGTGTGCCTGAAATACGGCTGTCCCTGCGACATCGTGCTGAAAGACATCAGTACCGTGTCCCATCGCCCGGAAAACCTGATTGTGTGGGCAAAAACCGTAAGCGATGTACTGGATACATACTACGGAGAAGCGTGAAGCTGACAAAGGAGGGATACCATGGAATATATGATACAGGCTGTGGAAAAATACAGGGATATGATCCTGGAAGCGGAGCGGTTTATCTGGGCCCATCCCGAAACCGGTTTCCGGGAAAAAGTTACCTCTGCCTATATGGAAGAGAAATTCCGTGCTCTCGGCTATGACCTGATCATGGCGGAGGGGATCACCGGGTTTTATACTGTCATAGATACAGGCAGACCCGGCCCGGAAGTGCTGGTGATGGGGGAACTGGATTCCGTCATCTGCCCAGCCCATCCGGAAGCGGATCCTGTGACCGGCGCAGTACATTCCTGCGGCCATAATGCCCAGTGTGCGGCCCTGCTGGGGATTGCGGCAGCGCTCACGGAACCGGGTGTTCTGGACGAACTTTCCGGCAGAATCCGTCTTTGTGCTGTGCCGGCGGAAGAACTGCTGGAGATCGAATACCGCAGCAAACTGAAAGAGGAAGGGAAGATCAGATATCTGGGCGGCAAGACGGAATTCCTCCACCGGGGCTATTTTGATGATGTGGATGTGGCTTTCATGGTGCATACCTCGTCCGGTTACGCCATCCGCGGCGGTTCTGTTGGCTGTATCACCAAGAAGATCACCTATAAGGGCACAGCGGCTCATGCCGGCGGCAGTCCCTGGGCAGGGAAGAACGCTCTGTATGCCGCAACCTGCGGGATAGGCGCCATCAACGCTATCCGGGAAACATTTGCCGAACCGGACATTATCCGGGTACATCCCATCATTACCCACGGCGGCGATATGGTCAATGCCATTCCCGAAACGGTGACGCTGGAAAGCTATGTCCGCGGCAGCAGCTTTGACGCGATTACCAGAGCCAACAAAAAAGTCAACCGGGCGCTGACCGGTGCCGCATATTCCATCGGTACCAATATTGAAATTGTGGACGCTCCCGGCTATGGTCCCCTGCATAACGCTCCTGCCATGATGGAGCTGGCAAAAGAAGCGGGAGAGCTGATGATTCCCCAGTATCCCATGGATGTCAGCAGCCACATCGGCTCCGGGTCTACGGACATGGGCGATCTTTCCGCGGTTATGCCGGTGATTCATCCCTACTGCGGCGGCGGACAGGGCACCGGGCATGGCAATGATTATTATATTGTGGATCCTGTGGCGGCCTGTGTGGACTGTGCCAAGTGGCAGCTGGGAATGCTGTATCTGCTGCTGAAGGATGGCGGTGTCCGTGCCGGTACCATAGCAGCAGAATACAAAGCACCCTTTGCTTCCAAAGAGGAATACCTTGCCTTTATCGACAGTCTGGGCTGCAGCGGAGACCGTATCGAATACCGGGAAGACGGAACGGCGGTGCTCCGGTAACATATACAACAGTATGGCTGTATTTTGCCTGAATTATAAATCAGAAAGGATGTATCACGCATGAAAGCAGGATTTTGCAGACTGGATATCACCCCGCCCTTCGGTGCAAGACTGTCGGGCTACTTCCATGAACGGCTGGCAGACGGCATCATTGATCCCCTGCAGGCCCATGCCATTGCCTTCAGCGACGGAGAAAAAACGGCTGCTGTGGTAAGCCTGGATGTGATTGGGATCAACCAGGACAACATGGATATCATCCGGCACCGGGCAGCGGAGAAGAACGGTATGGACTACGAAGCGGTGTTCATTGCCTGTACCCATACTCACACCGGACCGGAGATCAATCAGGGCAGACTTTTTGAAATTGATCCTGCCTACAACGAGTATCTGTTCAACCGGATCTCTGACGCCATTTCGCTGGCTATCGCCGATATGAAGGAAGCCACGCTGGAAACGGCACGCAGTGAAGCAAAAGGGATTTCTTTTGTCCGTCGGTTCCGGATGAAGGACGGCTCCACCAAAACCAACCCCGGCAATGATCCGGAAGTGGTCGGCCCCATCGGTACGCCGGATGAAACGGTACAGCTTGTGAAAGTGGTCAGAGAAGGGGCGGCAGATATAGCCATCGTCAATTTCCAGGTGCATCCGGATACCGTGGGCGGCAATAGATTCTGTGCGGATTATCCGGGATTTGTCCGCCGGATTCTGGAAGGTGCTCTGCAGGGCGAAAAAGAAGGCCGCGGCGTGCATGTGGTATATTTCAACGGCGCCCAGGGGGACACCAATCATATCAATATCAAGGCTGCCCGGAAACCCGGTCTGGCGCATACGGAGCATATGGGACGGGTGATCGCCGGTGCGGTGCTGTCCGTGTATTCCTATACCACGCCGATAGCCTGTGATACGGTGTATTATGGACAGAAAGTAACCAATGTACCTTCCAACAGAGGGACACCGGAACAGGTTGCGGCTGCCAAGGAACTGGTGAAATTCCACAAGGAAGATCCGGTGAAATTCGGCGAAACATACAGAGGTATGATGCACGCCACGGTGCTGGGAGAAGCCAATGCCTGGATCCGTCATGAATTCGGCCCGGATGCGTTCGGTCTGTATCTGACTTCCGTAGGGATCGGGGATGTGGCGTTTGTGGGACTGCCCGGCGAGCCTTTCACCGATATCGGCCGGGGAATCAAGAACGGCTCTGCTTTTGCCGTGACCATCCCCTGCTGCTGTGCAAACGGATATCAGGGATATTTCCCCATGGCGGATGCCTATGCGGAAGGCGGTTATGAAGCCAGAAGCTCCAACTTTAAGGCAGGGGTGGCGGAAGCACTGATCGAAACCGGTGTGGCGCTGACCCATGAGATCAAAAAATAAACATTACCGACAACAAAACGGCTTTCCTTCTGTGTCACACACAGCGGGAGAGCCGTTTTTCTTCTTCTTTCACAATAGTACAAAAGTGTTTTTGTCGCTTTCCAGCACGCCTTCTTTCCGCAGCTTGCTGATTTCCGCAGACAGACCGCTCCGGTCCACTTCCAGATAGTCTGCCAGCTCCTGCCTGTCGAAAGGGATCCGGAACCGGTTGGAGCCTGCCTTTTTAGCCTGGAACATCAGGTAGGTCATCAGTTTTTCCCGGGTGGTGCGTTTGGCGGCAATCTCCACCTTCTGGTGAAACAGGATCGCTTTTTCCGCCAGGTTTTTCATCAGATTGAAGATCAGCTGCTGGTGAAAGGCGCAGTTGTTGGAACAGGTATGCAGAATATGACTGCAGTCGATCAGCATGACATCGCATGGGTCATCTGCGATGACAGAGACTGGAATGGTGGGCAGTCCTGCAAAGGAAAACTCCTCGCTGAATACCTGGCCGCTGCCAAGTTCTGTCAGAATGCTGCGGTTGCCGTAGTAATCGATCCGCACCACCTGCACGGAACCGGTCAGCACGATGCCCAGATATCTGGCCGGTGTACCTTCGGAGAAGATCGTGTATTTTTTATCGAAGCTTTCGACTTTGGCATCCAGACAGGTCAGCATTTTCAGAAGATCACTGCTTTCTATATCCCGGAACAGAGGGCATTCTTTCAGGATTTTCAGATACTTTTTCATTTTTTTCTCGATTCTGTTGAAATTTCAACATACATTGTGCTCCCATTATACTATACTATCTTCAGAAAAGCAAGGAGGCAAGCCGATGAAAATCGCATTCTTTGATACAAAACCTTATGACAAACCGTCTTTTGAAAAGTACGGTGCAGAGCATGACATAGAATTCAAGTTTTTTGAAGCCAAGCTGAACGAAGACACGGCTGAGTTGGCCAATGGCTTTGACGGCGTGTGTGTATTTGTGAACGATACTGTCAACGCAGCCGTGATCGACAAGCTGTGCGAAATGGGTGTGCAGACGGTAGCTCTGCGGTGTGCCGGGTTCAACAATGTGGATATGAAATATGCTTACGGCAGGATCCACGTACTTCGGGTACCGGCGTACTCTCCCTACGCAGTGGCGGAACATACCATGGCGCTGCTTCTGACCTCCATCCGCCGGATCCATAAGGCATTCATCCGGACCAGAGACTATAACTTCAGCCTGAACGGGATGACCGGCTTTGACCTCCACGGGAAAACGGTGGGTGTGGTCGGCACCGGACGGATCGGACGGGTGTTCATCGATATCTGCCGCGGCTTCGGAATGAACGTACTGGCGTATGATAAGTATCCGGCCCCCGGACTTGACAACGGCGACACGATCCGGTATGTAACGCTGGAGGAACTGTTTGCCGGCAGTGACATCATTTCGCTCCACTGCCCGCTGACGGAAGAAACCTACCATGTGATTGATGAAGCGGCGCTGGAAAAGTGCAGAAAAGGCGTGGTGCTGCTGAATACGTCCCGGGGGGCGCTGGT
>SVSN01000134.1 GCA_015064285.1 Oscillospiraceae bacterium | reverse complement strand
ACCAGCCTACGATGGCGGGATGGTTGTAGTCTCTTTCCACTTCCGTCAGCCATTCGGGCATGATGGAGAGGAGTGCTGCAGGATTGGATTCGTCCAGACCCCAGTTGGGGAATTCGCCCCACAGCAGGTAGCCGGCGCGGTCGGCGTGGTACAGCAGACGGGGTTCAAAGACCTTCATGTGCAGTCTGGCGCCGTTGAAGCCCACAGCCATGGACATTTCCACGTCCTTCTTCAGATCTTCATCGGTGGGAGCGGTGTAGATGCCGTCCGGGTAGTAGCCCTGGTCCAGCACCAGTCTCTGGTAAACCGGCTTGCCGTTGATTTCGATGGCGTAGCCGTTGATCCGCACGTCACGCATACCGAAGTAGCTTTCTACGGTGTCGTCCCCGGCCTTTACAACCAGGTCGTACAGGTTGGGTTCACCAACATTCCACAGCTTCGGTTCGGGGATGGCGATCCGCAGCTTGGCGTGCTTGCCCAGTACCTTGGCCTTGCCGCAGGCTACATGTTCTCCGGCAAAGGATACGCAGGCAGTCACTTCGTCGATGGCGCAGTAGGCACCTTCCAGGGAAACCAGAATTTCCACTTCTTCCGCCAGCACGTCGGGAGTGATCTTCAGGTTTTTGATGTAATTCTTGGGTACATATTCCATCCAGACGGTCTGCCAGATCCCGGTGCAGCGGGTGTAGTGACAGCCTCTGTTATAGTAGCTGTGGTAAACCTGCTTGCCGGTGGGCTGGAGGGAGCTTCTGCCGTTGTCTTCCGCAAATACGGCGATCACGTTGTCACCGGCCTGCACGGCATCGGTTACGTCGATCACAAAGGGGGTATAACCGCCGGTATGGTCGCCGATTTTTTTGTTGTTTACATAAATTTCGCTGTAGTAGTCAACCGCGCCGAAGTGGAGCAGAATCCGACCGCTGCACTTGCACCATCCTTCCGGCAGGGTGAAGGAACGGCGGTACCAGCAGGCGGCGATGAAGTCCACGTATTCGATGCCGGACAGCTTGGATTCGGGCACGAAGGGAACGGTGATTTCATGGGTATAGGCTTCTGCGGGCGCTTCCCACATCTTCCGTTCCCGGCCGGAGTTGCCGAAGTCGAAAGCGAATGCCCATTGGCCGTTCAGGTTCAGCCAGTTGTCGTCACGCACCAGCGTAGGGCGCGGATACTCGGGGCGGGGGATGGTTGTCATAGGTTAGTCCTCCTTTGTTTTGGGGAATTGTGTAAATTCAGAATCATGAATGAAGAATGCCGGGGGTTCTGTTATTTCAGCTCATCCGTATAAATACCGGATATACCCATTTCAAAATATGTCAGCTGCTGTTCGTCGCCGTTGACGGTGTGCACGTACAGAGGAATCCCGGTTTGCAGCATTTCTTCCACATAGCCGTCGATATCGCACAGCTCATAGGAGAAGGTATATGCCAGCAGGGGATGTCCTTCCGCGTATTCCCGCAGGGCTTTGGTGTCCGTTTTGCTGTTCCAGTCCAGCATATACAGGGTGTAGATGATATGATCAAACCCCGCTTCTCGGACGGCGTCGTATTCACTGCCGTTGTAAATCTGGATAATGAACCGGTCGGTCAGCTCGGGATACCGCTTTGCAATCATGACGGCGGCTTTGGGGTTGTCGGTTTTGATATCCGTGATGATGTACAGATCCGGGTGGGCGATCATAAAGTCCGCCAGTGAATCCAGCCACAGAGGCGTGTATGTATCGTAGATCCGGCAGTTTTGGAACTGTTCCAGGGTCAGCGCCGTTCCGTCTTCGGGCACAGCGGAGGTGTACTGCCGGTACCAGTCGTGGATACAGGCCAGATCTCCGTCGGCGGTGAACTGGAAATCAATCTCGATATACCGGCAGCCGGCTTCATACGCCTGTGTCAGGGCTTCCAGGCTGTTGGAACCGGTCATGCCGTCAATCTCTCCGGCTGCGTGGGTGATATACCAGATGGACTGCTGCAGCTCGGCATGGGTGTCCGGCAGCGGCTCTGCGGCATATGCGGATGCGTCCTGAGGCAGGGATGGATTGGGGGATGATGTTCCCATAGGCCCGCAGGCTGTCAGCAGAAACAGGCAGGCCAGGGGAATAAGAATTTTTTTCATCATATAAAAGTATGAATAAGTAGCCGATTGCAAAACTCCAGTACAGGGGAAACGGTCGCTTTTTGAAAGAAAGCCAAGCGCCGCACACGGCGCTAAGCAAAAACTTTTAAAATGGTTTTTGCTGGATATAGTGCCTGCAATTCCATGTGCCCCTATATATAGAAATTGCAAAACACCAGAAATAGTGGAGTGAGCGGTCAGGGACCTCTACCCTGCCCGCCGTAGCCGGTTTTCAAGTGCGTGATTTCGTTTTTTCTGAGTTTTGCAATCGGCTAAAGTATGAATAAGAAAAAGGAGGAACAGCACCGGCCATTCCTCCCTCTATTCTTTTTGTTCAGTGAACCGGAAACCGATTATTCAGCGTCTTCTTCAACAGCTTCGTCAGCGTATTCTTCATCGCCGGCAGCTTCTTCCAGCAGAGCGCGGATGGACAGGCTGATCTTGCGGTTGTCCATATCGATAGCGGTGATCTTGGCGTTCACGATCTGACCAACTTCCAGAACTTCTTCGGGCTTGGCGATCT
>SVSN01000057.1 GCA_015064285.1 Oscillospiraceae bacterium | reverse complement strand
ATCTGTGGATACAGCTGTTCGGACTGCTTGTGTGCGCGATGCATTGGTTCAACCCTGCCGTACATCTGGCAGACCGGTGGATGCGGGAGGAAATGGAGCTGTCCTGTGACGAAGCGGTGCTGGCCGGCCAGGGAGAGGATGTGCGATCCGTATACGGCAACGGGATGCTGACCATTCTGCGCCAGTGCTGGAAGCGGCGTGTGCCCATGACAACCCACTTTTCGCCCCGGCTCCGCATGATGCAGGCTCGGTTTGAGAACATCATGGACACCCGGCAGAAAAAGCGGGGTGTGCTGTGGATTGCTGTTGTACTGGTGTTGTGCGTGCTTGCCGGTTCTGCGGTGGCGTGCGTGCAGGAAAAAGTTGTGGAAACGGTTTACCCAACCAATCTGGATTTTGCCAATGTGGTGTATGACGAAAGCGGAAATCTGCAGCAGGTCGTCATTGGCGGCGAAGGTTACGGAATTGTCATCCCAACCGATGAAAATGCTCCCTACGCCGGAAAAAAGAAAACATATATCCCGATATTCGTCAATGGCTCCCTGCTTCTTTCCGGCGAGCATTATTCAGGTGCAGCCTATCGTGAAGAAGACTCCGACACCTGGATGGTAGATGTGATGGCTGTTCTGCTGACGCTGTACCCGGATGCCGGATACGGGCTGGAGGGAAATTGGGACGATGCAGAAAAAGGTCCATTGTCCGGTGATTTCTCCTACCGGATCGACGGAAAGACGCATGAGGTCATCTTCCGGTATCCTGAAAAACGTGTGACACTGGATGGTAAGGACATGGACATATCTTTCCGTCTGGCAGAAGTCCAATCGGCTGGCCAAAGGGTTTCCTGGAAGGTCTGGATGTCCCCGAAGGACGCGGCCCTGCTGCTGGGTGCGGAATACGCCTTCTACAACGCCGGCCCCACTTCCATCATCGGTGAAGATGGCAAGCCCCATCTGTATTACCCCTTCGGTGAACCGTTTTATCTGGCAAACCAGCCTCATCTGGTTTTCTGGCGGTATCCGGAAAGTGCATCTGTGATCCCGGAAGAAGAAGCGCTTGAAAAACTGGAAGCACAGCTGATTCAGGCATACGAAAACACTTACGGCACCTTTGTTCCCCTGGAGGAAGAACCGGCATCCTCGCCTTATCCGGGAGATGATGTGATGTTCCGCTGGAAGATCCCCCATCTGGAGGTGACATCCGAAACAGACCGGTTCTACCGGATTCCCTTTGTATGGGATTTTCTGGTGGACAAGTATACCGGCGATGTAATCGTCCACTACAACGGGGAGAGCCAGACTTTCCACCGGTTCAACCCGGAATCCCCCGGTGCTCTGGCGTTTGCGGGATAATATTGAATATGAACCAGCCCTTGTTCATGGGGCTGAATGTACACAGGACAGTGTGTGTTTTGGGGATATCACTCTTTATCCGGAAAGTGTTCTTTTAACGGAACCAGAGTCCACTCACTGTTTTCTCGCGGAAAAGTGGTCAATATACCGGAAATCCCCCGAAAAAGGCACGAAAAAAGCCGAAACACTCAAGTTTTTTGAGCATTTCGACTGATTTCACAATTTCCCTTTGGGAATATTGGTCGGAGTGACTGGATTTGAACCAGCGGCCTCTTGGTCCCGAACCAAGCACTCTACCAAACTGAGCCACACCCCGACGTGCCAATATAGTATATCACAACAGTTTCTGTTTGTCAAGAGTTTTTCAAAAATCTTCCTGCGGCATTTTCAGCATTTTCCTTTGTCAAAACTCATCCTTATCCGGTGCCAACTTTTTTGCAATCTGCTGAAATTCTGTTTTTTGTTTCGAACTCCTTTATTTCCGGCCGAATTTATGCTATAATAACAAGGTTGGAAAAAGTGAAGTTTATGAGGCGGAGCGCCAAGAAAGGAAAAACCTTCCTGCCGGGATGCGGGAAGGGGGATTACAGCTTTGATCAGAGAAGATTTGAGAAATATTGCCATCATTGCCCACGTTGACCACGGTAAGACCACCCTGGTGGACGAAATGCTGAAACAGGGCGGCGCATACCACGAAAACCAGACTGTCAGAGAAAGAGTCATGGACTCCGGCGACCTGGAACGGGAAAGAGGTATCACCATTCTGGCGAAGAACACCTCTGTTATGCGGGGTGACGTGAAAATCAATATCGTGGATACCCCCGGTCACGCGGACTTCGGCGGAGAAGTGGAACGGATCCTGAAAATGGTAAACGGCGTTATTCTGCTGGTGGATGCGGCGGAAGGCCCCATGCCCCAGACCCGTTTTGTTCTCCAGAGAGCCATGGAACTGGGCCACAGAGTGATCGTGGTTGTCAACAAGATCGACAAACCCGATGCACGGCTTGACGAAGTGCCGGATGAAGTTCTGGAACTGCTGATGGAACTGGATGCTACCGATGAACAGCTGGATTCACCTGTCCTGTTCTGTTCCGGACGGGCCGGTACCGCTTCCTTCTCTCCTGATGTGGCCGGTACCAATCTGGATCCTCTGTTTGACACCATTCTGGACTATATTCCCGCACCGGAAGGGGAAGTGGATGAGCCCCTGCAGCTGCTGGTTTCTTCGATTGACTACAATGATTACGTTGGCCGTATCGGTATCGGCCGGATCGAACGCGGATCGGTACATGTGGGCGAAGAAGTGGTGATCACCAACTTCCACACCCCGGATGCTGCGCCCAAGAAAACCAAGATCGTTTCTCTGTATCAGTTCGACGGTCTGGGCAGAGTTACTGTGGAAGAAGCAAAGATGGGCGATATCGTATGCTTCAGCGGCGCGGAAAACATCACCATCGGTGATACCATTGCCTCTCCCCTGGCTCCTGTGCCTCTGGAATTTGTCAAGGTCAGTGAACCTACCATGGAAATGACCTTTGCTGTAAACGACAGCCCCTTTGCCGGCAGAGAAGGCAAGTGGGTTACTTCCCGCCAGATCCGCGAACGGCTGTACAAGGAAACCCTGAAGGACGTTTCTCTCCGGGTACAGGATGGGGATACCACCGACTGTTTCCTGGTAGCTGGTCGCGGCGAAATGCATCTGTCCATTCTGATCGAAACCATGCGCCGGGAAGGGTATGAGCTGTGCTGCTCCAACCCCCGTGTGCTGTTCAAGGAAATTGATGGTGTGCTGTGTGAACCTGTGGAAAGAGTTTCCATCGACGTACCGGAAGAATTTGTCGGCGCTGTTGTGGAAAAGCTGGGTGCGCGCAAAGGGGAACTGCTGGAAATGGGTATCTCCGCCAGCGGTACCAGAATGCGGATCGAATACTCCATCCCGTCCCGTTGTCTGTTTGGTTACCGGAGCGAATTCCTGACCGATACCCGTGGGGAAGGGATCATCAACTCCCTGTTTGACGGATATCAGCCCCACAGAGGGGAAATCATCACCCGTTACACCGGTTCTCTGGTGGCATCGGAAGACGGGGAAGCCACTTCCTACGGTCTGTTCAATGCGCAGGACCGCGGTGTAATGTTCATCGGCGTACAGACCCCTGTGTACGAAGGGATGCTGGTAGGCGAATGTCCCAAGAAAGAAGATATTGCCGTGAACGTGTGCAAAAAGAAGCACCTGACTTCCATCCGTTCCGCCGGTGCAGATGAAGCGCTGCGTCTGGTGCCCCATAAGATCTTCTCTCTGGAACAGGCGATCGAATTCATCTCCGATGACGAGCTGATCGAAGTGACGCCCAAGTCCATCCGTCTGCGCAAGCGGATTCTGAACACGGAAAACCGTCTGAAGGCACAGGCCAAGCTGAAAAAATAATATGGAATCGAAAATTGCAGTATGTTCCCGCCGGAGCATATTGCAATTTTTTTCTGTCCGTGTTATACTGATGACATAGGAATTCATACCACAGGAGGATGCTCATGGCAAAGCCTGTAAAAATTATTTTTGATACCGATATCGGCGGGGACTGCGATGACGCGGGCGCCCTGGCTATGCTGCACCGGCTGTGCGACAAGGGGGAAGCGGAACTGCTGGCGGTGACCGGCTGCTTTGCTTCACCCTGGATGGCCGGATGTATTGACGCGATCAACCGGTTTTACGGCAGAGAAGTGCCGGTGGGGATCAATTACGATGTGCTTCAGGACAGCCGCGGCGTATATGCGGGGGCGCTGTGCGACTGTTTCCCGAACCGGTATCCGGCAGAGGTATGGGGGACAGACAAAGCGGCTCCCGATACACTGACGGTACTGCGGAAAACGCTGGCGGAAGCAGAAGACGGCAGTGTGACGCTGGTGGTGACCGGGAATCTGGGATCCATGGCAAAACTGGCGCTCAGCGGACCGGATGCCATTTCTCCCATGACCGGGCAGGAGATGATTTCCCGGAAACTGGCGCGCACTGTACTGATGGGGGGACGCTTTTTTGAATCCTGGCCCATGCCCATTTATGCAGCCATCAGCGCGGTCGGTGAGCCGTCCACCTGGGAATGGAACATCTACGGCAGCGGACTGGAAACCGCAAGGGCAGCTTTTGATAACTGGTGCGGTGAGCTGGTGCTGTCCAGCTTTGAGATCGGCACATATATCGTGACCATGAAGGATTATCCTTCCCGGGCGGCAAAAGGAGATCCGGTGGCGCTGGCATATGAGATCCACAACCACGGTGCCGGACGGAACAGCTGGGATCAGACGGCTATGCTGGAAGCGATCCGTCCCGGTGTATACTGGAATTACCATACTTTCGGCCGGATCTGGGTGGACGACAATCTTGTGACCCACTGGAAGCCGGAGGAAGGCTGCAGACATACCTATCTGCTGCCGAAAGCGGATTATGAAGAAGTCCGGCAGGTGATCGACGATCTGGTGGACGGGAAATAACACAAAAAGTGCTGTGAATACCGCATGGGTACGCACAGCACTTTTGCATTCCGTTTACAGTGTCCATTCGCCTTCTCTGTATCCAAGACGTTTGAGCATTTCCATCAGCTTGGCCGGTTCGTTGGAGGTATACAGATCCGCGCCCCGTTCACAGCCCATTTTTACATGCTCTTCCAGCCTCACACCGGCCCCCAGCCAGGTCTGGCATCCATCCGCTTTGACGGCATCGAAGATTTCTGCGCCGCCTACCTGACAGGATTGACCGGCACTGTCCTTGCCTTCGTCAAAGAGACAAACACAATACATGGGCAGGGGATATGTCTCGCCCAGAATGCTGTAGGGATGGAACCCGTGGAGCTTGAAGCGTCCGTTCCACTTTTCCTGCACATATGCCAGCAGTTTCCCATCGAAACTGTTGACCACACAGCGATCTTCCAGACCGTATTCTTCAATCAGGGCGATGGTGCGGTCACAGCTTTCCTTAGCCCAGTCTTCTCCCTCACGGAAGTAATCCTTGAACTCGAAATTGAATGTCATCCGGGTGTGTCCGGCGTTGTCCATGGCCTTTGTCAGATCCAGGAATTCCCGGAAGGTGGGAATGCGCACACAGGCAAATTTGGGATCTTTTTTGATGCCGGCATCCGCTTTTTTGATTTCCGCCAGGGTGAGATCCCGGATCCGGCCGGTGCTGTCGGTGGTTCTGTCCAGCCGGTCGTCGTGGATGACAACGATTTCCCGGTCCTTTGTCATATGCAGATCCAGCTCGATCATGTCGGCTTCGATCTCATAGGCGGACCGGAAAGCAGGCAATGTGTTTTCCGGATATCCGTCGATATTGCCCCGGTGTGCCGCTACGGGAATGTATTTCATGTGTGTCCCTCCTGTATGTTTCATGTTTCTGATACGATGGTCTTGTTACAGCCGGAAGCCCATCGTGCGGAAATACCCGGTCAGCATAGCCGGTTTTTCCACAAAGGCATCCGCCAGTCCCTGCTCCCGGAATTCTTCTGCCGTGTAGGTGCCGCCAACGGCGATGGTATAGGCACCGGCAGCTTTTCCTGAAGCTACACCGGAGAGGGTGTCGTCCACCACCACGCAGTCCGCCGGATCCATACCAAGTTCTGCCGCACCCTTCTGATAGATGTCCGGGAAGGGTTTGTTGCGGGTTACATCATTGGCAGACAGAATGACATCGAAATCTGCCGTGGTCAGTCCCAGCGCCCGGAGATTGTGCAGTACTTTGGGCAGTTCTGCACCGGAACAAAGGGCGTGGGGGATCTTCGCCTGCACTACCTCACGGATCATGTCCGCTGCACCGGGAATACAGTTTGCCGCACCGATGTTTTTTCCATATACATCATATGTATGTGCTTTCATTTCCGGCACGTACACAAAACCGTGATTGCGGACCACGCCGCCGATGTACAGTTCTTCCCCTTTACCGACGAATGGATGATACTCTTCCGCTTTGGTACGGATACCGAAGTGGCCCAGTGCTTCGATGGTGGAAAGTGCCATTACGCCTTCGGAATCGATCAGAACCCCGTCCATGTCAAATAAAATTGCCTTGTATCGCATGATATCTTCCTTACTTTTTAATATTTGCTGCCGCACGGGTCATGTGGCGGGCGTATTCCCAGGAGATCTCGTTCTCCAATACCGCGTTCTCGCCCTTTTCGAGGTAGGACTGCAGATCCCGGATCAGCGATAAGGTTACCTGTTCCCGGATATCAATGGTGGGCCCGCCGCGGTGGGGGACCAGAATGATATTTTCGCATCCCCGCAGACAGGAATCCATGGGAAGGGGTTCTTTTTCAAATACGTCCAGAATAGCACGGATCCGACCGGTTTTGGCTGCTTCTGCCAGATCTTCTTCCACAATGATGGGGCCGCGGGCGGTGTTGACGAACAGGGCGTCCTGCTTCATCATATCAAAGTAACGTTTGCCGATCATATGCCAGGTATCGTCACGGAGGGATTCGTGAAGGGTTACGATATCGCTTTCGGAGAACAGGGTTTCCATATCGCATTTTTCGGCCCGGTATTCGGCTTCGTCTTCCGGACGGAACCATTCCGAACAGATCAGTACCCGGCATTCAAAGGCCTGCAGCATCTTTGCCAGATATTTGGCGATCATACCGAAGCCGATTATACCGATGGTTTTGAACCGGATGCCGTCGCTGTGGTAAAAAGGAGCCCAGCCGGTTTCCGCGGTTTCATTGATCAGCTTCACCAGCCGTCTCTGGGCCAGCAGGATATAGCCGATGGTGCCTTCCGCTACGGAATTGGCGTACAGACGGTTTCCGCTGAGCATATGTATGCCCCTTTCCGCCACGGTTTCCGTCATCTGTTCGGCCACGCTGCCTCCGGTATAGCAGACCATTTTCAGTTTGTCTGCCCGGGAGAGCAGGTCTTCGTCCAGACGGTACAGACCCCAGCTGCCGAACAGTACATCCACACCGGGCAGAGCGTCCCGGAGCTGTTCCCGGGTAAAAACTCCTTCCCGTACATTGCCGCACTTCTGCAGCTCGTCCATCACCCGGTCGGTAAAGAAAGTTTTCTGGTTATCGGCATTTGCCATGCGGTTTATCAGGATTTCCATATATGTTTCCTTTCTCAGTCAAAAGCTTCCAGAACCGTTTCATACTGGGTAAGGGCTTTCGGCTCCAGAGCAGCGTAAGAGGAGGCAAAATCGGTGCTCTTTTTCGACATCATGGAGGAGATCAGCGTGGACATACCTACATTGCCGTCGTATACGATGCCGAAATCGATGTATGTGCTTTCCCGGAGCAGATCGAAGACCTGTGCGGTCAGCTGGTCACGGGAATATTTCTTCTTCATGGAAGCTTCGAAGAAGGCAGGGATGACCTTCTGATTTCCTTCGTAGGACAGAGCATCAAAGATGACAGAAGCGAATTCTTTGTCGGACACGGAAGAAGGAATACCGAAAACCATGGACGAGGCAGGGCTGATGATGGTATAATAGGACTGCTGGGTTTCGTCATACTTGGGCATGGGCAGGGCGATGTAGGTGTCTTCCATGTCACGCATATAGTTGGGGGCGTGCATGATGATGGCCGTCAGGAACAGGATCTGGCCGTTGGCGAACATGGTGCACTGGTCAGCGCCGTTGGTCAGCAGGCAGGAACGGTTTTCCTGATAGAACAGATCATACAGACGTTCCACAATGGAAACCTGCCGTTCCGTATTCAGGTTCAGCACAGGTCTGCCGTTTTCCATACGGGTCGTGAAGGATTCCATCCCGTACTGCAGGGTCAGAGGGGTGTCGCTGTTGGCATGGTTCAGGGTATAGTAGAAGCCGTTGCCATAGATGTCATTTCCGTCATAGACACCGTCACCGTTTACGTCCGTGGTGATGTCGGAGGCGTATCCCAGGAATTTGTCCCAGGTCCAGCTGCCTTCCAGCGCAATCTCGCCCAGATCCGGTATGCCGTACCGCTGCCCCATGGTGGTGTTGTAGAACATTCCATACGTACAGGACAGGGAAATACAGGTCATGTCAGAGTAGAAGATGGACTGGTCGCCGTCTATGTTCAGGGCTTGGTTCAGGTACGCCGGGTACCACGGATTGTCCAGATTCTGCCAGGACAGCTCACTTGCCTGGATAAACAGCGGATCCTGGATGGCGGCGGGGGAAGTTTCCCGCAGGAAGCCGGACACCAGGTCATAGGCGGCGTCTCCGCTCATGATTACATTCCGTGCAGCCTTGACAAATCCGGCGGAGTCAGCAGGCATTTCGTGGGCGATCTTTATATCAAAGGTCTCCTCCACGATGAGGTTCCGTTCGTAGGCACCGTCCATGATGATGTCACCGGTGGCTTCTTCCGTGATGAACTGACCGGGGATGTACCGGGTGCCGGTGCTGGGGGTAGCAATGGTGAAGATCCGGCCGTCATAGGTGTCTGCAGGAAGATACGAGTAGGCAGTGTACTCTGTTTCGATTTCTGTTTCAACGGCAGCGGTGTCTTCCGGCAGTACGGTTTCATCGGGGATTTCCGCATTGCCGCAGGAAGCAAACAGCGGTGTCAGCATAGCGAGGAGAAGCAGAATGGAAAGATGCTTTTTCATGATGAACTCCTTTGCAATCTGTATAATTTTTAATGATTTATGAGGTCATTATACCACAGACCTGCCAATAATACAAGTATCTGCCCCGGATATGCAAAAAAAGCATGGAAAATCTTTGCCGGTCTATTAACCGCTTCGGTACGGCGGGTACTATAGGGATGAAGATCTTCAAAACCATTTCAGGAGGAAAGCATGGACGTGGAAACAGCGGCTGCCTTTGCGGCGGAAAATATGAAAACCATTTTTGCCTATGCGCTGCACCGGGTATCGAACCGGGAAGACGCCGAGGATCTGGCCGGGGATATTGTGGTGGCTGTGCTGGAAAATGCGGAAAAGCTGCAGAATGACAGTGCCTTCCATGGCTGGTTCTGGGCACTGGCAGCCAATACAGTGAAAAAATACTACCGGAAGAAGAGCCGGACGGTGACGAAGCCCCCAGCGGAAGAACCGGCAGACGACATGGCGGATATGGCAGACACGCTGATCCTCCGGGAGGAAACGGCGCTGCTGCACAGGGAACTGGCACTGCTGGCAAAAGAATACCGGGAATGCACGGTGGCGTATTATTTCGACGGCCTGTCCTGCGGCGAGATTGCAAAGCGCCGGGGGATCTCTGTGGAAATGGTGAAATATTATCTCTATAAAACAAGACGTATCCTGAAGGAGGGTATGACCATGACAAGAGAATACGGGGAGAAAAGCTATAAACCGGCGGAATTTTACTTCGGCACCATTTTCCAGGGGGCATACAATGCGGAATACCGGAATCTGTTCAACCGGAAACTGCCGGGGAATATCCTGTACTGTACGTACTATACGCCCATGACCCTGCGGGAACTTTCTCTGGAACTGGGGGTAGCGGCGGTGTATCTGGAAGATGAACTTGCACTGCTGCAGAAATATGAACTGCTGACGGAGAAAAACGGGAAATACCAGACGAAGCTGTGTATGTTTACAAAGGATTACGATATGGAATTCTTCCGTGCGGCGGAAACACGGTTCACCGGCAGACTGGGCGGCATTCTGGCTTCTGTAAAGAAAAAGCTGCCGCAGATCCGGAAGGTGGGGTTTGCCGGGTGCGGTATGGAAGACAACCGGCTGTTATGGGCATTTTACTTCAAGCTGATGCAGGAAGGTCACAACAACTGGAAGAACCGGTACGATATCGAGTACCCTGTAAACCTGTACGCAGGTGCCAAAGGGGTGAATTATGCGGTGGACTATGAGGATCCGGCGTCTGTGTATGCTTCCGGTTCCTTTGCCGGGTATTACGGTCTGCGGAAGGATCTGGCGGCCTGCTTTGCCAATTTCGGTGTGCTGGATCCGAAGAATCATGTGGACAGTCCGGACAACCGGGCAAGACTGCAGGCCCTGGCGGAAAAGAGCGCTGCCGGAGGGGCGGATGCACCTCTTGTGTATCTGTATGACGGAGAAATGGGAAAGATTTTTCGGGAGATTCTGGCAGAGGAAACGGAGGAAATGGCAGAGGTGTACCGGGAGATGACTGTGCTGGCGGCGGAGATCATGAAAACCCATGCACCGGACGCCGTGGCAGGGGAGATTGATGCTGTGATTGGAAGTGTGATCTTCCATCGCACTGTGGGACTGATGGGCAAGATGGCGGCGGACAGCGGAGAACTGCCTCTGCCGGATAGGGATGACACGCTGCCTGCGGCAATCTTTCTGTATAACACGGATGAAGCAAAGTCTGCCGGTCTGAAAGGAGACTGCAGCGATTGAAAGGCATAAAGGCAGTCGGAAAACCGGCTGTCTTTTTCTGTTTCGTGGGATTTTTTCCGGATTCCCTTGCAGACCATGGCGGATTGTGATATACTGTGTACAGATTTGGAAAACGATCGGATGGATGTATATGACAAGGGAACAATGTAAAAAACAGGTCTGTGATGCCATCGACCGGGCAGCGGAGGAGATCTTTGCCATTGCGGAAAGGATTCTGAACGAGCCTGAAATGGGATACCGGGAAGAAAAAACCGCTGCGCTGGTACGGCAGACCTTTGATAAACTGGGGATCGGGTATACATATCCTCATGCACTGACCGGGGTAAAGGGAACACTGCCCGGCAGAGCACACCATGCCAACATCTGTATCATGGGGGAGCTGGACGGACTGAAATGTGCCGGACATCCGCATGCGCTGGCAGACGGCACAGCACACGCCTGCGGACATCACACCCAGATTGCCGCTATGCTGGGCGCTGCCATAGGGCTGCAGGGCATAGCAGGAGAACTGGATGGGGATGTGACTTTTTTTGCGGTACCGGCAGAGGAATTTATTGATCTGGACGGACGCCGTGCGTTGCGGGAAGCGGGAAAAATCCGGTATTTCGGGGGGAAGCAGCAGCTGGTGGCAGAAGGCGCCTTTGACGGTATCGACGCTGCCATGATGATCCATGCCCAGCCGGACGAACCTGCGGCAAAGCTGTACTGCCGGGGACATAATCTCGGGTTCCGGGCTAAAACCATCACATTCCGGGGGAAGGCAGCCCATGGCAGTACGCCCTACGATGGCACCAATGCGCTGAATGCGGCAGCACTGGCCATTCTGGGTATCCACGCCAACCGGGAGACATTCCGGGATGAGGAGCATATCCGGATCCATCCCATCATCACCAAAGGCGGTGATGTGGTCAATTCCGTACCGGATGAGGTCTGTATTGACACGTATGTCAGAGGCGCGGCGCTGGAAGCCATCCGGAAAGGGAACGAAGCGGTGGAACGTTCCTGTCAGGGCGCGGCGCAGATGATCGGTGCCGGCTGGGAATGCGAAGATCTGGCCGGGTATCTGCCTATCCGGGAATCGGCTGCCCTGTCCGCTGTGCTGGAGGAAAACGCGGCATCGCTGATCGGCCGGGAAAATCTGGTGTTCGGAGAAACGATCACAGGATCCACGGATGTGGGAGACCTGAGTATGCTGCTGCCGGTGATCCAGCCTTCTGTGGGCGGCTTTACGGGCAATCTCCACAGCCTGGAATTCGGCGTGTCCGATCCGGCGACGGCCATTCTGCTGCCTGCCAAAATGATGGCTATGACCGCGGTGGATCTGCTGTGGGACGGAGCTGCCGGGGCAAAAACGGTGAAGGAACAGTTTGTACCCGGTCTTACGAAAGAAGAATACATCCGGTATCTGGAAGGAGAAATATAATATGGAAAGAAAAATCTGGACAGAAGAAGCGCTCGATACCATGCTGACCACCCCCTCGGATGCGCTCTGTGACGATATGGCAAAGCTGAACGGGGATATTATGGTGCTGGGCGCCGGCGGAAAAATGGGGCCGACCCTGTGCGTGCTGGCAAAGCGTGCCATGGAAAAAGCCGGCGTGAACAAAAAAGTGATCGCCGTATCCCGTGGCAGTGATGAGAGAGCAAAGCAGTATATGGAAGAAAACGGCGTGACCACCATAGCGGCGGATCTGCTGGATACAGAAAAGCTGCGTGCGCTGCCGGATACGGAAAATGTGATCTACATGGCCGGGAAAAAGTTCGGCACAGACGGTAACGAGTGGCAGACCTGGTCCATGAACGCCGCCCTGCCTGCCTATACGGCAGAAAAATTCAAAACGTCCAGGATCGTGGTGTTTTCTTCCGGCAATATTTACCCCATGGTACCTGCGTCCTCCGGCGGATGTACGGAAAAAGACCAGGTGGGGCCTATGGGAGAATATGCCATGAGCTGCCTGGCCAGAGAACGGGTCTTTGAATATGCCGCAAATGCCTGGGGCACAAAGGTGTTCTTCTACCGGCTGAATTATGCGGTGGATCTGCGGTACGGTGTGATTTACGATATTGCCCGGCAGATCCTGGAGGATAAACCCATTTCTCTGCGGACATCCTGCTTCAACTGCATCTGGCAGGGAAGCGCCAACGAAATTGCTATCCGGGGTCTGCTCCATGCCGATTCCCCTGCCTGCACCATGAACGTGACCGGGCCGGAAATCCTGTCCGTGAAGGAAACGGCGCTGGAACTGGGACGGTACCTGGGCAAAGAACCGGTATTCGAAGGAGAACCCGGCACGGAAGCACTTCTGAACAATTCCGCCAAAGCCATGGAAACCTTCGGCTACCCGGCTGTGTCTGCACGGACTCTGATCCGGTGGCAGGCGGAATGGCTGCTGGACGGCGGACGGACGCTGGACAAGCCCACCCATTTTGAAACCAGAGACGGGAAATTCTGAAACAAAAGCATACATCGGAAACGGCTGTCCGGGAGATACGGCATCGGACAGAAGGGAGAGGGAACATGACAAGACATGAAAGAGCGCTGGAGATCCTGCACGCGGGTACCATCATTCCCGCAACACCTCTGGCACTGGATGAAAATAGAAAATTCGACGAAGAAGGGCAGCGGCTGCTGATGCAGTATTACCTTCACTGCGGGGTTGGCGGGATCGCCACAGCGGTGCATTCCACCCAGTTTGCCATCCGGGATCCGGAAATCGGCCTGTATGAACCTGTGCTGCGGGTGGTGGCGGAAGAGATTGACGCATATGAAAAGGAAACCGGCAAGGTAATCGTAAAGGTCGCCGGGGTATGCGGAGAAGCGGCGCAGGCCTGCCGGGAAGCGGAACTGACAAAACAGTACGGTTATGACGCGGTACTGCTGAGCCCCGGCGGACTTTCCCATCTGACGGAAGAGGAACTGCTGGAACGGACAAAGGCTGTGGCGCAGGTGATGCCGGTGATCGGATTCTACCTGCAGACAGCAGTGGGCGGACGGCTGTTTACCCCCGGATACTGGGAAAAGCTCTGCGAGATTGACAATGTGGTGGCCATCAAGTGTGCGCCCTTCAACCGGTATCAGACGCTGGATGCGGTCAGAGCGGCGGCTGTTTCTCCCAGACGGGACGAAATCACCCTGTACACCGGCAACGATGACAATATCGTGGCGGATCTGCTGGCCAACTATCGGTTCTGTGTGGACGGCAAAGTGTACGAAAAGGAATTTGAAGGCGGTCTTCTGGGACACTGGTCTGTATGGACGAAACGGGCGGTGGAACTGTTTGCATCCGTACGGGAAGCGAAGAAAACCGGCGTGGTGCCCCAGTCGCTGCTGACCATGGCTGCTGCTGTGACCGATGCCAATTCCGCTGTGTTTGATGCCCGGAACAACTTTGCCGGATGTATTGCGGGACTGCACGAAATTCTGCGCCGGCAGGGACTGATGAAGACCATTTACTGTCTGGATCCCGATGAGACGCTCTCCCCCGGACAGGCAGAGGACATTACCCGGATCGGACGGGAGTATCCCGAACTGTGCGATGACGATTTCATTGCGGCAAATATCGGTGCCTGGAAAGAAAGAATCCGGAAATAATCTGCCGGGAGC
This sequence comes from Oscillospiraceae bacterium, assembly GCA_015064285.1. Classification (GTDB taxonomy): domain Bacteria; phylum Bacillota; class Clostridia; order Oscillospirales; family CAG-272; genus UMGS1696. The sequence continues at coordinate 5,734 of SVSN01000057.1, read as the reverse complement.
AGGAAAAGGTCTGTCGGTTCTGCGCCGATGGACTTTTTGGCTGTGCGGGATTTTCCGTCACCAGTCTCTATATAATGAAGAAAAAAGAACCAAAACGGAGGCGAAAGTATGAATCTGTATGCGGTAGACGCGCTGGGCAGAAAAATGCCGGAGAATGTGCCGGCCCCCCGGGAAAACCGGATGGTTGGTATGTTTTATTTCCTGTGGCTGGGAGAACACGGCCGGCACAAGCCTTATGATATATCCAAAATTCTGGCGGCGGATCCGGAAGCGGGATACAAGCCGGACAGCGATGTGTGGGGCGGTATAGGCACATATCATCACTGGGGAGAACCGTTTTACGGGTACTACTACAGCGACGATGAATGGGTCATCCGGCGGCACATGAAACTGCTGACCCAGGCCGGGATCGACTTTCTCTTTTTTGACACCACCAATGCGGTGATCTACGAAAAAAACGTGAAGATCGTTCTGAAAGTTCTGTCGGAATACATTGACCGGGGACTGGATGCGCCCAAGGTGATGTTCTATACCAATACGGCTTCCGGGAAAACGGTGCAGCAGATCTACGAATCCATCTATAAGCCCGGGTATTGTGAGAATACCTGGTTCCGGTGGGACGGAAAACCGGTGATCATTGCGGTGCCGGAGGAATGTTCGGCGGAAACCAGAGCCTTTTTCAACATCAAGCTGTCCCAGTGGCCCAACGAAGCGGATAAAGCCGGCGGCTGGCCCTGGATGGATTTTGTGAAGCCACAGCGGGTTTTCCCGAATCTGGCAGGAGAACCGGAAGTAATCAACGTTTCCATCGCACAGCATCCCCAGATCCGGTTCGGGGATTCTGCCATGTACGGCGAGAAAACCAACTGCGGCCGGTCCTACCACGGCGGTCGGGAAGACATATACGAAGGCAGCTATCTGCAGGGGTACAACTTTGCCGAACAGTTTGAGAGAGCCCTGGAAGCGGATGTGCCTGTGACGCTGATCACCGGCTGGAACGAATGGATCGCCGGACGATGGCCGGGCACCGAGGAAAGACCGATTCTGTTTGTGGACTGCGCCAATTACGAATACAGCCGGGACATCGAAATGATGCGGGACGGCTATTTCGACAATTATTATATGCAGCTTTGCGGATATGTGCGGCGGCTGAAGGGGATGGTACCGGATACTGTCCTGGAAGCAGGAGAGCAGGCAATTTATCCCGGTTACGGGGACGGGAACATGGACAGATGCCATCCCGGTTACGATAAAACCTATGAAAACCGAACCGGCCGGAATGCCATTGCCGGGCTGACCATTTCCCACAACCCGGACGCACTGATCGTGAAGGTGGAAACCACGGATCCCATCGATACTTCCGACCGGACAGGTGCGTTTATGCGGCTGTATCTGACGGTGGGAGAAAAAGATGCCTGGGGATATGACTATGTGGTCTGCCCCATGGATACGGAACGCTGCCTGATCTGTGCAGCAGAAGATGGTGTGAAACCCGGCAAGGTGCTGGCAGTGGGGGATTTCAGCTTTGTACAGGGGAATCTCTGTCATGTGAAAATCCCGTTTGACACATTGGGCATCGGAGAAGGTCTGTTCCGGATCGGCTGCAAGGCGGCAGATGCCCGTGTGGAAATCGAAAAGGCGGAAGATTTTTACGATACCGGAGACTGTCTGCCTATGGGACGGGCAGATGTGGTATACCTGGGGACACGGTAAGAAGACTGTACCCTGTAATGAAAATGCGCTGTATACAAAATACCTGGTCTCTTGCGGATCAGGTATTTTTGTGTCTGTATAATACAGCTCTCGGCAAAGCAGCAGGGAAAACAGTGTCCGTGCAGAAGGATATGGCTCAGGAGAACAACAGTCCGCAGAACACAGCACCCCACCGGATCAGCAGACAGCCTGCCAGCCCGGCCAATGTGGGCAGGATCACCGCTGCCGCTGTCCATTTCCAGGAACCGGTTTCTTTCCGGATGGTCAGTATGGTGGTGGAGCAGGGCCAGTGGAACAGGGTAAACCACAGCACGCAAAGTACGGTAACACCCGTCCAGTGATTGGCAAGCAGGATCTCCAGGGCATCTGAACCGGTACTTCCATATCCGGCAAGAACCAGAGGCAGAAAGATCTCCGCGGCGGGAAGAGACAACAGAAACGCTGTCAGAATCACGCCGTCCATCCCGAAAAAGTGTCCCAGCGGATCCATAAGACGGATCAGATGGGAGAAAAGTGTTGCATTTCCAACAGTGATGTGATGCAGCAGCCACAGGATCCCCCCTGCCGGTGCCGCCACCGATACCGCTCTGCCAAGCACCAGCACCGTGCGGTCCAGGACAGAACGTACCAGTATCTGCCCCACCTGCGGAATCCGGTAAGCGGGCAGCTCCAGCGTGAAGGCAGAAACACTGCCGCGGAGAACGGTTCCACTGAGCAGACGGCAAAGCGCCAGGGTAACGACCGTACAGAGCGTGATCACCAGCAGCAGAAGCACCGCCTGCAGTCCGTGGGAGGTATTCCGGCCGGTATTCAGATAGACAAGTGCGGCTGTCAGGAAAAGTACCATGGGCAGTCTGCCGTTACAGGGGATCAGCGTATTGGTCAGTATGGCCAGTTTCCGTTCCCGGGGAGAATCGATGATCCGGCAGCCGGTGACCCCTGCGGCATTGCAGCCAAGACCCATGAGCATGGTCAGTGCCTGTTTTCCGCAGGCGCCGCACCGGGCGAAAAGACGATCCAGATTGAATGCAGCCCGGGGCAGATACCCCAGATCTTCCAGCAGCGTGAACAGGGGGAAGAACACAGCCATAGGCGGAAGCATTACGGCAATCACCTGGGTCAGGGTGGCCAGCACGCCGTCTGTGAGAAAAGACACTGCCAGAGGAGGCAGTGACAACCGGGACAGAAAACGGCTGCACACCGGAAGTAAGCTGTCAAACAGGATCTCCAGCCCGGCGGAAAGATACCCGGCTCCCCGGATGGTAAGCCAGAACACAGCCAGCACCAGCAGTGCCATTACCGGATAGGCAGTCCGGCGGCCGATAAATATCCGATCCCAGAACTGCTCCCGGCGGCAGAGTGTTTCCGGGTTTTCGCGGATCACCCGGGCTGCAATGGCTTCTGCCTGTGCCGGAATATCCTGTATAGGGGGAAGCGGCGGTTTATCCGGTGCGGCGGCAGTCTCGGCAATGGCATCCCGCAGCAGATCCAGTCCTTTTTTCTGCCGGGCGGCGCAGGGGATCACCGGACAGCCCAGGAGCTTCGATAATGTGTCCGTATCGGCAGAGATCCCCCGGCGGCCGGCTTCATCCATCAGATTCAGACACAGAACACAGCGTGGCGTCAGCATCAGGATCTGCAGGGCCAGAATCAGATTCCGGGAGAGGGTAACGCAGTCACATACGATCACCACGCAGTCCGGCCTCTCAGCGGTCAGAAAATCCCGGGCAACAGCTTCTTCCGGGGAATGGGTGTCCAGTGAGTAAGTACCCGGCAGATCCGTGATTTCCACGGTGTATCCCTGATGCTCAAAGGTGCCGGTTTTGGTTTCCACGGTTTTGCCGGGCCAGTTTCCCGTATGCTGGTGCAGACCGGTGAGCTGGTTGAAAACGGTGCTTTTTCCCACATTCGGGTTGCCTGCCAGTGCCGTTCGGATGGTATTCATACATATCCCCCTTCCGTTGCTGCAGATTGACAGGGACTGACACGGATCATTGCAGCATCTTCCCGGCGAAGGGCAATCAGTGCACCCCGTACCCGGTAGGCGACAGGGTCCCCCAGAGGACTGACGCAGACACAGGTTACCCGGGTACCGGCTGTAAACCCCAGATCCCGCAGTCTGCCGGCAAGACCTCTGGCTTCCCCGTCTACGGAATGAACAATACCCGATTCTCCCGGACGGAACACGGACAGTTTTGTTTCCAGCATTTTGTAGTCTCCTTTGTGACACGGTTTGGCAGATGCTGTTTTCAGTGTATGCGGAAACGGCGGAGGAGGACAGTAAGAATGCTGCAGAAGGGTTGCAAAACAGAGACATATGTGGTATACTGATACTGTAAAAACAAACAGACAGGAGGATAATACGATGTTATATGCAAGGGATTTCCGGCAGACAGCCCGTGAGAGACTGGCCGGATGCTGGACAACGGCGGTGATCTGTGCGCTGGTATACGGCGTGATATGCGGAGCGCTGCAGGCTACGATGGTAGGTTTGATTCTGCTGGGCGGGCCGCTCTGGTTCGGGTATTTTTCGTTCTGGCTGGCGCAGGTGCGTGGTCAGCGGCCGGGGATCGGGGTTCTGTTTGAGGGACTGCAGAAATGTTTCGGCTGCAGCATTGCGGTGTATCTGCTGCAGAGTATCTTCGTTTGCCTGTGGGGACTTTTGTTTGTGATTCCCGGGATTGTCAAGAGCTACAGTTATGCCATGACGCCCTATATTCTGGCAGACCACCCCGACATGGATCCTCTGGAAGTGATTAACACCAGCCGGGAGATGATGGTGGGGAACAAGTGGCGGCTGTTCTGTCTGGACATGAGTTTTATTGGATGGAGCTTTCTTTGCCTTCTGACCCTGGGGATAGGTTCTTTCTGGCTGGCACCGTACACACAGTGCGCCAGAGCTGCTTTTTATGAAGATATCCGCCGGGACTACGAAGAAGAAACGGCAGAGTCTGTGTGAATACCAAAAGTCCGGAGGCACTGCATCGGTGTTTCCGGATTTTTTTGTTCGGTTGTAACAGGAGGTTTTCGGGCGTGGTAAGACTGCCTGAATGAACCGGAAATATTGACTTTTCCGGAGGTATCCTGTATACTGTAGGATAAAAGATGATCATCAAGGAGGATACAAAGATGATGGACAAATTTCCGATCGGTTTCTGGAATTATACAAGAACCGGGCAGCTGACGGCGAAAGATGTGAAGGACTGGGCGGATCTGGGGATGACAATGGCCAACAGTCCGGAATACTGGGAAGGCTGTGACAAGCAGGTGATGCTGGATATTCTGGATGCCTGCAGCGAACATGACATCAAGGTGATTCTGTGCGACCATCGGGCACGCTGGTGGGGGATTTCCAAGGATCCGGAAGGGGCAAAGGCACGGTTTGAAGCAGCCGTGGCGGATTTCGGTTACCATCCTGCGGTGCTCGGTTTCCATGTGGGAGACGAACCCAGCACGGACGAAACCTTTACGGAAAGCAGTGTGGCCCATAAGATGCAGCTGGATGTGGCACCTCATCTGGTTCCCCATCTGAATTTTCTGCCGTACTGGGAAGGACAGGAAAAGACGCTGCTGAAGTTCCCCACCTTTACCGAATGGGCACAGAACATGGCGGACAAAGCCGGGCTGAAGATCCTGTGCTATGATTGCTATGCCCAGATGAATCCGGAAGAAGCCGGCGTACATACCTACTTCACCAACCTGCGCAAGTTCATGGAAGCGGCAGATGCCACCGGTATCATTCCCTGGACCACGCTGCTGTCTGTGGGGCATTTCCGGTACCGCTGCCCCAGTGAGGACGACCTGCGCTGGCAGCTGAACACGGCTGTAGCCTCCGGGATGAAGGGGATTCTGTGGTTCTTCATTTACGAACGGACGCCCACCTCCAACTACCGCCTGCCGCCGATTGACGAATTCGGCGAACGGACGCCTACTTTCGGAGCACTGTCCCGTGTGAACCGGCATTTCCTGCACCAGTTCGGGGATTTCTTCCTCCATGCCAAGCATATTTCCACCTATCATA
>SVSN01000056.1 GCA_015064285.1 Oscillospiraceae bacterium | reverse complement strand
TTTAAACATGGGTATTTGCAGGATATAGTTACTGCAATTCCATGTGCCACTAACTATTGTATATCCAAGACACAAGAAATAGTGAAGTGAGCTCGCAGGTACCAAGCCTGCTCGCCGTAGCCGGTTTCCGATTGCATGATATAGTTAATCATCGGTTACATAAGAAGTATACAGCAAAACGGTGTCTCTCCGGAGGTGCCGTTTTTTTGTTACGATTTTGTAAAATACCGCTATGCCTTCTTGCGGCGGCGGGGATTTTATGGTACAGTAGAATCAGAACTACAACAGGGAGGGTATCATCATGTCAACGATTATAAATATTCTCGATTTCGGTGCGGTGCCGGACGGAAAGACCGATTCCACTGTGGCCATTCAGGCGGCACTGGATAAAGCGGGAGAGTGTATGGGCGAGGTCATCGTACCGCCGGGGATCTACAAAACCGGACGACTGACCATGCGTCCCCAGACCAAGCTTTCCGGCACGGCGGCATGGCTGTTCGGCAGCTACGGCGGATCGATTTTTCAGCTGAACACGGCGGAGACCGACTGCATGATCGACATTACCGGCGCATTCGGCTGTCAGATTTCCGGTATGAATCTGGACGGCGGGCGGCTGGGGGAAAATATCCACGGCGTGAAGCTGTACTGGCCCCGGTACAATGGCGGCGGGAAGGAAGACACTCCCACCCTTGACGACTGCAGGATCGGTCACTTCACCGGGGACGGGGTGCGGCTGGAACATATCTGGTGCTTCTCTGTCCGGCATTGTATGCTCTGCTTCAACGGCGGCGCGGGGCTGTATATCGACGGCTGGGACGGGTTCATTCTGGACAACTGGTTCTCTGCCAACCGGAAAGGCGGCATTCTTGGCGGCCCCTGTACCGCATCTGTTACTGCCACCGGCAACCGGGTGGAATGGAACCGGGTGGGCGGCTTTGTGATTCCAAACGGCAATACCATGAACATTACCGGCAACTATTTTGACCGCAGCGGCGGCCCGGCACTGAAACTGGGTTCTCCCGGGGGACAAATGGAATCCGTGACCATCACCGGCAACCTGATCAACCGGAGCGGCAAGCCCGGCGAAGGGCTGGAAACGGAAGAAGAAAACAGCCATGTGCTGATGGAGCACTGCGTCAATGTGACCTTTACCGGAAACACCCTGCGTCACGGACGGGATGACAACGGACAGGGTGTGTGGAGTCCGGATATTGACCTGGTGGTGAAGGACTGCGACTACTGCGTCTTTGCCAACAATGTCATGCATCACGGCGCCATGAAGGAAAACATCCGCTGGGACGGCAGGGGGGACTGCCGGTTTGACGGAAATCTGGGCGAACCTGTGGGGGAAAAGTAAGAAGTAAGAGATTAGAAGTAAGAAGTAATTAAGAGTTTTTGTGTGCAAGGAGGAGGATTGTATGCGGAGAATTCTTTGGATTGTTCTGGCGGTTCTGATGGTTCTTTCGTCCTGCGGGGCGGGGGAGAACCGGACGTATCTGTATGATCAGACCATGCTGCATAAGGATCTGCATGAGGCACAGTGGGTGATCGTGGGGACGGTGACGGAGCTGCTGGCGGAGTATAAACCGGAGGGCGGTTCTGTGTCGGAGACATACTTTGTTCCCACGGTAGTGTCGGTGGACAGGGTGTTTGCCGACAGAACCGGTACGCTGGGGGAGGAGATCACCGTCAGACAGACCTGTCATACCCCCGCGGACAGCATCCGTCCCAAGCCTATGCCCCATCTGGAGGTGGGGAAAACCTATTTCTTCAGCCTGTATCTGGCACCGGACGGGGAAACGGTAATCATCGGCGGTACGGCGGCGCAGATCACAGAGGACGGCGTTCCGGTGGGACTGCTGGAACGGTACCGGAGCTGCTTCACGCTGTATGGGACGGAAGAAGTCTTCTATGAAGCGGTAGAAGCATTCCTGGCTCTGCCCCGGATCAGCGAACCGGTATGGAACCCGGCGGATGCCGATACTCCATGGGAGAGAGGAAAAACCGACCTGTACGACTACCCGGTCAGGACTGCGTGGGAGGCCATGAAGTGTCTGGCACTGGTAGACGGCAGCCGGTCGCTGACGGGAGAAGAGTATTCCGTGGAGGGATCATCGGATTCGTTTACCGAAGCGGTGATCGTCTGCCGGAGCGGTTTCCCCTACTGGCGGTTCACCTATCCGCAGGGACAGGTATTCTACACCCCGGCCATCTATCCGGAGTATATCGCATAACAAAAACGGCTTGCAAAGCGGAAAACGTTTCTGCTCTGCAAGCCATTTTTTATGCCTGTATAAATTCATAATTCATAATTCTCAATTCATAATTCTCACTCCCGTATCTCCAGCCCCATCTCCGGCGTGTAGAACATCTCCTCCGTCCCGTCCGAGAGAAATACCGGAATCATGTCCGCAAATCCCCGGGGCAGGGGCTCGTTTTTCAGCTGGGAGAGCGGGAGCCACAGGGCTTCTCCTTCCTCGGAGGAACGTACCTCTCCCGTAAAGGTTTCCGTCCGGTACAGGAATACAATATACCGCAGGCCCTCCCGGTTCCAAAACTGCTTCAGGCCGCACAGCCGGGGATGACTGATCCGGATGCCGGTTTCCTCATAGACTTCTCTGATCACGGCGTCTGTGAAGGATTCGCCCTCTTCCACGTGACCGCCGGGGAAGACCACACCGGGCCAGTTCGGGTCATTTCTGCGCTGTACCAGAACCCTGTCCCCGTCCCGTACCATGCACATATTGGTTAAAATCGTAAGTTCCGCGTTTGCCATATCCTGTTCCTTTCCGTTCGGTCAGATTTCATAAACAGCGAACCGGTTTTCTTCCCCTTCGCACATGGCGGGCAGGGTGATGTACCGGATACCGTCGATTTCATTTTCGTGTCCCGGATGATAGTGTCCCTGAAAGACGGTTTTTACCTTACCGGAGGCGGCAAGAATTTCTCTGGCGGTGTCAGCGTTGCGGATGATGTGATGTCTTTCCACCCCGGGATCCAGATTCTGGTGCAGGAACACATACGCTTCCGTCACGGCAGGATCGGCGAGAGTTTCTCTGACACAGGTCAGTTCCGTTTCCGGAAGAAAGCTGTCCGTCCAGTGGAAGGGATTGCCGTCATAGGAAACGCCGTCTTCCCGGTATGCGGAATCGGGGAAGAGAAGGGTTTTTCCGCACAGGTGCAGCACAGGCGGCGGCATCAGCCCTTTCGTGACTTCCTGGAATTCAGCGATGGAAAAGGCTTCGTAATCGTGGTTTCCGGGGATGCAGCAGACCGGTACGGACGCCGAATGGAGCAGTGCCGCCGCTTCCGCCAGTTTCACCCGGTTCTCCGCCGGATCGCCGCAGTCGTTGATCAGATCTCCCAGACAGAGTATCAGATCGCAGTCCGTCATGGCCGCCAGTGCTTCCCGCATTTTTCCAAGGGAGAGAGATGGCCGCCGGGTGGTGCAGGTGACCGTCTGGCTGCTGTAATGGGGATCGGTGAAAAGACCCAGTTTCATGAAAACACCTCCGCTTTTTGTGTATATCTGTATTATACAGGATTTTTGTCTGGTTGTCACCGGAAAAAAGAAAAAAGCTGAGTCCGTAACCTCAGCTTTTTTGTAATTTTGTCAGAATGACAGATCAGGTTTTCCCTGAAACTTATCTCTTCTTGGAAACAGCGTAACCAGCAGCGGAGATGATAGCAGCTACAGCAGCGATCACACCGGCGTCGAAGGTTGCGGGAGCGCCGGCAACGTCTTCAACAGGAGCGGGTTCAGCTTCGGCGAAGTGAACTTCAGAAATGGAACCGGACAGGTCGTTGGTAAACTTGAAGTATACAGAATGTACACCTGCGGGAATTTCAACAGGCAGAGTGATGTAACCGGAACCAGCGATGGTCCATGCACCGGTGTAGCCAACTTCCATCTTGGCGATGGGAGCGCTGTCGGGATCGTCCAGCATAACGTCCAGAGTGGTAACGGTGTTGTTGTCGTTGCCGTAACCGAAACGAACAGACATAGCGTCAGCGCCGTTTGCACCGAAGTCGATGTCTTCGAAGCCAACAACGTCATTGGTGGAGGAGTAGCCGCAGCCGTATTCTTCCATGATCTGGATAGGCTGACCGGAACCGCCCTTATCCTGAGTGGTATCGTCGTCGATTACCATACCGTCAGTGAAGGTAGCCAGGCTGATGTAGCCGGCAACGGGAGCCATGGTAGCTTCCAGGTAGTTGGGGCCATCCCAGGGGCCCTGACCGGAAGCGGTGATAACGGTCTGAGCAGAGCCGTCGGAGTGCATATCGTTAACCTGATAGTGGATACCGATCTTGTTGCCGGCTTCGGTAGCGAACTTAGCCAGGTTCAGAGCGCATTCGATAGCGTAACCGCCGTCGATTTCAACAGCAGCGCATTCCTGTACGCCCGGGTAAGCAGCAGGACCGTAACCGGAAACACCGCCCTTGGAACCAAGGTTGGTGTAGTAGGAAGCCCAGCCTGCCCAGTCAACACGGGCCTGATACAGAGTATCGGCGGTGGTGTTGGAACCGTCCAGAATGATTTCGAAAGAGTCGGTTTCCCAGGGAGCAGATTCCTGCTTTGCGGGGTCGCATTCTACCATGTCAGCATCCAGGATTTCAGCGTAAACGTACAGGTTTTCGCCGTTGTGGATAGCATAAGCGGTAGCGGTAGCGGTCAGATCGCCGCTGAATGCCTTGTTAACGTCGGTAACCATAGCGCCTGCATAAGCAGCGTCCATTGTACCGTCAACAACGATAGCATCGGTAACGTAAGGAATAGTACCGATGTTTGCGTTACCGGCCTGAGCACCTGCAACAACTGCCAGAGAAGCAGTCAGCAGACCGGCCAGTACGAGAGAAAGTACTTTCTTCATGATAAACTCCTTTATGGATTTCTTGATTCCGTTACGGCGGAATGCCTTGAGAAAATTGGAAATATACATCCGCATTTCTGGGTATGTACGATAATATTATACTTCAAAACCAAGTTTTCGTCAAGCCTCTTTTTGAGATATGGAATTCTTAATGCCATAGTAAAAATGATAAAACAGAAAAACAGGCCGAAAGAGAGAAATCCGCCATCCGGGAGATGAGCAGATGCGTTGACATCCTGCTTTTTTTTTGTTATAATGAAAACAGAAAATTCTGCGCAGTATGCCGCACAGGAGAATGCTGCGGAAAATCAGGAGACACCATATGAAACTGCAATATAATGCCGATATCGCCGAACCCTTTGCCGCCGGGTATCTGTCAGCGCGGGACAAGGGACCCTATGCCGCCATGGGGGAAGGACTGTACGCTGAGGGCTGTATGTTCCCTGTTGAATACGATGCTGAAGTAGGGCTGTTCCAGTGCGGACGGCACATTCAGGGCGCCGGGTATGTGTCCGGTTCCGGTATCATCTGGCGCGGAGACATCATGGCGCGGAAGAAAGAACAGTTTCCGGAATATGCCGCATTTTTCGATGCTGCCGAAGAAGCGCTGGGCGGTCTGGACACCGGCAGTCTGATCGGAAAGTGCTTTACGGAAAACGAACATAAATGCATGGCAAACAAAACCGTCTGGGGCGGTACCTGGGCGGGTCATACCGTACCTGATTTCGGCGGCCTGCTGGAACTGGGCACAGCCGGACTCCGGGCAAAAATCACCCGATACCGGAAGGTACACCCCTATGCTGCGGACTTCTATGACGGACTGGAAAGAGTGCTGGATCTGTTTGAGACCGTCGGTGCACGGGTGAGGGCGCAGGCGGAACAGATGGCGGAAAACGCCCCTTCGGAAGCCGAAAAGGAACATTTTCTGGCGCTGGCAAAGGTGATGGAAACCTGTCCTCAGAATCCGCCGTATGATTTTCTCTCGGCGGCACAGTTCTTCTGGCTGTTTTTCTCCTATGACGGATACGATTCTCCCGGACGGCTGGACCAGATTTTCCTGCCTTACTGGGTAAGAACGCCTTATGACGAAGCGTTCTCCATTCTGGAAGGTATGTGGCATGGTTTCCACAAGCACCGTACCTGGAATATATGCATTTCCGGTTCCGATGAGAACGGAAACGATACAACAAACGAAATTTCTTTTGCGATCCTGGAACTGGTGAAGAAGCACCGCTATCAGACTCCCAACCTGACCATGCGCTGCCACGACAACACAGACCCGGCTCTGATGCGTTCTGCGGCGGAAGCACTGGCGGAAGGCTGCGGGCTGCCGGCACTGTACAATGACCGGGCAGTATGCCGGATGTTTGAGGATGAACTGGGGATCCCCCCGAAGGATGCCCACAATTATGCCATGAACGGCTGCAACCAGATCGATATTCAGGGGAAGAGCCACATGGGTCTGGAAGACGGGGAAGTGAACCTGTACAAATGCCTGGAATACGTGATGACCCGGGGCAAATGCCTGACGACCGGGGAATATGTGGCAGCGGACACTGGGGATCCGGCGGACTTTGCTTCTTTTGAAGAGGTGCTGGAGGCCTTCCGGAAGCAGGTGGAGGATATGACCGATATGGCCTGCCGGATGTCCAATAAGTGCCAGAAGATCCATGGGGAATGTGCGCCCAACCTGTGGCGTTCCATTATGATTCAGGGCTGTATCGAAAACGGCCGGGACTTCAAGGCAGGCGGCCCCATGTACAACCACGGTCAGATTCTGGCGGAAGGTCTGGCGGATGCCGTGGACTCTCTGGCAGCCATCCGGTACCACGTATTCGAGCAAAAGAATTTCACCATGGCGCAGATTGCCGAAGCCATGGAAAACGATTTTGCCGGCAATGAACCCATGCGGAAGATGCTTTCCGAAAAGCCCGCCCGGTTCGGCAACGGAGATCCGGACACCGACGCGCTGGCCGGCGAGATTACCGAGCATTTCTTCCGGCATCTGCTGACCATCCGGACATGGCGCGGCGGCTGGTACACCGGCGGATGTTCGCCCTTCAGCAGAGCTGCCAGCTACGGCAGAATGGTGGGCGCGGGCGCCAACGGACGGCACTGCGGTGATCCCATTATTGCGGACAGTATCGGTGCGGTACCCGGCAGAGACGGGGAAGGCCCCACAGCCCTGCTGGATTCCGTGCTCCATCTGCCCCATCACCTGGCCGGCAGCGGATTTATTCTGAACATCAAATTCGATAAGGCGATCTTCCGTACCGAAGCGGGTATGGAAAACTTCATGGCCCTGTGGAAGACATTCTTTGAGTCCGGCGGCCAGCAGCTTTCCGTCACGGTGGTATCCCAGGAAGATCTGCTGGATGCACAGATCCATCCGGAAAACCACCGGAACCTGATCGTGCGGGTTGGCGGCTACAGTGACTATTTCGTAAACCTGGAAAAGGGTCTGCAGGACAATGTAATCGCCCGGACAGGCTACGGAAGCTGAAAACGGATATCAAATCAGGAAATAAAGAATGGGTAGGGAAAGATTATGATGACAGATGCCATGACACTGGCGTATATCAATTTATACGGGATTCTGGGTGCGATTCCGGCTATGCTGGAGATCTCTCCGGAAGCGAAGAAAATTCTGGGCAAGGGTGCCTGCTCCATTGGTTTTGCTATCAAGGACGGCCCCTCTGCCACCCTTTCCTTTGCAGGCGGACGCTGCATTCTCAAGGAAGGTACAGATGACTGTACCGTAAAGCTGCCGTTCTCTTCGGCAGAAAAATTCAACGGACTGATCGACGGAACGGTAACGCCGGTACCCACCAAGGGGTTCACCAAGCTGCCTTTCCTGCTGGGGAAATTCACCAAGCTGACGGATCTGCTGACCAGATATCTCCGCAGCACCGAAGAAGATATGGCAGATCCTGATTTTGCCAGAATCAGCACTACGCTGATGTTCGGCGTCATCAGCAGAGCCATCGTGCAGATCGGCAACCACGACCGTGTGGGCAAGGCCAGCGCTTCCTATATTGTGGACGGCGTGATCCGTCTGGGCATTGAAAACGGCCCTGCTTTTGCCATCCAGGCGAAAAAGAACCGTCTGGCATCACTGCCCAAGGTGCCGGAAAAGGTGACCTCCATGATGACCTTCCGGGATATGGATACAGCCAGAGCCCTGTTTGACGGCAAGATCAATGCCGTGGCTTCCATCGGTACGGGAGATGTACGAATGGCCGGGATGATTTCCCAGATTGACAACGTAAACCGGATTCTGGACAGAGTTGCTCTGTATCTGGCGTAAGAAAGGCGGTACATAAAGATGCATGAAGTTTATACATACCCGAACAGCCAGTCCCAGTTTCTGCGGGCGACCAAAGTGATTCCCTCCGGGGTGTATGGTCATCTTGGCCCGGCGGAAGGCTGCTTTATTCCGATCGAGGCGTATCCCCTGTTCGGTGAACGTGCCCAGGGTTCTTACGTATGGGACATTGACGGCCACCGGTTCATTGACTATATGTGCGCCTACGGCCCCAATATTCTGGGCTACAACGACCCCGATGTGGACGAAGCCGCCCGGAAACAGCGGGAAAAAGGGGACTGCATGACCTCTCCTTCCACTGTGATGATCGACTTTGCGGAACTGCTGGTGGATACCGTTGCCTCCGCTGACTGGGCATTCTTTGCCAAAAACGGCAATGACGTGACCTCCATGGCCGTCATGGCAGCCCGTGCCTATACCCACCGGAAGAAGATCGTGTTCTTCAAAGGGTACTACCACGGTGTGTCTCCCTGGACACAGAAGATAGACTATCCCGGCATCATTGAAGAAGATGTTGCCAACAATATCTACATTCCCTGGAACGATACCCAGGCGCTGGAACGGGTATTTGCGGAAAACCGCGGAGAAATCGCCGCCGTGATCGGTCAGCCCTATATGCACGGGAATTTCATGGACAACCAGCTTCCCGTCAGCGGATTCTGGCAGAAAGTCCGGAAGCTCTGTACGGACAACAGCACTGTACTGATCGTGGACGACGTTCGTGCGGGCTTCCGTCTGGACATCAAAGGCTCTGACCACTATTTCGGTTTTGAAGCGGATCTGATCTGCTTCTGCAAGGCTCTGGCAAACGGGTACAATGTATCTGCTCTGTGCGGGAAGGACTTTTTGAAAAACACCATTTCTTCCCTGTCCTATACCGGTTCCTACTGGCTGTCTGCGGTGCCTTTTGCCGCCGGGATTGCCTGTATCGAAAAGATGAAGAAGCTGGACTGCCCGAAAATTCTGCTGGACAAAGGCGCCAAGCTGCGGACGGAACTGATGAAGGCGGCGGTAGAAGCAGGCTTTGATCTGCGGGTTACCGGCATGCCCTCCCTGTTCTATCTCCGCCTGGCCGACGATGATTCCCTGATGCTCCACCAGAAATGGATCGCCGAATGTGTCCGCCGGGGCGTATTCTTCACCAGCCATCACAACCACTTCATCAACGCCAGCCTGACTGACGCGGACATCGCCGAAACGGTGGAAATCGCCAAGGAAGCGTTTGCCGAAGTAAGAAGTCAGATGTAAGAAGTCAGAAGTAATAAAGATAAACGGCTTGCATTGCGATTCGGATTCTATCCTGTCGCCATGTGAGCCGTTTTACCGTATATTTCTTACATCTTATCTCTGACTTCTTACTTTCTCAAAACCCTCCGCTGCGTCCGCCGTGGGATCGGCCGGAGGAGCTTGTGTGGAAGCCGCCGCCGGGTCTGGAACCCATGGATCCGCCGCTTCTGTTTGGATCGTCCCGGGGAATGGGCTTCTTTGTTATGTTCCGGTAGAGAAACAGATCCCTGGAATCGGTGATCCGGACGGTGTCCTGTTTCCGGTAGGTAACAGCTCCCGACTGCATATGGACAGAACTCAGCTGGGATTTCAGCACGCCCATGGGAATCAGAGCGATCAGAAAACCGATGAGCAGAGCGATGAAAATCCACTGGGGGCCGAAAGCGGAGCCGTAGCGGATGGTTTCACCCCCGGAAGGATAATAGATATCCTCGCCGTACAGGGAGTCGTCATAAACCGGATAGGTACTGCCGCTTAGGGGATCGCCGTTTTCGTAGCCGTAGGGATCGGCATCCCAGTATGCGCCGCACAGCTCCCCGAAGGTCTGGAACGCCAGATAGTATGCCCCTTCGCTGAGATAGGGGATAACCGCATCTTCCATGTGATCCAGTGCCGGATCGGTGATGACTTCGATGCCGTAACCGGTGGTGGAGATGGCCCACTGCCGCTCGTTCATAGCTACCAGAAGCAGCGCACCGTCTTCCGTGCCGTCCATCAGTCCGAAGTAGGAAAGACCGGCATCATACAGATTGTCCGCAAAGTTCTGTGCGCTGTCCCCTTCCAGGGAATCCACTGTGGCCACGATGATGTTGGCGTCAGCCTCCTCGCTGATCCCAGCCAGGAATGCGTTCAGCGCTGTTTCTTCTTCCGCCGACAGCAGATCCGACCAGTCCAGAACGAACAGATTCTCTTCCGCCGAAATGCCGACGGACAGGGTGAGAACGGTGAGACAGAGGGTAATCAGTATCCGAAATTTCTTCATTGTACCCTCCTTACATGCTTGTAAACAGCCACGCCAGGGCAAATACCGCCGCAGAGGCAATGGCACCGTAGATGGCCCACCACTTCCACCACGCTTTTTTGTCCATGGGCAGGTTGCCGACAAATTTCCCGGTCTGACCGTTCATGGCAAACAGATAATTCTGTCCCTGCCAGCTGGTGTGCAGCAGCCATACGGGGTACAGGGCATACCGGATGCGGCTGCCGCGGTACCGGACAGAGGAGGATTCGACGGCGACGCTGTCGTATTCCCGGCGTACCGTATCGGCGATCTGCCGTTCAATGGTTTCCTTCACCCGCTGGTTGGCGCGGGACATACAGGTTTCTGCGGACACATCGTAGGTATCGGCCAGATAGCCGGAGAGGTAGGCGGTCCGGAAATCCACAGCCTGGGAGAGATCGTATGGCTCAATGGATTCCATCAGGTCGTCCGCCATTTTGGAGGAACCGTCCACCGGGATGTCTCCGAAAGCCATGGTGCCGGAGCGCTGTACGGAATAGAACTTGGTTTCGGTGTATATGTAGTTTCTGTCCTGCCATACCCGGGAGCGGGTACATTTGAAGCGGATCTGCCCATCGGCTTCCGTGTCAAAGAGCCAGACCGGTACATATACACCCCGGATTTCGTCAATGTGGTTCTCGTCGGAGAAGACCTTCGGCAGAAGCTTCTTCCCCGCCAGATGCTTTTTCAGCCCTGCTTTAGCCGCGTCCTTGTCCAGCTGAAACGGAATGACCAGATCGGGTTTTCTGCCGCCGGCAAAATGCCCGGTCATCACCACGGGAGAACCGCACCATGGACAGTGGGTAGCGCCGGTGGTTTGGTCAGCCGCGATTTCCCCGCCGCAGGACTTGCAGCTGTACACCCGCATGCCGTCGGCTTCTTCTTCCGTCCACTGATCCCCGGCATTCCAGTCGGTCTGTTCCGGAGGTTGTTCGGCAAGGGGATCTTCGGCGGATGTCTGCAGCTGTTCGTCATAGGCCAGCAGGGTCTCCGGCGCGAATTCGGTGTCGCAGTAGGGACACTTCAGATTCTGGCTGTCCGCATCAAATTCGATGGAACCGCCGCAGCAGGGGCATTTATATTGCAGTTGTTCTGCCATAGTGCCTCCTTTCGGTTGGGGCCTGGAGAGATTCAGCGGATGTCGCCGTCATCGAAGGGGTCGCCGCATTCGGGACAGAACTTCGGGGCCTTGGTGGGATCTTCCGGTTCCCAGCCGCACTTGTCACACTTATACTGAGGCACACCCGCCGGCTTCTTTGCACCGCATTCAGAGCAGAATTTTCCCTTGTTCACTTTGCCGCAGGAGCAGGTCCAGCCTTCGTCAGGCCGCTTTGCACCGCATTCCGGGCAGAACTTGCCGCTTGCCAGGTGTCCGCAGGTGCACTGCCAGGTGTCGGCTTTCTTTTCTTCGGGTTTCTTGGCACCGCATTCGGGACAGAACTTACCGGTGGCTACAGTGCCACAGGCGCATTTCCAGCCGTCTTTTGCCGGCGCGGCGGGGGCTGCCTGGGCGGGCTGCTGCTGTGCTGCCATCTGATAGAAAGCCTGTGCGTTCATGCCGCCGTTCTGGGCTGCCATATTCATGCCCATAAAGCCAACAGCCGCACCGCCTGCATTGCCTGCCGCGGTCTTCATGGCTTCTGCCTGTGCGCCTACCAGCGTTGCGCCTGCCATGGCGGGATCCCTGTACATGGCGGTCTTCTGGGCATCTTTCAGCATCTGCTGGTCTTCTTCGGTCAGTGTGGGCGGGTTGATGGCTACCTTGACATCGCCGATCCCTCTGGCACCCCATTCAGCAGCCAGCTCGGCATTCAGGTAGGTTTCCAGTTCTGTGGTGTGTGCGGGAATCTGGTTGGGACGCAGTTCCAGCTCGGACAGTCTGGCAAGGGCAGGACCGAGCGCGCTGACGAATTCTGTCTTCATGGTGGGCAGAATCGTTTCTCTGCTGTATTCGGTAGTCACGTTGCCGCACACGTTGGTATAGAATTTCAGCGGGTCGGTGAGACGGAAGCTGTAGGTACCGAAGCAGCGCAGGGAAACGTCCACGTCAAAGTTGATGCGGGAGTCCACCACCCGGAAGGAAATGGGCTGGGCGGTACCGAATTTGTTGTCCAGAATTTCCTTGGTGTTGAAATAATAAACCCGCTGATCCTTGCCGGTGTCACCGCCGTAGGTGAACCGCTTACCGATCAGCTTGAAGGTTTCCAGCAGAGTTTCGCCCAGATTGCCGGTGAACAGGGAGGGCTCGGTGGAGCTGTCCCAGGTGAACTCACCGGGTTCCGCGCAGAATTCCACGATTTTGCCCTGTTCCACAATGATCATGCACTGCCCGTCTGCTACAGCAATGCCGGAACCGTTGGAGATAATGTTGTCGTTTCCTCTGGTGTTGGAGGAACGGGCGGAGGTACGCTTCTTCCCCTTCACCATCAGGGTGTCATTGTCCAGGGCGTCGCAGTAGAAAAACTCCTTCCACTGGTCAGCCAGAACGCCGCCGACCGCACCTGTAATTGCCTGAATCAGTCCCATAAGTAAATCTCCTTTGATAAAAATGCAGTTTTTTATAGTATAGCACATTTTCCGCAGATTTTCAGCAGGTACGGAATAAATAGAATGTTAAAAATTCATGAGAAAAAGAGAAAACCGTCCGCAGCCCTCATCCCCCGATTTCCAGCTGTACCGGAGCAGAAAACTGCAGCCGCAGGGCGATGGGATCCAGTTCGCTTCCCAGAAAACGGCCGCCGCAGGTAACAAAATACCGTGCTCTTTTCAGGGAGATTTTCATCTGCCGCAGGGTATCAAAGGACAGCGGAGCATACCGGCGGGCGGTGAGGATCCGGGCAGCCCAGGTGGTACCGATGCCGGGGATCCGCAGCAGAGTGTCGTAATCGGCGGTATTCAGTTCCACCGGAAACAGATCCAGATGGCGCAGAGCCCAGGCGGTTTTCGGGTCAATGTCGGATTCCAGCATGGGTGCTTCCGGCGGGGTCAGTTCATCCGGGGCAAAGCGGTACAGTTGGGTCAGCCGGTCTGCCTGATACAGTCTTGCCACACGCCAGTAGGGCGTCTGCACGGCCGGCAGGTCTTCGTATCCCCGGGAAGAATGCCGGTAAGTAAAGGGGGTATAATAGACCCGTTTCAGCCGGTATTTCCGGTACAGGGCAGAGGAGAGGTTCAGAATCTGCCTGTCGTCTTCTCCCGCCGCTCCTGCCATCAGCTGGGTGGTCTGGGAAGAGGCGAAGACAGGCCTGCCGGGGGTTCCCATTGAGGCTTCCCGGATCTGCCGGGCGATCTCCCCCATGGGCGCCAGAATGGTGTCTTTGGATTTCTGCTTTGCAATCCTGGCATAGGTGTCGCTTTTGGCTACTTCGATATTCACACTGAGCCGGTTGGCGTATCGGCCGGTGGCGGCAATCAGTGCAGGGTCCGCACCGGGCATGATCTTGGCATGGAGAAATCCGGTATAGCCAAGTTCTTCCCGCAGGATCCGGACGGTTTTTGCGATCCGCTCCTGGGTGGTGTCCGGTGTTTTGTAAATGGCGGAGGTGATGAATACGCCGCAGCCGGTCTTTTTATCTGTCTCTGCTGCAATCCGGGCGAGTTCGGCGGGCTCCAGCAGATAGTCCCGGCGGTCGCTGCTGTTCCGGCAGGCGCAGTAGGCACAGTTGAAAGCACAGTGTCCGCACATTCCCAGCTTGGTTGGGGTGCAGGGTGTCCGGGCAGCCTTTATCTGCATGGCTGCATCTACGGCAGGGTTTTTTAATGTTTCCGCCGAGCAGCCGATTTCGTACCGCATATCTTCTGCCATTATATCCAGCAGCGCCGCCGTATCCGGTCTATTTGGGATCAGTATCTGTGCCATGGTTTACACCTCTCAAAAAAAGAACATTTGTTTTTTATTCAGTATACACCGGGAAGAAGAAAAAGTCAATAGAAAAACGAAAATATGTTCTTTTTGCGGGGGCGGAGATCTGCATTTCTGTGCTGTCGTATTTCTCTCATATGAAATGGCCGGTACCTCTTGCAAACGACAGGAAAATATGATATATTGAAAGAAAAAACAGTTCAGGAGGTACCCAAAATGCTGCACTACGGATTCAATTTCTTATGGATGTACGCCTACAACCAGTGGAACCCTCTGCCGAAGGAGCCGGATCTGCGCGAGCTGGACTTTATCGCAGAAGAAGGATTCAATTTTGTCCGGATTCCGGTGGACTATTCTTTCTGGACGAAGGATTACGACTACACCCATCCGAACGAAGATATTCTGGCGTATCTGGACAGATATATCGATGCCTGCCGGGAGAGAGGGCTCCATGCCTGCTTCAATCTCCACCGGGCGCCGGGGTACTGCATCAACTGGCCGGAGAGAGAAAAACACAATCTGTGGCGGGACGAAGAAGCGCAGGAAGGTTTCCAGTTCCTCTGGGAATACTTTGCCAGAAAGTATAAGGGTATTTCTTCCAGGGAACTGAGCTTTGACCTGATCAACGAGCCGGCCAACATCCCTCCGTCCCACCCCTGTACCCGGGACGATCACCAGAAAGTCATCCGCCGGACCATTGCGGCCATCCGTGCCATTGACCCGGACAGAGAAATCGTCATCGATGGCTTCGACGGCGGCGGATCGGCACTGCCCGAACTGGCGGACGCAGGCGTGATCCACAGCGGCAGAGGATACGAACCTTTCTCCGTGTCTCACTACAAAGCCGAATGGGTCAGAGGGGAAAGAGAATGGCAGATGCCCTCCTGGCCTCTGGAAGAAAACGGCGAAGTGAAGGATATCGACTGGATCCGCCGGTACTACCAGCCCTGGAAAGATGTGGAAGCCAAAGGGGTGCAGGTGCATATCGGGGAATTCGGCTGTTATAACAAGATTCCCAATCCTATTGCGCTGGGCTGGCTGGCAGACCTGATGAAGGTGTTCAAAGAGAACCGCTGGGGCTATTCCCTGTGGAACTTCCGCGGCGCTTTCGGGATTGCAGACCACGGCAGACCCGATACAAAATGGGAAGACTACAAGGGCATCCGGATCGACAGGGAAATGCTGGAGATCTACAAATCCGGGATGATTACGGATAAATAAGAGATCAGAAATAAGAAGAACATATGGCGGGAAAAGTCCGTCAAATGTCTTCTTATTTCTTTCTGCAGAGGGGTATGGAATTCTGTACGGATATTCCATATACCAAATGCATAAAAATTCGTCTCCGACAGGGGGTATCTTTTTTCTCCATTGCTCTTGTCAGAAATCCAAAAAAGTGTTATACTATAGTGTAAACGTTTACAAACCATCATCCTATTTCTTTTTTACAGGAGAACATATATGGAACGTAGAGTTGGAACTGTATCCCGTGGGATCCGTTGTCCCATCATCCGTGAAGGCGATGATCTGGCCAAGCTCGTGACCGAATCCGTACTGGAAGCCGCCGCATCCGAAGGCTTCTCTCTCAGAGACCGTGACGTAATTGCCATGACCGAATCCATCGTAGCCAGAGCACAGGGGAACTACGCCTCTGTTGACGCTATCGCCGCTGACGTGAAGGCCAAGCTGGGCGGAGGCACTATTGGTGTTATCTTCCCCATCCTCTCCCGGAACCGCTTTGCCATCTGTCTCCGTGGGATTGCCAAGGGGGCCAAGAAAATCGTTCTGATGCTGTCCTATCCTTCCGACGAAGTGGGCAACGGCCTGATCACCCTGGACCAGGTGGATGAAGCCGGCATCAACCCCTTTACCGATCTTCTGACTCTGGAAAAGTACCGTGAACTGTTCGGCGAAAACAAGCACCCCTTCACCGGCGTGGACTATGTACAGTACTACGGCGACCTGATCCGGGAATGCGGTGCCGAATGCGAAATCATCTTCGCCAACGACTGCCGCCGGATTCTGGAATACACAAAGGATGTGCTCTGCTGTGACATCCACTCCCGTGCCAGAACCAAGAGACTGCTGAAGGCTGCAGGTGCCAACCGTGTGTGCGGTATGGACGATATCCTGAACCAGTCCGTAGACGGCTCCGGTTTCAACTCCAAGTACGGTCTGCTGGGTTCCAACAAGTCTACCGAAGACAAGATCAAGCTGTTCCCCGAAGACGCTACCGATCTGGTATACGCCATCCAGAAGAACATTCTGGAAGCCACCGGCAAGCACGTGGAAGTTATGGTATACGGCGACGGCGCTTTCAAGGATCCCGTAGGCCACATCTGGGAACTGGCTGACCCCTGCGTATCTCCCGCCTATACCGAAGGCCTGGAAGGCACGCCCAACGAAATCAAGCTGAAGTATCTGGCCGACAACGACTTTGCCGATCTGTCCGGCGCCGCTCTGAAGGACGCTATTGCAGGCCGTATCAAGTCCAAGAAGGCCGACCTGGTAGGGGATATGGCATCTCAGGGTACCACCCCCAGAAGACTGACCGACCTGATCGGTTCTCTCTGCGACCTGACCAGCGGTTCCGGCGACAAGGGTACCCCCGTGATTCTGGTACAGGGCTACTTCGACAACATGACCGACTGACAGATCAGGTAAGAAGTAAGAGATACGATATAAGAAGTAAATAATAAAGGAAACGGCTTGCAGCAGGAGGAATATAAATTCTTCCATACTGTAAGCCGTTCTGTATTACAGACTATTTCTTATTTCTGACTTCTTACCTCTTACTTTTCCTTCCCATATGCTTCGTTGATCTTGTCAAGGTTGGTCTGGAACTGCTTCTGCATGGAGGCGATGCGGGAGGCTGCTGTGTTCTGACCGCTGCCCAGAATGTCACGCAGGGTCATTACGTTGAAGTTCATGATGGTCAGGTACAGGATCGCCGGGTCTACGTATACGTTGTTGGTGATGATATCCAGCATGGCTGCGGAATCCTGGTCGTTTACGTACTTGGCGGTCAGTGCGATTTCATAGTATGCGGGCTTTACGGTAGCATAGCTTTCCGCTGCGAAGGCTTCCAGGAAGATACCCAGATTGGGCAGTTCTTCCAGACCAACGCTCAGCGGGATGGCGTATACTAAGAACTGGTCCTGTGCCAGAGTGTAGTAGTTATCCTGATCTTCGTTCAGCTTGGGGTTGGGCAGAACGCCGTATTCGTCGTCCATTTCTCTGGCCCAGCCGGACTCCAGCCAGTTCAGGGTGATGTTCATCAGACCCTGCTTGCCGTCACGGAAAGCAGACTGGAACACACTGTCATTGGCAGCCATGCCTTCGCTGCCGTCACCGTTGAGCAGCATCAGCAGACCGTCCACTACAGACACAAAATGATCTACGTTTACATCATACTTGTAGAAACCATCTTCATCTTTGGAGATGGTGCGCAGGTTGCAGGAGCCCCAGAAACCGTCGATATTCCCGGAGTCGGGATAGGCACGGGTGGAGTAGCCCACAGTGTCCACGCCTACTTCCAGTACACCGTCACCGTTGGAGTCTGCATAGATCTGTTCCGCAATGGAGTTTACAGTGTCCAGTGTCCATTTGCCGTCCAGTACGGTCTGGTAGGGATATTCAATGCTGTTGTCCAGGAAAAGCCGCTTGTTGAAAACCATGGCAGTATTGAACCGGAAAAAGCCCAGGGACATGGGACCGGTACACAGGTACTGCTGACCGTTTACCGTGGCGGTTTCATTGATGTACTGTGCCCAGTAAGGCTTGGTCAGATCCAGGTTTTCCACTTCCCGCAGGTTGTGCAGTATATGGTTGTAACCCAGAGCCGCGGTGGTGTAGGAGTTGGATGTATACAGATTGTAGGTGGTGTCGCCGGAAGTTACCAGGGTGGTGAGGGTTTCGCTGGCAGCATAGTCGGGATGGCTGAATTCCCCGCCGCCGGCACGAAGCACATTGTCGGTAAGCTTAATGTTCAGCCGGTTTTCCACAGCCAGATTCCGGTTGTAGACCGCGTCGTTGATGACATCCCCGTTCAGTTCTTCCACGCAGATTTCATCTCCGCAGACTTCCGGATGGGCGCCGCTGAGTACGTTGACGTTCCAGCCGTCAAGGTCAATACCGTCCGGCAGATCGTCCAGCAGACGGGGCTCGGTTTCTTCGGTTTCGGTCTGGGCAGCGGTGTCTGCCGCAGACGCATCGGTTTCCGTTTCGGTTTCGCCGCAGGCAGTCAGCGCGGGTGCCAGAAGCAGCGCCGCCAGCAGCAGGCAAAGTGTTTTTTTCATAGGGATTCCTCCTGATCCGGATTGCCCGGATATGTATATTTTTATTGTGTATATTATAACACCTGAATTGTGTTTTGTAAAGCCCATAAAGTATTTTTCGCAGAATTGCGGTTTGGCCGGCATACAGTGAAAATTCACAGAAAACCCGGCGGAGAGAGCGGTGAATTTCTGCATAGTCGGGGGCAGTTTCTGAAAACATATATATTGAAAATAAGCGGGGAATGTGCTACAATAAGAAGCATAAATCAAAAGGATGTATACCACATATACGGTTACCGGAATAAGGGAGGATGAAAGTATGGATACGAACAAGAGACCGGAAACGATGGAAAGAATCACCACTATGGAACTGGCCAATGCGTTTATCGAAGAACAGGTAAAAGCGGTCAGAGAACAGGTGGGGGACGGCAAGGTACTGCTGGCGCTGTCCGGCGGGGTTGACAGCTCCGTGGTCGCCGCACTGCTGGTCAAGGCCATCGGCAAGCAGCTGGTGTGCGTACACGTGAACCACGGCCTGATGCGTAAGAACGAATCCGAACAGGTTGTGGAGATTTTCCGCAATCAGCTGGACGCAAACCTTGTTTATGTAGACGCCACCGACCGTTTCCTGGATCTTCTCGCCGGTGTTTCCGACCCCGAACAGAAGAGAAAGATCATCGGCAAGGAATTTATCGAAGTGTTTGCCGACGAAGCCCGCAGACTGGAAGGCATCGAATTCCTGGCCCAGGGCACAATTTACCCCGATATTCTGGAAAGCATCAAGCAGGCGGAAGGTAAAAAGGCCGTTAAGTCCCATCATAACGTAGGCGGGCTGCCGGAAGATCTGGCGTTTGCCCTGGTGGAACCTATCAAGCTGCTGTTCAAGGACGAAGTCCGCGTGGTAGGCGAAGCACTGGGTCTGCCCCATGCCATGGTATACCGTCAGCCGTTCCCGGGCCCGGGTCTGGGCGTACGCTGCCTGGGTGCCATCACCCGCGACAGACTGCATGCCCTGAGAGAAGCAGATGCTATTCTGCGGGAAGAATTTGATACCTGCGGCCTTGCGGAAAAGGTATGGCAGTATTTTGTCGTGATTCCGGACATCAAGAGTGTTGGCGTAAAGGACGAAAGCCGCTACGAAGGCTGGCCGGCCATCATCCGCGCGGTCAACACCACCGACGCCATGAGTGCTACTATCGAAGAAATCCCCTACGCCGTGCTGCATAAAATCACCAACCGGATCACCCAAGAAGTAGACGGGATCAACCGTGTGCTGTACGACCTGACGCCCAAGCCGATCGGGACGATTGAGTGGGAATGACCCACGGTATCCGAAAAAGCCTTGATTTATAAGGGTTTTTCGGCTCTCCAAAGGCTTCCTGCGGACAAATTGAGGACAAGGCTCCTTTAGGGAGAATAATGTCAAAGCGTTA
>SVSN01000133.1 GCA_015064285.1 Oscillospiraceae bacterium | reverse complement strand
GGCAGCCGCTACAATGGCATCCACGCCCTGATCCGGATGGGCACCGTGACAGGATTGTCCGTGGATCACCAGATCAAAATCCGTAACCGCTGCGTTCATGACGCCGGGAAGATAGGCTGCTTTTCCGGCCGGCAGTGCAGGATCAATATGGAATCCCAAAACCGTTTCCACAGTCGGATTTTCCAGACAACCGTACCGGATCATATTTTCCGCGCCGCCGATTGTTTCTTCCGCAGGCTGGCACAGGATTCTGACCCGGCAGGGAAGGGTGTCCTCAAAAGGTTTGAGCAGAAGCAGAAACCCCACCGTGGCTGCCAGATGAATGTCGTGACCGCAGGCATGCATGATACCAGGATGCACAGAAGCATATGGCAGTCCCGTTTCTTCCTGAACAGGCATGGCATCCAGTTCCGCGCGAATCCCAAGAACAGTCGCACCGGACCCCACTTCGGCAGTAAAACCGCTGTTTTCCGGTAAAAGGGTTGGGGTAATACCGTGTTCCCGGAGAAGTGTGCAGATATAGGCAGTGGTTTCCCGTTCTTCTCCTGAAAGCTCCGGATACATATGTACATGACGGCGGATCCGTATGATCTCCGGCAGGATCCGGTCAATTTCGGCCATCAGCCGTTTTGACGTAGTCATCCTTCCACCTGCCGTCCATCCAGGAATACCGCTCTGGTTTTCGTCAGATAATGGAAAGGATGTCCGCTGAATACGACTATATCTGCATCCTTCCCCTGCCGGATGGAACCGACACGGTCTTCAATACCGCAGACTCTGGCACCGTTCAGGGTGATTGCCCGGAAAGCTGCCTGCTCGTCCAGGCCTTCCCGGACAGCCAGAGAAGCAAAATAAGGCAGCATCCACAGGGCGCACACATCATGGTCTGTGGTCAGCGCAAATTCAACCCCGGCCTTGGCCAGATCGGCTGTCATGGCCAGATTACCGCCCACAGTTTCCGGTTTCCCGGCGGGACCGATACAGGGGCCGACAATGGGCATAATACCGCTTCCGGCAATCTCGTCTATGATGGCGGAACCACCGGTGGTATGTACCGTTACACAGCGAAGATGAAATTCTTCCGCCAGACGGAGTGCCGTCAGGATATCATCGCTCCGGTGAGCATGTACATGCATGGGAATCTCCCTCTTCAGCAGAGGAATCAGTGCTTCGTTTTGGGCATCGTACAGATCTTCGCCTTTTTCTTTTTTAGCCAGATACCGGGCAGCTTCTGTCATGGTGCGGCGGAAAATGGCGGCAATGGCCATACGGGTCATGGGAGTGGAGCCGCCGGATTCTCCGAAATTGCGTTTGGGATTTTCCCCCATGGCACATTTCATGGCAGCAGGCGATTTGATGACCATATCAGCAATGTTCCTGCCGTACAGCTTGACAGCCGCTGTCTGACCGCCGATCACATTGGTGCTGCCGGGGCATACGTTTACGGTAGTGATACCGGCCCGTCTTGCTTTGGGGATCGCAATGTCAAAAGGATAGAAACCGTCCATGGCACGCATATCCGGTGTGACGGGATTGGTAGTCTCGTTGCAGTCTTCGCCTTCCCAGCGGACACCTTCTTCAGAGATACCGATGTGGGAATGGGCGTCAATCATGCCGGGAAAGATAAAACCGCCGTCCGCATCAAAAACTTCGTCGTTCCAGGCAGGGGCGTCACAAAGGGTACCGAAACGGATGATTTTCCCATTTTCGATATCCACATAACCGTTTT
This sequence comes from Oscillospiraceae bacterium, assembly GCA_015064285.1. Taxonomy (GTDB): domain Bacteria; phylum Bacillota; class Clostridia; order Oscillospirales; family CAG-272; genus UMGS1696. Next base: position 964 of record SVSN01000133.1, on the reverse strand, counting down.
CATAGGAACCGCACTCAACCGTGTGCAGAATCCCGTTCTGTATACGAATCATATATTTCCTCCAGGGGATTTACTGTGGAATCACAAAAGAAAGGATAAACAGCAGAACACCGGCGGCAACCCGTGCCGTGATCAGCACGGAAGAGCGGTTTTTTTCGCTGAGGATTTCCATGTCTGCCGTTGTGTAGGGAGTCAGATCGTCTTCAAAGTCTTCTGCATTTTGGAGAAAAGCCGGTTTGTACCGTTTTTTCTCTTTGTCTTTCCGCAGAATAAAGGGAACAGCCGGTTTCTTTACCTTTTTCTGCTGCCGGAAGGGGAGGGAATCCGTAACACGCAGATATTCCCACCAGCCCATGGCAAGCAATACCGCACCGGCCGCACAGAGACCCCATACAAAATGGAGTCTGTCCTGATACAGCCCGCCCAGGATTGCAGAGATAACCAGTCCCGTTCCGAGATAGCCGCACATATGTCTGAACAGGACAAGGCGGAATGTTTTTTTGTCCTGCGGAGACAAACCGGCGTTATGGGAATCAGGCTTCTGCTTCACGGCGGTATCCTTCCAGTTCCTTTGCGTTGCCGAAGATGAAATGACCGGGGGTGATTTCTGTCCAGACCGGCTTGTCCGCAGAATAATCATGCATCGTCGGATCGTAGGGGATCAGTACTTTGTTGCGCTCGCTGTCCGGATCGGGATAGGGAACGGCGGAAAGCAGTGCTTTGGTGTAAGGATGCAGCGGATGGGCAAACAACTCTTCACAGGGCGCCAGTTCCACCAGATGCCCCTTATGAATCACAGCGATACGGTCGGAGATGAACCGTACAGCGGACAGGTCGTGGGCAATAAACAGATAGGTCAGCGAACGTTCCTTCTTCATCTTGTTCAGCAGATTGATGACCTGTGCCCGGATGGAAACGTCCAGTGCGGAAATCGGTTCGTCAGCCACCAGAAAATCCGGATTCA
>SVSN01000055.1 GCA_015064285.1 Oscillospiraceae bacterium | reverse complement strand
ACAACCATTTGCTTGAATTCTCCCGTGTATCTTTTGTTTGGTTGACCTTTAGGCATAAAAATGCACCCCCTGTCAGTCGTTATGATTATTATATCATATCGTCTAACTTTTGGGGTGCATTTCAAAACAGGCAGGCCATATTTATCATATTATTATAATGCCAGATCCGCAAGGAGGACTTTTTTCTTTTCTCTGGAACCGATGCCGGTATACCGTTCGGTTTCTCCCAGGAGAATATAGGCATTTTTGTCCGGATCCGCTTCGTCCACGTCCCCGTCATGATACACAGGATACAGGGACCAGCAGCGCACGCCGTCGGCTTCCAGCGTCAGTGTTTCCTCAGAAGCAAAGTGCACTCTGGCAAACTTCTTTGTAAAGTATTCGTAAGCGATGTATTCGGTATCCTTGGGCATGCCGGGAATCACATCATAGGTGAAGGTTTCCGTGATTTCCCGTCTGCTTACGTTGAATACAGCCAGCACCAGCGCATCATCCTTCCGGTTGAAAGTCTTCAGCAGCCGTCCGGTTTCCTCGCAGTTCACATAGATGCAGTCCAGAGTGGGCATGGCGGCATTGTCCAGACGGCACAGATCCCCGTCCTTCCCGCAGACCGGCAGAACCCCGGCAAGAGAGGTTTCGCCAACCTTGTCACTGACATACACTGTCCCGCCGGATACCGCACGGAGCACACCGCTCTGCACCGGCGCGGAATTGCCGGACCACCACATATCATAGTCGCAGTGATGTACCTGAGAATGCCACAGAGCACAGTACAGATTCTGCTGGATATGCTTGGCAAAGCCGTTTTCTCTGTCCGGGAAGAAATCGTCACTGTTCCGGGATACAGCGGAATAAGGTCTTGCCTGCACGTTTTCCATATCCATCCCCATGCAGTCGATCACCACGCCGCCGAAATTTTTGTTAATGGAGCGTTCAATGGCTTCGTGAGCGTGTCTTGCCCCTTCGGTAGTGGAAACAGTGCCTGCCAGATAGTTGTGGGTGGAGCTCTGGTTGTCCACCTTTACGAAGTCCACGCCGCAATCAGCCAGCCAGCTGTGCCATGCGTCCCAGAACAGGAATGCCTTGTCGGGATCGTCAGAGGGCACAAGCATACCGGTCTTGGTCATCATCAGGCTGTCCGCAAAGGTTCTGGCCAGCTCGGACTGGGGTTCCACACCGTTCCAGTAGCCGTTGAAGGCGTGCCAAACGCCCACCTTGCCGATGCCGTATTCTTCCTTGATTTTCCGCACACATTCCTTCATGCCTTCCGGGAACTTCACGGGATCGGCAGGGAAATCCACCAGCTTGCCGTCTTTGTAGGTGGACCAGCCGTCATCAATGATGATCCACTTCACAGGCACATTCTTTTCCCGGAACTCGTCCAGCTTGGAGTACAGCTTAGCGGAGGTCACTTCCTGATAGAACGCATTCCAGCTGCACCAGCCGAAATCTTCAAACAGGGCAGGATATTCTCTTTCACTCCGCAGAGGTACCCGGATCGCACCCATCTCTTTGGCAAATTTATAGTTGTTCTCCACCGCCAGAACGGGATCGGTGGAAACGGTTACAGTCAGGAATGCACCGCGGAATGCCGTAAATCCATCACAGCCCGCATCCAGATGAAGACCTTCCCCGTCAGCTTCACAGCGGAAAATATCTCCGGTCAGCGGTTCCACAGAATAGTGGAGCATCCCCTTTCGCAGCAGGAAATGCTGGGTTTTCGGCTGCACATCCGCCTGGGATTTCGGCCAGCCGCAGTACATCCACCAGGGTGTATCGTGATGTACCTCCAGCGCATCGTCTGCAGAACCGGGATCCAGCTGCATAGTCAGCGCCCGTCCGGACAGAGGAGCAGCTGAGGTCAGATCCGCCGTAAACAGAACAGAACCGTCCCGGTACTGCGCCGAAATCTGCACCTGTACACCATCCGCCGCTGCAGACCAGGTGACCGTTTCACCGCCGTCGTCCACCGCAGGGGCAAACGCAATCTTTCTGCCGTCTGCCAGAGATGCCGTCATCCCCATGCCGGTCAGAAAACCGTTCGCAATATATTCAATCATCTTCTGCATAAAATCATCCTCCCGAGTTTCGGATTTTCTTTATTTTAGCAAATGCACACAGTCTTGTCAACCGTACTGTTTATAAAATCTCGTCAAGCAGTACCTTTCTCTTATCCGGTACACCGATGCCCGTGTATCTTCCGGGATCTCCAAACAGGATGTACTTTTCACCGTTTTCCTCACATACCGGATACAGCGACCAGCATCGGACATCCTCCGCCTGCAGAGTCAGGGAAATTTCCGTTTTCCCGGAAACTTCGGTAAATGTCTTCGTGAAGTATTCGTACGCCACATATTCTCCTGTCAGTCCGGGAACCACATCCAGCGCAAAGGTTTCCGTGATCTCCCGTCTGCTGATGTTGAATGCCGCCAGCACAAAAGCATTCCCGCACCGGTTCCAGGCTTTCATCACCCGTCCGGCCGTTTCACAGTCCACATACAGACAGTCAGCTGTGGGCATGGCCGCATGATCCATCCGGTGGATGAAACCGTCCGCGCCAACCACCGGCAGCACGCCGTTTCTGTCCGTTTCGCCTACCTTGTCGCTGACATACACCGGCCCGCCGGAAATGGCACGGAGCAGACCGCTCTGCACAGGTGCTGCCTTGCCCGACCACCACATATCAAAGTCGCAGTGGTACAGCTTGTCATGCCACAGGGCGCAGTACAGATTCTGCTTGATGTGCTGGGCAAAGCCGTTTTCCTTCTGGGGGTAGAAATCGTCGCTGTTTCTGGCAACACCGGAAGCAGGTCTGGCAAGGACATTCTCCATATCCATGCCCATACAGTTGATCACCACACCGCCGAAATGCTTTTCGATGGATTTTTCCAGCACCGCATGTGCCCTTACCGCCCCGGCTGTGGTGGAAACAGTACCTTCCAGATATTTATGGGTGGAGCTTTGGTTGTCCACCTTTACAAAATCCACACCGCAGGAAGCCAGATATCCGTGCCACCCGTCCCAGAACCGGATCGCTCTGTCCGGATCATCATGGGGTACCAGCAGACCGGATGCCGTTGCCATCAGGGCGTCCGCATACTTTTCTGCCGCAGGGGAGCCCGGCTCCACACCATCCCAATAGGCATTGAAGGTATGCCATACTCCCACCTGTTCAATCCCGAATTCTTCCTTGCACCGCCTGATGCATCCTGCCAGCCCTTCCGGGAATTTGGCGGGATCTGCCGGGAAATCATAAAGCAGCCTGTCATGGAACGTTGACCAGCCCGCATCGATGATAATCCAGTGCACCGGCACATTCTTGTCCCGGAATTCCGCCAGTTTTTCGTAAATTTTATCCGCCGTCACTTCTTTGTAGAAAGCATCCCAGGTACACCATCCGAACTTTTCCAGAATGGCAGGATACGCCCGTTCTTCCCGCAGGGGCACCCGGATTCCGCCATACTCTCTGGCAAACCGGTAGTTTGTATCAACAGCTGCAAAGGGATCTTCCGCTTCCGTCACGGTCAGGAAAGAACCATGGAATTCCCGGAAGCCATCACATCCGCTGTCCAGCCAAAGGCCTTCGCTGTCCCCTTCGCACCGGAACACATCCCCGGTCAGAGGAACAATGCTGATGTGCGTATCCCCTTTTTTCAGCAGGAAATTCTGGGTTTTCGGCTGCAGATCTGCTGTTTTTTCCGGCCAGCCGCACATCATCCACCAGGGGCCCCAGTGATGGCTGTCCAGCACCGCATCCGCTCCGGCAAGATTCAGCCCAAAGGTCAGTGCTCTGCCAGCCAGCGGTTTTTCTGCCGTCAGATCAATGGTAAACAGTGCCGATTTTCCCTTTTCTGCCATCCGGATACATAGCTGTACACCGTCCTTATCTGCACGCCAGCCATCATCCTCCTGTACCGGCACAAGGAAAACCTCCCCGCCATCCGCCAACTGTACCCGACAGGCAAAGTTCCCGCAGAATTCTTCTGTGATATATCTGTTCCATTCTTTCATGGTAACTCTCCGTTTTTTGATTTCCTTATCTGTATTGTAACAGACTTATCCTCCGATGTCAATAAAAACATCCTCCGGCACGTTCACCGAAGGATGCATTTATAGTATTTATTCGTTTTCTTCCTCTGTACCCGTTCCGTCTTCTTCCGCCAGAGGATGTTTTATGACTTCCGCAAAAGCAATACGCCGTTCTTCGATTTCCGTCACGGCTACGGTCAGGTGCCCAAACACAAAGCTGTCACCCGGATCCGGCACTCTGCCCAGCTGTTCCATGATCCAGCCGCCCACAGATACACAGTCCGACTGGGCTTCCAGCGCGAAATATTCGCAGAAATCTTCGAAATTCACGGAACAGTCCACCCGGTAGACCGCCCCTTCTTCATCTTCATGAAGCAGCTGGAAATCCTCCACCACTTCATCGTGCTCGTCCCAGATGTCCCCGACGATCTCTTCCAGAATATCTTCCATGGTCACAATGCCCAGCGTTCCGCCGTAGTCGTCCACTACAATGGCCATGTGGGATTTGTGATTCTGCAGAACCTTGAGAAGATCGTGGATCTGTTCACCCTTATGGATCAGCAGGGGCGGTGTGAGCACATCCTCCAGTTTTCCCTGAGGCTCATGGAAATACTTATAAAATGCTTTCTGATGCAGAACGCCTACAATATGGTCAAGATCATCATCGTATACCAGCAGCCGGGAATAGGGCGACCGGGCAAACTGCGCCGCAATCTCTTCCGGCGCCATATCTTTTTCGATCCCTTCCAGATTCACCCGGGGAGTCAGGATATCTTCCGCTGTCAGATCGGTGAATTCAATCACGTTCCGCAGCAGATCCCCTTCGTCCGTATCAATAGTCCCGCCTTCTTCCACCTCATCCACCAGCAGAAGCAGTTCTTCCTGGCTCATGGTTTCGTCTTTCTCTACCCGCATGATCCGGGCAAGAAGCTTCTTCCACAGGCCGAAAAGCCAGCTGAAAGGGGTCAGCAGCACCATAAAAAACCGGATAATCGGTGCGGAGAAAAGCGCACAGGATTCCGGATTATTTTCAGCAATGTTTTTGGGCGTAATCTCTCCGAAAAGCAGCACCGCAAGGGTGATCACCAGTATGGCTGCAGCAGCCCCTGTGTCCTTCCCCAGCTGATCCATAAACAGAACCGTACCGAGAGAAGCCAGCAGTACATTCGCAATACTGTTTCCGATCAGAATAGTAGAGATCAAAGTCTCGTACCGTTCCGCCAGACGCAGTGCCAGCGCCGCACGACGGTTTCCCTTTTCCGCCATGGCACGGACTTTGGTTTTGTTCATCGACTGAAACGCCGTTTCGGTAGCAGAAAAATATGCGGACAAAATGATACAGCCAAGCATGACAAGCAGTATCGGTATATGGTCTTCCATGATCCTTCTTTCCTTATGTGTGTTCAATATATTTTATCCATTATATCAAATATTTTTCTGCAAGTCAATAACCTGACCGGATATACACGCAGAAAAGCCCCCGGATTTTTCCGAAGGCTTTCCGTCATTCTCATTCCCACCATTTGTCGGGAGATTTGCTGTAATCCACCGTCTCCGGCAGCTTCCGCCATTCGTTCCACAGCACACCGGCCGCTTCCACATCTTCCCGCAGTTTCCGGCCCTCCTCCGCATCGGGATGGAGCATACACCGGATATACCGCCACTGGAGTCTGGAACGCTGCACACAGGCCAGTCTGTCTCCGGCCAGCTCTTCTGCCTTGTTCCACCACAGCTCTATGGTATCTTCCATGGCTTCGTATTTGTCTCTCGGGATAATGGCAAAAGGATTATCCCAGATTTTCATATGGGTTCCGGCTGCTTCCGCGCAGGTGTAGTCAATATACGCCCGGATATACCGCCAGCCCTCTCCGTAGTACGCCGCCAGGAATTCGTCCATATGCCGATAATAGTCCGTGGTGCTCATGTAGGGATCCATCATCAGCTTGGCCAGCAAATAGCACCGCAGTTCCCCGAATTCCCCGGAAGCGGGCGAATTGTAGTTCCCTTCCGGATACATTCCCTTCACACCGTGTTCGGCAAAGAACCGCATATTCTCCCGCAGCACGCCAAAATTGGGGAAAGTGGGAATATAGTAGGAAAAGTCGGTCACATAGTCCCAGATATAAATCCGGTCACAGATTTTGTTCCAGTCCAGAATGTCGTTGAAGAATTTGTCATTTTCCGGACAGGTGCGGTCGTTCAGCGGATGGCTGAAGCAGCATTCAATGGAGCAAAGCCGGATGCACACATTGGGCAGGGGTTTGGTAATAGACGGCACGTTCCGGGTATACTGATATGCCAGCGTATCCACCACCACATGGGGGTAATCCTCTGCAATATCTGCCGCCACCGCATTGACAAACCGGAGCAGCGTCCCGGCATGGCTGCCTTCTTCCGCATCCACGGCGGTGCATTTTTCGCATTTGCAGTAATTGTAGTTGTCATTCTGGGACACGGACACAATGGTCACATCCGGATCGTTTTCCAGAATCCGGCGTACGCTGGCTTTGGCCTTTTCCAGTACCGCCGGATCGGACAGACAGGGCTGTTTGTCCTGGGGTACCCCCACCAGACTTTCCATGGTATGTACAAAACCGCCATGCTTGATATGGCCGCCCATATGTTTCGGGATTTCCCGCTGATTGATGCCGTTTTTTACGCACCAGTCCACATTGCTGTTGCCGCACTGCCAGTCGGACTGCCGGAACTCAAAGGCCGGTGTAAACGCAAAGCCTTCGTCGATCACAATATCGCCGTCCCCCAGCACCTCCAGACCGGGCATGAAGAACCGCATCCCGGCAAATTTTTCCAGAAAGGCATATACGCCGTAGATCACGCCTCTGCCGTTTCCGCCGCAGATGGAAATCCCCTCGTTTTCACATACGCAGATCCGGTACCCGTCCCGCTGCAGTGTTTTGTCTTCCTGCACCCGGATGGTCAGATCCTCTCCGGCAGGAATACCGGCTTTGCCCAGATACTTTTCCAGTTCCGCACCGGCATACCGCTCCGAACCGCTTTCCCCGGTCAGAATCCGTACGCTTTCGATATTCTTTCCCTTTACGATCAGCTTTCTCATGGTGTCCTCCTTTATGTTTCAGGATACTATCCGTGTTTTACCAATCTTTCTCCGCCGCCAGTACGGACAGCCGGAACGCACAGGGCCATGCCACAAGCCAGTCATTCAGTGCCCCCCGTCTTCCGCCCTGAAAATTCCACCGGCAGTGGAACAGGGCTTCGTTCTGGCTGCCCACGGGACGAACCACATCGTGAATTACCAGTTTCCCGTCCCCAATGTACTGGAGCACAGCACGCCACATCATATCCGCTCTGGTACGCCAGTGTGTATCCCCGGTGATTTCGGCCAGTTCTCTGAGATAGGGCACTACAATCCCCGCATACATATCCAGATGATGATGCTGGGCGGAAACGGAAGTCAGCCCTTTCACGCATACATCATAAACATTGATTTCGTCCTCCGGCCCATACACCGGCTGGAAATGGAACATCCAGGATGTGAAATAATATGCTGCTTTTTCGGCATACTCCCGGTATATCTTCTTACCGGTCAGCCGGTACAGCAGTACGCCGCTCATAATAAAGGGAGCCGAGGTCTCCTTGTCCACACAGCAGGTATCCAGCGCACCCGCTGTACAGCAGAATTTGTCCAGATCTCTTTCCATATAGAATGCCATGGACTTTTCCGCCATCGCAAGGTACTTTTCTTCGCCGGTGAGTTCATACAGCTTCGCCAGAGCCGGAATGACAAAACCGCCGATGGTACCGCCTTCGTCCAGACAGGTACCGTCCAGCCGCCACTGCTTCCCAAACCCGAAGCGATCGGAGAAATGTTCGCAGAAGAAATCACAAAGTCCCTTTCCGGCTGCCAGATAGGCCGGTCTGTCAATCCCGATGTCCCGCAAAGCCGCATATACCCGCAGATATTCATAGGCACCATAGCCCATGTTGCAGGTATCCGCCGTGGCTGCGTTCAGATGGACATAGTCCCGCAGCTGGGCCGCCAGAAGACCGTTTTCCGCCGTACAGCAGGCCGCCCGGGTATCCAGAATTTCCAACGCTTCCCGCAGACTCTCCTCATGACCGAAGCGGATATAGTCTTCCACCAGCATCCGGGAAAACAGAATATTCTGTCCGCACCATGCCAGCTCAAAGCACCGGTCTCCCCGATACTGGAATCCGCCCTTTCCGTCCGGCAAAAAACCGATGATAAAGCCTTTCTTCCCTTCGTAATCGGTGATCAGACTCCTGGCAAAGGTGATGGAATTGTCCCAAACCGCTTTATTTTCCGGCACGGCAAGACCGCTGTTGTCCCCGAAAATCTCCAGCGCCGCATCCAGCACATCGCAGATCCCGTAGTTTACCCACCGGGGTCTGGAAACGGACAGATAGAATCCGGCTTCAAAGCTTTCCCCGGAAGCCAGCGTGATATAGGTTTCATATGCCGGGCCGTAATCATCCCGGTAAGCATAAGTCACCGGAGATTCGATCACCGGATGATAGATCTCCTGATACCAGCCATTCTCATCTTTCCAGATGCTGCAGGAAGACTGAAGCGATACATCCGATTCCCCGGAGACAAACAGTCCGCAGGCAAAATCCGCATTTTCCGTCATGGTACAGGAAGGAACAGCTTCTCTGTCATACCCGAAGATCCACTTTTTTCCGTCCCGTTCCATACCCTTGGGTTCGCCGCCATTGCCGAATACATTCCCGTTTACATTCACACAGGGAATCAGATACCGTTCCGGCACAAAGCAGGTTTTCACACGGAAGATGGTCTGCAGCCGAACTGTGTTATCGGAAACATTGGTCCATTTCCGGTGTATATAAAACAGTGTATCGGATATCTGACGGATTTCCAGTTTCACGTGGTTTGCACTGTCTCCGAACACAGAATCACCGATCGCAGGCAGTTTAATCTCTTTCTCCGTTCCTTCCATTATATATACAGGCGCTTCCAGACAAACTGCCGCTCCCGCAGCATTGCCGGACAGCAGGAATTTCCCGTTATTATATATAATATACATATTGTTCTCCTTCCGTTTTTCCAATCGGAATACAATCCGTTTTCATTATACTAAAGAAAAAACAATTTGTCAACAACAGTCAGTTCATGATTCTGCCATGTTGTCTGAGAACACTTATAGCTTCTTTACCACTGATTATCCAATGTAATTCCTAAAGAATATACTCTCCCACCACATCGATTTCGTTGCCGTTGCAGCGAAGGCGGAACGTTTTTCCTTCAGAACCTATTACATGACAACGGATCACCCTGCCGTCCTTCCATTCACAGGACACCTTAAATCCGCCTCTTGCCATAAATCCTTCAAATGCACCATCTTTCCATGCGTCCGGCAGAGCGGGCAGCAGATCGATGCATCCGTCATGACTCTGCAGCAGCATTTCCGCAATACCGGCAGTACCGCCGAAGTTACCGTCAATCTGGAACGGCGGATGGTTATCGAACATATTGGGAAGCGTACTGTATTTCAGCAGCGCAATGATATTTTCGTAGGCTGCATTCCCATCTGCCAGACGGGCAAAAAAGTTGATGATCCAGGCACGGGACCAGCCGGTGTGACCTCCACCATGTGCCAGCCGTCGCTCAATGGTCTTTCTGGCGGCCTCATAATATGCCGGCGTGGATTTTCTGATTTCCGCCGCCGGATACAAACCGTACAGGTGGGACATATGTCTGTGTCCCGGTTCTGCTTCCTCAAATTCTTCCGACCACTCCATAATCTGACCGTATTTCCCGATCCGAAGGGGCATCAGCCCGGCAAGCGTATCCCGCAGAATCTTCAAAAAAACTTCGTCTTCGCCGACTACAGCCGCTGCATCCAGATTGAATTCCAGCAGTTCTCTTATGATACTGGTGTCCATGGTAGGTCCTGCACAAACATTCACTGCAGTACCATCGTCCGGACTGATGAAACTGTTTTCGGGAGAGCTGGCAGGAACTGTCACCAGATATCCGTTTCTGGGATCCTTTACCAGATAGGCACAGAAAAATTCAGAAGCCCCACGGATGATGGGATAGAAATCTTTGATAATTTTATCATCGCCACTGTATAGCCAGCGTTCCTTGACATGCCGCAGACACCACGCACCCGCTGCCGCAAATGCACCATACACAGGATTGCATCCAAGGGAAGTATATCCCCAGGGATTGGTATCGAAATGCGCTACCCAACCAGGACATCCATAAGCTACACGGGCTGTCTTTTCACCGGCTTTTGCAATCATCCTGATCAGATCAAAGAAGGGATCGATCAGTTCCGGCAAGCCGCAAATTTCCGCAAACCAGTAATTCATCTGAATATTGATGTTAATATGGTAGTCGGCACTCCACGGCGCATGATAATCTTTACACCAGATCCCCTGCAGGTTGGCAGGCAGTTTCCCTCTGGAAGAACTTAGCAGCAAATATCGGCCGAAGTTGAAATACAGTTCCACCAGCCCCAAATCCCCTTCAGGGTTGGTAAGCCGTTCATTGGTGGGAATCTCTGTCATAGCGGCAGATTGCGGGAAGGTAATCCCTGCACGGCCAAGTCGGGAAGAAAAGTATTCCGCAGCATCCTTCTGAAGTGCATCAATACCGGCGTCCATCGCCTTGGCTATCGTTTCTCTGCAGACTTTCATGGGATCTGCATCCGATTTGTAATTCGTTGCTGCGGTTATCCAGATAGACAGTACGCCGTCTTTTATTTCATGTTTTATTACTATGGCATATTGAGTGGGAAGATATCCTGCCACAAAAATTTCATTATCTGCAGTAATGACGGAACAGTTCTGCCGTTCATAACGGATGCTATAATTGTCAGTCTGTCCCGTAATACGGATCATGGCAGTATTGTAAGTTGGGGATACAAAATACTCTCTTACAGATCTGCCGCAGGTGACTCTGGCCATACCTTCATCCAGAATCAGTTCCCGACGGTAGTTTTCCTCACTTGCTTCGGGCAGGGTAATATATATTTCCCCGGCGGTCTGATAAGAACCGAATGCGCCATCCACATCATGATGTCCGCCGCCTCGGCACACCAGATACCGGTTGCAGAGCTGTTGGGCTTCGGAATACTTTCCCTCAAAAACCATCTTCCGCATCTCATCAAGATGTGCAAGAGTCTGGGGATCATCAAATTCCGGATATTCCCAGCCGGACCAAAAGGTTTCCTCGTTCAGCTGAATCTGTTCCTCCTGTATACCACCGAAGATCATCATACCCAGAATACCGTTGCCCAAAGGCAATGCTTCATTCCAGTCATCGGCAGGATTCCGGTACCACAGTTTGTTTTCTTTCATGATTTGTCCTCCCCAAAATAGTCATATATATTTTATGTTATTTGCATATTTGATTTCGGTAAATAAGTCTGTTTATAATTATATCATATATTTATGTAAAAATCAAAAAAACCTCACAGAAGAAATTCCGTGAGGTTTTAGTCACTCCCCTCGCCTATGGCGGCTGGTCTTGAACCAGTGACCCGCTGGTGAATATAGAGAAGTTCTACAGCGCACCAATGAACTTATAATGCACCGTGATCTTCTGCACCACATCCGCCCCGTCCTTCACCCGTTCACCGACTACAATCTTACTCACCAGATGGTTCAGTAAATCGGTGTCCAGTTCTGTGACCTCTCTGTATGTATCTGCCAAGTTTATAAAATTCTGTACATCCTGTACCGTTTCATCCTGTTCGGCCAGTTTGATCTTCAGTTCTGCAAGCTGTGTTTCCGCTTCATCCTGTTCTGCTTCGCACCTGGCTGACAGCTCTTTGAATTTTCTGTCCGACAGAATTCCTTCCAGCCGGTCATTGTACAGGCGGTCAAACTTATTACCCAGTTCCATGATTCTGGTTTCCAGAAGTCTGATTTCCTGTTCGATCCGTTTGGTACCGGAATCGTCTTTGCTGTCCAGCTTGGCAAGGATTTTCTGCACAAACTCTTCCTTTTCGGATTCCGGATCGCCAGAAAACCGCAGGGTCGTGGTGTTACCGGGACTGCCATGACAGAATACAGCTTGACCCGCTGGTACAGGGTATATTCTTCCGGATGTTTATCTTTAATCTGCTCTCTGTCCGTCACAACGATAGCCTGATTCTCCTTCATGGCATTGATCCAGCATGGAACAATTTCCACCGGTTCAAACTCAGCCAGATAGGTTTTAGTCATATCGTTGTTCTTGAATGATCAGCAGTTTGTCAGCCGAGGGAAAATTCTCTCAAAAGCATCGACATACAGATCCGCAATCAACTGTGCACCGGTTTCTGTAGGATGAATACCGTCTTTTGCCCAAAAAACCGGGTCAACCTGCAGACTGTGTGCTGCAAAAATTCCGTCCAGAGGAATAAATGCATCTGCGTACTCCCGGGCCAGTTTGCGTGTTATCTGTTTTTTAGCATCGAAATCAGGCCGAGCGTGGGACAACAATAAACAAGGTGGCACAAGAAACTGTTCAAGTATCAGGATTTTTGCATGGGTTTTGTTCTTGATCTCGTCCAAACAATGTCGGTAACAGGCTTCGTAATGCTCATTGGGAATCCAGCTTTTCACATAATCACCGTGCCATGTGTCATTTACACCGACTAGGATAGAGACAAAATCAGGATCATAATCGATACAGTCCGTCTGCCATCTATCCCGGAGACTTTCAGTCATGTTACCGCTGATCCCAAGATTATAAAAAGTGAAATCTATGTCAGGATAGTGAGCAGCAATTCTTTCTGCTGCATATTTAGGGTAACCTATTCCAAGATTGGTGGGATCGCTTTTATCACGGCCGGTTTCTGTAATGCTATCACCTTGGAATAATATTTTCATGGTACTCTCCTTCTGCAGTAAATTTATTTTAGCCGGTTGTCATCAACTGTACATATGCATCATAGTACCGATTACCCAGTTCATAGATAGCCCGTCTGCAGAAATGAATCGAATCGGTATTCGGATTGTTTACGGTATCCTGCGCATTGGAGAGAAGTCCGGTGCTTTCCACAAATGCAGCTATGCCGGCGTCCCTGCACACACTGCGGATCGCTTGTACGACAGGAACAACGATATCTTTATGCTCTTCAGACCACTGTTCTGTAAAATCTCCTGCAATAAACGGCAGTTCCGGCATTCCAAGGGTACTCCGAACGGTTCTGACAAAGTCCATAAGATTTTTGTAATGCACATCGTAGGATGCCTGGAAAAACAGTGCATCCGTTTCTCCCTGGTGCCACAAAAGCGCTTTCAGACGGTTTTCCGGATTCAGTTCCAGCGCTGTCTGAATCATGTTCATCATGCGGACATACAGTCTGTCGCCGGGTTTCCAGTAGTTATCCAGAAATCCGGTGCCGCCTACACCGTTCCGCAGAATCAGCAGCTTGCGGTCCGGCTCCAGTCTGCCTTCCTCGATGTACCGTCTGGCAAAAGCAAGTGAGAAATTTCCGCAGATCAGATTATCATAATGGAAATGGATATACTCTTTGGCAGGTTCAAAATGGAAATTGTCGGGCACCTGCCAATCTCCCGTCAGATACCATACCCGATTGTCCGGCTTGAAAGCATTCTCCACATCGCCAAACGCATAACCGTCACTATTTGACTGACCGGCCTGTACGATAATATCAAACTTTTCCTTGCTGAAATCCTTAAGAAACATAGTATCCCTCTTTTTCTGTATCATATTACTTCCGACAATTCCGTGTTCTCATGGCCAGCCAGAAGGCCTCCAGCAAAGCAATCGGCGCACAGGTTCTGTGTTTTCCGTAATCCACAAAGTCTGCCATTCTGCACAGTTGTTCCAGAGAAGCATCACGTATTTTCCAACCGGGACAGGTGGCGGCAATGGTGATGCCTTCTCCTACCGCACGCAGCGGGTAATAGGACTGGTGTTCTCTGAAATCCGATGGTTCCGGCACGAAGTATCCCATATCTCCCCACACACCGGCATAGCGGAATTTGGACGCACGCCACACGGTATAGGGGATCTCCAGCCACGCTTTCCCTTCCGGTGTCATCAGTTCAGCGGCTTTCTGTACCGCCAGTGTCTCATAGGGCTCTGCCAGCTTTTCCATCATTTCTTGCAGCGCATTCCGTACAGAACAGTCACCCTCCAGATCATAAACCATCCGCATGGAATACTGCATCTGCAGTGCCGCATAGGTAGGTCCGGACAACGGCATATAGGCCAGAGATTTCTGCACAGCCTCATCCCGGTACCGCAGATACATTTCCTTCCAGTGGCTTTCTCCTGTGGTTTTCCATGTCAGAAGATAGAGCATGGGCAGACGCAGAGCCTCATGGGGATGGATATCTCCCCACATTTTACCGGCAACCCCGATTGCCCCGTCTTCTCTGAGAAAACAGAAATCGTTTTCCGGAATCACTTCTGCTTCAAATTTCTCCGCCATGGCTGTCAGGCACCGGCGGAGATTTTCTTTCTGTGCATCATCCGCCAGCGGAGAAAAATACAGGCGGTAAGCGGCATAAAACCAGTCTGTATACTGATCTCTGGAAGTATCTATGTAATGGCTCTGACAGTCTGCCGGGGAAACACCACGGGGCAGAAAACCTCTCTGCGGAGAAACTGTGGCATCCAGTATCAGGCCCTTGCAGATCTTCGCCGCATACTCCCGCATGGTTTCATCCCCTGTCGCTTCATACCGGGCAATCACGGCATCCATCATCAGTCCCGCATTGAGCATACAGTCTTCCATAGCCGTGCCGTATCCTGCCGGATTGGGAATCAGCAGACGGATCATTTCCGGTTCCGGCAAATACTCCGATGCCTTAACAGCATCTCCAGCGAGATGATTATAGAACATTCCGGTACGGTCATCATACAGTTTGTTCCAGACAAAATTCCATATTTTCTGCATAACTCTTTCCATAATATCCCAAATTACAGTTTATCCCAATAGTCGGTAATGGACTGTACACATTCCTTGGGTTTTCGTTCTCTGGTAAACACACCATAAGGACTGATATTGGAACCGAAGAACACGGTTCCGTCCTCAGCGATCTCCCATTCATGATCCGTGAAATGCCAGATGGCGTAGCCGGAAATCCGTCCTTCCATGGCCTGCATATCACAAAGGAGAGATTCGCTCTGGGTTTCCTGATCCAGAATCCCATCCCCCATTTTATCGGACGGATAGCCGAATTCCGTAACCACAATGGGCTTGCCGGGATACTTTTCCCGGAACACCGCCAGTTTTTCGTCCCAGAAGGATGATGCGTGCTTGTTGAATTCCTCAATATCCGCATTGGCATGGAAACCGCGCTCCATGGTCACATAGGCATTGATGCAGATCACATCGTCACAGGTAAACAGCGATCCCACCAGTTCGGGGTTATACCACCAGCATCCCTGGGAAACGTGAACCGCAAAACGGGAATCGTCCAGTTCCTTTGCATACCGGATCAATGCTTCGTTCATCTGCCGGATCTGCGGAATGCTTTCATTGCTTTCGTTGCTGACAGACCAGAACATAACGCAGGGATGGTTGTAATCCCGTTCAATCATGTTCTTCAGTGCGGTTCTGGCACGGATATACATCTGGGGCAGCGCACGTTTGGTCTCGGTTTCATTATATTCCTTGATACCGACCATGGCGGCATTGAAGGGAATCTCCGACAGAACCAGAAGGCCCAGCCGGTCACAGATATCCAGTTCTTCCTCACTGTGTGAATAGTGGCACAGCCGGACAAAATTCGCCTTCATCTTCTTCATGATTCCGAAATCCCGTTCGGCGTTTTCCACATCGGTTGCCAGCATGGTACGGGGCGAGTCTTCATGCCGGTTGAACCCGCGGAGATGGATTTCTTTGCCGTTCAGATAGATCTTTCCGTCTTCGGTACAGATGTCCCGTACGCCGAAGGAGATCCGGTAGTTGTCTTCTGTTCCGCCGGTTGTCATAACGGTCTGGCAGGTATACAGAACAGGATTGTCCAGTTCCCAAAGTGCAAAGGTATCCAGGGGGAACAGAACTTCTGTGACTGCTTCAGACATAGGCTGCAGGAAAGCAGTGGTTTCGCCGGTCAGTCCGTTTTCCGGACAGATATGTTTCAGAGAGACGGTTTGTACTGTATCCGTGCGGTTTACAATTTCCGTCACCATATGCAGACCATCATCCCCCTTGACCGCTTTCACATTCCGGATATAGCAGGCAGGGGTGCTGTACAGGGAGACGCTTCGGATGATCCCGCCGTGTCCCCGCCAGAAATGGCTGGGCGGCAGCATACCCGGAATCACACGATTGTTGACACGGACACAAAGCAGGTTTTCGCCGGGTCTGACATGTTCGGAAATCTCAAACCGGAACGGCAGGTAGTCGCCGATATGGAACCCGACAGACTTTTCATTGATCCAGATGTCGGCTCTGTAGTTCACAGCCGCAAATTCCAGCCACAGCAGAGCATCCGGTATTTCTTCCAGCGTAAAGGATTTACGGAACCACACAGTCCCGCGGTACCCTGTGCATTCCTGTGCGGCACCTTCATAAGTGCAGGGAATTTCGGCACTGCGCCAGCAGGCAGTATCACACGAAGTCAGCATATATCCCTTTTCCCCGCCGCTGTCATCTTTATCGAGGATAAATTTCCATGTTCCGTTCAGATCCAGCAGATGATTTCTTCTGTTCATTATATTTCCTTTCAGCCATTTGGCATTCTTTCTTTTCAGTTGCAGGACGGCGGCAGTATATCCATGAGCATCATCCCCATCAGTATCTCCGCCACCGTCCAGCCAGTTTCACAGCAGTTTGCGGCCCAGCCCACATCATGGGGACAGCCGTATGCTTCCTTGAGATCCATATCAAATGCACGGCACCATGCACCGTCCAGCATGGGATCCTCTGCGTGCATCTGGGTACGCATATAGAAGGTGACTACATTCTTCCACAGATCATGGAAATAGGCGTCTTTTGTGGCATGATACGCATACGCAAATGCCGCAGGCAGCCAGTTCATGGAATACAGCGAATCGGTCACGGGGTCTCCGTTTTCCGCCAGCAGAGAGCATTCCCCTCTGGATTCCCGACTGCAGACAGCCGTATAGCCTGTGTCCCATTCCCGGTATCCGCCGAAGGGATGTCTCTGTTTTTCCAGATCCGCTGTTACTCTGTACAGATATTCTCTGTGTTTTTCCTTACCGGTAACATCGTACAGCACCGACAGAGCGAGAAGCAGGCGGCACATTTCTTCGGTTTCGCTCTGTTCTCTGCGCAGATCCGGATACAGGGACATGAGTGTTTCCAGACCCTTTTCGGCTGTTTCCAGATACGCCGGCTTTCCGCACTTCTTATAGGCAAGCAGCAGTGCCGCAAGGTAGTACGCTGTATAATGGGCACACGGCAGACCATGTTCTCTCTGCCGGAGTTCCGCAAGGGTCTGCTCGTTCTGATTCCACTTTTCGATCCGTGCCGGTGTCAGTCCATCCTGACAGGTCATCTGCAGAAGGAAATCCAGACAGGTGCAAATATCTGCAAAATGCCGGTCATCCTGCATCCACAAGGCACTGAACAAACCGGGGATCATGGCTCTCGCCGCATCATCGGGATAGCAGACCTCCCACGCCTCACTGCTCCAGCGCATCATGCCGGCAAAAGGCGCTTCTCTGACGATATAGTTTTTCTGGAATTTCCGGATATTCTCTGCGATCCGGCTGTAATGGTCATTGCCATTTACATACCCGAACATGGCAAAGGCACCGGCCGCTTCCCCGCAGCAGTCATTGCGGATCACGTTGATCGGAAGCTGTTCTCCGTCCGGCAGAATATTGTGCCGCAGACCTTCCCGGATCCCGCCGTTTCCGTTGTCCACAAGGTATTTTTCCAGCCAGCGGATCCCATTTTCAATCGTCTCTTTTCTGCCCTTTTCCCACACAGCCGGATCACTGAAATCCGTTTCTGCTGCAAACCGCACCACCGGTTCCGGCATCCATGCCGGTTCGGTAGCTGTCAGGAAACGTGCAATATACCGGATCAGCTTTTTCCAATTTTCCCGGGGCGCAAATCTGGCTCTATTGAAGTTCCGCATACAGAACATAGCCATGAGCACATTTTCGCCCAGCCGGAACAGGCCGATTTTGCTGTTCTGCAGAATCTCACCGGCGGACATATCGGTATGGGTATGGGCAATGATCTGTTCTCTGTATACAAGCAGCGGAACCGTCTCCGCATAGGAATACCATGGCGTCATGGTCTGTCCGCATTCGTCATCCAGAAGATCCCCCGTTGTCAGGCCCTCAATTCCCTCTCCTGCTGCCGGTTCTACATACACCAGCCGGCTTCGGGTCGTTTCCACCGGGTTTGCCGAATAGACGGACCGGAAGGAACTGATGGCTTCCAGAAAGATGTGTTTCCCCTTGTCCGCTTCTTCTTCCAGTTTACTGCGCAGACGGGCGTCTATGTTTGATCCGCCATTTCCCAGTACACAGAACGCATCATATGTTGTCAGATCGGTCGTCTGTGCTTCCCGGAATAACATTGTATCTTTTTCTACAGGACAACTCTGCAGAACCTCGGAAAGGTCACAGGCGTTCTCCGTGATGATAAGCAGTTTCATAAAATTCCTCCATATATATCGTAGGATATATCTCTCTGAATACATCTTAGCAAGAATCCCGCCTTGTGTCAATACCTCGTCAAAAAGCATTTGTTTTTGACAATATATTTTCAAAATGGACAACATTCCCCCTATGTATGTGTGGTATAATACTCTTATAGATTTCCTCTGAAAGAAGGCGTCTTCTTTATGCTTACACCCAGACAGATCACGGAGCTATCCTGCCATACTTCTCTTAGTCAGTATTTCACGCTGATGAACGGTATTGACAGTATGCAGGAGCAGCCTCCGCATAAACAGAAATATTATGAGATCCAGTACATTGTGTCCGGGCAGGGATATATCACCGTCAATTCGCAGAAATTGTTTCTTTCCACCGGAGATTATGTGATTCTCCTTCCGGAAGACAGGCATTCTCTGAAAAACAAGCAGTCCATCCGATACTATTCTCTGGAATTCACCGTCCAGGATTCCTTTTCGGAGTATTCTCTGTACAGGGATCTTAAGAATATTTTTCTGCGTGGTACAGATACCTCTGTGGCCGTCTGCAAAAACACGGTTCTGAAATCCATATTTGAAAATCTGTTCAGAGAATGGCAGGACAGACACACCATGTATGTGTCCTATATCACCCTGCTGTTTCAGCAAATCCTGATTCAATGCTGCCGATCCCATACGAATGAACAGCCATCTGTAGAAGCAAAGGAGCAGGAGAAAGAAAATCTACTGGATACGCTGCTTGCGTTTATCGATGCCTATATGGACAAACCGGATGTTCTGACGCTTTTTGAGAAGAATTATGGGGTCAAACGTACGGTGCTTTCTCAGCTTTCCAAGCAGAAATTCGGCAAAACCGTTTTTCAGCTGTACACAGATAAACGGTTTGAATATGCCCGTAATCTTCTTGCAGACGGTAAAACCTCCATCACGGAGATTGCAGGACGCTGTGCATTCTCTTCCGTGGCTGCTTTCAGCAAAGCGTTTACGCATTATTACAGTATGAGTCCGTCACGGTATATTCAGGAATATCCCCTCCGGGACGTGGAAATACCGATGGATGTATACGTAGATTTTTCAACCTGTTCTGTCCCTGTTTCCAGTACTATAATGACAGGAAATCAGCCGGACAAGCCTCAATCTGTCGCTGAATATACCAATCCCAAATTCCAGCTATTCTGAATCAAACACTGTATAACAATCAACCGGGTACTCCTCTTTATGGAATACCCGGTCTTGTATTACGGAATCTGATTACTGTACTCCGCCGTAGGCATCGATCAGTGCTGCAACAGCAGTTTCAAATTTCGGCTGCAGAGCTTCCATATCGGAAACAAATGTCATGGTTTCTTTGCTTACAATGTTATAGACAACAGTATGGCAGTCGGCAAGACCTAAGGCATAACCAACGTCATAAATCTTATTATCGATCGCAATTCTTACCATTTCTTCACTCTGTTCATCACGGAGGTTCCGGCTCAGCACTACATTCTGAATTACGGTTTCCTTCATGGTGTCAATGGAATAGTATCCCATTGTATTCAGGATCGCACCGGTCTGCTCAGGGTTTTCAGATGTCGCAGGCAGAGCATAGGTGGAAGCCCACATGGAACCGTAAGAATAATACTGTTCCTGCTTTTCGTCCAGCTTGGGGTACAGAATGGCACCGAAACCATCGTCCATCTGGTCACGCAGACTCTGCAGAGAACCGATCGCCTGCGCGAAATACATAAACTGGTTGTTAGCGAACATATTTCTGATACCGGTATAGTCAGAGGCCAGATCATATTCCGTAACCAGAACAGCCGGATTGATGATCAGCTTGTTGAAAATGGTGTCAAATGCATTGACCATTTTTTCGGAATTGTAGGTATAGGCAAACTGCGGATACCCTTTATCGTCGATGGCAGTTGTCAGTGCATCACAGGATACCATCAGCTCCAGATAGCCGCCCACACCGGTGCCGAATCCGTAACTGTCGTTCTTATCCATCACACC
>SVSN01000054.1 GCA_015064285.1 Oscillospiraceae bacterium | reverse complement strand
GTGGATTTTCTGGGGGCATACTACAATGACGACGGTGTAAACCTGATGCACGACGACCAGTTCTGTCCCATGGCGGAGGAAACAAAGGCCATTCTGAAGCTGGCAAGAGAGGAAGCGCCGGAATGCATTATCGGTCTGCACGGCGGCTCCAACAGCACCAATATGCTGCTCCAGCCGGATTATGTGCCGGACTATATTCACCGCGGCGTATATCTGCTGGCAGAAGCTGTGGCAGAGCTGCAGACGGCAAACGGCCTGAAAACCTATGTGGTGCCGGAAAAACAGAAGCTGGAAGCTTTTCCGCCCCCGTCCTTCAACCTGACCTCCGCCTTCCATCATGTCTGCGGTGCGATTTCCTCCACCTATGAATCCAACGAAGGACTGATTGACAAAAACCAGTTTACGGCGGAAGAAATTCTGATTCACCACTACTGCCTCTTTGAAGCTATGTTCAAAAGACCGTGGCGGGGCATGGTTCCGTTTTTCTGCGAATAATCTGTTTGTCAGAAGGAATTTTCCGCCAGGGGAAGGTATCTGGCGGATTATTAAAACATAAAGGAACCAGCTGACTGCAAGAGGATGCTGGTTCCTTTATGCTTTTTTCAGGGTGGGAAAACTGAATATTCTGTATAACAATAAGGATCGTATCTATGGCAAAACTGAAATTATCACTGTCAACAACGCAAATCATCATGCTGAGCTTCCTGCTTGTCATTTTCGTGGGGAGTCTGCTGCTTTTTCTGCCGGTCAGTTCAGCGGACGGAGAAGGAGTGCCCTATCTGGACGCACTGTTTACGGCCACAACAGCCACCTGCGTGACAGGACTTGTGACGCTGCCTACCTGTACAACATGGAGTGTATTCGGGCAGGTTGTCATTTTGATTCTGATCCAGATAGGGGGACTGGGCGTCATTACGGTTATGTCTGCGCTGATGATTATGCTGCAGAAACGGATGAGCATCAGCGACAGACTTCTTCTGCAGGATGCATTCAATCTGAACAGTCTTGGCGGCATTGTAAAGTTTGTAAAACGGGTGCTTCTGGGAACATTTCTGGTGGAAGGTGCCGGCGCCCTTCTGTACATGACTGTGTTCGTTCCGGCGTTCGGCCCAAGAGGCATCTGGATCTCTGTGTTTACCTCCATATCGGCTTTCTGCAACGCGGGAATTGATATTCTTTCCGAAAACAGCCTGTGTGAGTATGCGGCAAACCCGGTTGTAAACATTGTTACATCGCTGCTGATCATTCTGGGGGGAATCGGGTATATTGTCTGGTGGGATGTGCTGGGCCTCGGGAAAAAAACCGGGAAACGCAGACGCTTCTGCAATCTTACACTGCACAGCAAAATTGCGATCGTCACATCGCTGATCCTGCTTTTCGGAGGCGGTGTTTTCATCTTCCTTCTTGAATACAACAACCCGCTGACCATCGGAAACCTGTCGCTTTTTGATAAAATACAGGTCTCGATGTTTCAGTCCGTTACCACAAGAACAGCGGGGTTTGCTACCGTTCCCCAGCAGAATCTGACCGATGCCGCGGCGGTATTCTCTCTTCTGCTGATGTTTATCGGCGGCTCTCCCGTAGGTACGGCAGGGGGGATCAAAACCGTGACCTTTGCGGTTCTTGCGGTGTCGGCTCTGGCAACCATCCGGAACAAACAGGAGGTCTCTCTCTTTCACCGGAATATTACCAGACAGGCTGTGAACAAGGCAGTGGCGGTGACGATGATGTCTTTTGCCATCCTGTTTATATCCACGGTTCTGCTGCTGTTTTTCACCGATGCCGATGTGCTGGATGTGCTTTACGAAACCGTCAGCGCCACCGCAACCGTGGGTCTGACCAGAAATCTGACACCATATCTGAACACTGCCGGAAAAGCCGTGATCATCGGAACGATGTATCTGGGGCGGGTAGGGCCGATCTCTCTTGCGCTGGCGTTGTATTCTCCCAAAGAACAACAGAATATCATCAGAAATCCTGCTGAAGAAATCAGTGTGGGGTAAAGGAGTTTGTATGAGTATGAAGAAAATATATGCTGTTTTCGGTCTGGGCCGTTATGGAAGTGCGGTAGCCGGAGAACTGGTGAACAATGGCGTGGAAGTGATTGCCGTGGATATTGACGAGCGGACTGTCAGCGCCGCGGCAGATAAATTCCCGATCTGCAAGTGTGCCGATATTACCGATCCGGAGGTTATCAGACAGCTGGGTATCTCCAATGTGGACGTTGTGATTATTGCGATGGCCAGCAATCTGGAAGCCAGTGTTATGGCAGTTACCCTCTGTAAGGAAGCCGGTGTAAAAACCGTGATTGCGAAATGCGCCAATCAGATGCATCAGAAAATCCTGACCCGGGTGGGAGCGGACAAAGTTGTGTTCCCGGAAGACGAGTCGGGTATCCGTCTGGCCAAAAATCTTCTCAGTTCCGGTTTCGTGGATATGGTTTCTCTGGCAAAAAATGTGTCCATGGTCGAACTGGATATAAAGCCGGAGTGGATCGGCAAAAACCTGATCGAGCTGAATCTGCGGAAAAAGTATTCGCTCAATGTGGTGGCTGTACGCAGAGGCGATATGGTGAGCGTGGACATTGATCCCCAGGAGAGTTTCCGGGAAACGGACAAGCTGATCGTGATTGCCAATACGGCCAAGCTTGCCAAACTGAAATAAGCACATAGACTGCCTCTTTGAAGCCATGTTCAAAAGACGGGGAGCGTAGCATGGTACCGTTTTTCTGCGAACAAACCTTTTGGCAAACAGTATAGAAAACAGAGAACCTGCGTTATCGAAAACAGCGCAGGTTTTTTGTTATATCGGAAATGCGTTACCCCTGTCTCCCTCTGGCTGCCGAAAAATACCGTATGAGAAACCCGTAGAAATCGTCCGCAGCACGGTTGTCCCTGTCCGGCTTCCGGTCAATCAGCAGATCCCGGCGGCAGATCGGATTCGTGATGGGCAGCAGGGTCACTCTGGTGCTGTCTACCTGCCCCCATGTAAACTCCGGCCAGAAACCGATGCCCATGTTGGCGGCGATCATGTTCTGTACGGCGGCAGGGCTGTCCGATTCAAAAACAATACGCGGTACAAATCCCGCGTGGGTACAGTACCGGTCGCAGATCCACCGCAGCTGCCGGGAACCCATCAGACTGATAAATCCTTCTTCCGCTGCCTGTGACAGAGATACGGAAGACAGGGAGGCGAAGGGATGGGTTTTCGGTACCGCCAGATAGATCTGTTCTCCGCATACGAAGCGGTTGTCCGTCCCGTTTTCCGGTGCCTGATAAAACAGGCGTGTAGTGACGCAGATATCGTACAGATCCTCTTCCGTGTTCTGCATCATCTGAAAGTGCACATCATTGTGCTGTTCCCGGTAGGCGATGATGGCTTCTGTTACCAGTGCTGTGGCTGCCAGTACATTCAGATGGATGGTGTGACCTTCCACCTGTGCCATAGCCCGGAGCCGGGGCGGTATTTCGTCCAGAGAAGCAAGCAGCGGAGCAAGCCTGTCCCGCAGATACTTTCCGTATTCCGTCAGAACGATATTCCGGCCTCTGGAAACAAACAGCGGTACGCCCATATCCTTTTCCAGCCGGTGAATGGCCTGGGACAGAGCGGGCTGTGCAATGTGCAGCTTTTCTGCAGATCGTGTGATATGCTGGCTCTCGGCTACTTCCAGAAAATACCGAAGCTGTGTCAGTTCCATAAACCCTCCGAATCAAAATGTAAAAGTTATAGAATTGATATATATTATATATTGGACATTATGAAAAGTCAATGGTATAATAGGGACAGAATAAAAAAAGAGGTGTCTGTCATGTCTGCTGTATTGGAAACTGTAATGCTTATCTGCTTCGGGATGTCCTGGCCGGTAAATGTATGGAAGAATGTGAAAGCCGGAACGGCCAAGAATATGAGCCTGCCCTTTATCCTGCTGATTACAGTGGGGTATATCGCCGGGATTGCCGCCAAACTGCTTTCCGGCAATATCAGCTTTGTGCTGGCGGTTTATGTGCTGAATCTTGTCATGGTGTCGGCCAATCTGGCGGTATACTGGATCAACCGGCGGCATGATGGGCAGAACTGAACGGAACAAAACCGTAGGAATGATGGAGGTATTTATGCAAACCTGTGAAGTATCGGAAAAACTGTCCGTGTACCATCATATGAACAAGCTTGTGAGAAGCGGCGGGATCGTGTTCTTTGGCTCCACTGCTGCCAGCCGTCTGCCTCTGGGCGAGGTGAATCAGGATTTTGATGTGGACCTGCCTGTGTATAACCGCAGTGTTGAAGGACTGCTTGCGGCGGATGCGGAAAGGGCGCTGGAAGCCTGTGTGATAGAACTGCAGCCGTCACGGGTGTTCCTGATGCTGGGGGACACTGATGTGATGCAGGCGGATTTTGATCCGGATGCGTTTCTGGAAAAATACCGCTGGCTTCTGTACACACTGCATAACCGCTGCCGGGCATCTTTGTATATTGTATCGGTGCTGGGAGAAGCCCCGGCGATTCCCGCAGTGAACCGGAAACTGAAAAAGCTGGCTGAGGAAACCGGATGTCTCTATGTAGATGCCGGAATACCCGCTTCTTCTTCCGGTACGGTCAGCCGGATCCTGTCTGTTTTTCGTGCCTATATGTATCAGACCTCCATTCCTTTTACACTGGCAATGGGGATTTGAAAAATCCAAGCAGTTCTTCGGATTTATACCGGGGAACTGCTTTTCTGTATTTTCCGGCACAATGCCCATCATCGGGGGGATTCTGTGCCGTAAATTTTCGTCTGTCCTTCCTTGACAGAGACACCTGTATGTTGTATAATTATATTGTATCACTATGCGTATTTACCGCCATACGGGAGGTCGGCCATGGGAGAAAAGTATATTATCGGACTGGACTACGGAACCCTTTCCGGCCGTGCTGTGCTGGTACGGCTGACGGACGGTGTGACGGTGGCCGGGTCTGTGCTGGAATATGCCCACGGCGTCATGGACACATGGTTTACGCCTAGCCCCGAAATCCGGCAGAAGCTGCCGAATGACTGGGCACTGCAGCATCCCCGGGACTATATCGAGGTACTGGAAAAAACCATTCCCGATGTGATCGATCAGGCGAATATTGACCCCCGGCAGGTGGTGGGGATCGGAATCGACTTTACCGCATCCACCCCGCTGCCCGTACTGAAGGAGGGAACGCCCCTCTGCTTCCTGCCCCGGTTTGCCGCCGAACCCAATGCGTATGTCAAGCTGTGGAAGCATCACGGTGCCGCTGTGTATGCCGACCGGATTCAGCAGACCGCTGAGGAAAGAGCCGAGCTCTGGCTGGATGCCTGCGGCGGAAAGATTTCCAGCGAATGGCTGATTCCCAAGCTGTATCAGGTGGCCGCCGAAGCGCCGGATGTGTACCGGACCATGGATCTGTTCGTGGAAGCCGGTGACTGGATCGTCTGGCAGCTGACCGGACGGGCTGTAACCAGTACCTGTATGGCCGGGTATAAATGCAATCTGACGGAAGACGGATTCCCGACACCGGAATTTCTGACCGCTGTGGATCCGGTGCTGACCGATGCCCATACCAAATGGCTGACAGAGGTTCTGCCCATCGGCGCAAAGGCGGGCGGACTGACGGAGGAATGGGCGGATGCACTGCATCTGTGGGAAGGCTGTCCCGTGGCAGTTGACGGAATCGACGGACACGCCGCCGTACCTGCTGCCGGGATTCACAAAGCCGGACAGATGCTGCTGATTCTGGGAACTTCCTCCTGTCATATGCTGGTGGAAGACCGGTTCAGACGGTTTTCCGGCATCTGCGGCAGAGCCTGGGAAGGCATGATCCCCGGGTTCTGGGGATATGAGTCCGGCCAGTGCTGTGTGGGTGACCATTACGCATGGCTGTGCGACAATCTGGTGCCTGCCTCCTATACAAAAGAAGCCGAAGCCAGGGGCATGCATATCCAGACACTGCTGACGGAAAAAGCGGAAAAGCTGGAACCGGGAGAATCCGGCCTGGTTGCGCTGGACTGGTGGAACGGCAACCGGAGCGTGCTGATGGACGATGGTCTGTCCGGGATGATTGTCGGTATGACGCTGGGAACCAGGGTGGAGGAAATCTACCGCGCCCTGATAGAAGCCACCGCCTACGGTACCCGGAAAATCGTGGAAAACTTCCGGGAAAACGGCCTTCGGGTGGAGGAAATCATCGTCACCGGCGGTATCGCAGGGAAGAACCCCATGCTCATGCAGATTTACGCCGATATACTGCAGACGGAACTGAAGCTGGCCGGCGGGACAAGCGCACTGGGCGCCGCAATCTACGGTGCTGTGGCCGCCGAAGCCTATTCCACCATGACCGAAGCCATTGCCCATATGGGCAGCATCACGGACAAAGTGTACCGGCCCGATCCCGCCCACGCGGAGATGTATGACCGGCTGTACCGGGAATATCTGCTCCTCCACGACACCTTCGGCAGAGGAGAGAACGACGTGATGAAGCGGCTTCGTCAGCTGAAAACAAAAAAGTAAGAAATATCCCTGCGGGGAGTGCTTATACATACAAGGAAAAATAAAGAAAGCAGGAAACAAAGACCATGTTCAAGGATAAGAAAGTGGTGTTTTCCGGGGTGCAGCCGTCCGGCTCTCTGACCATCGGGAACTACCTTGGCGCTATCAGGAATTTCAATGCATTTTCGGAAGAATACCAGTGCCTGTACTGTGTTGTGAACGAGCACGCCATCACGGTGAGACAGAACCCGGCCGAACTGCGGAAGAGAACCTATGAGACTCTGGCACTGTATATGGCCTGCGGTCTGGATCCCGAAAAGAATACGCTGTTTGTGCAGAGCCATGTGGCCGCACATGCGGAACTGGGCTGGATTCTCGACTGCTATACCATGTTCGGGGAACTGTCCAGAATGACCCAGTTCAAGGACAAGAGCGCCAAGAACGCCGACAACATCAACGCAGGGCTGTTTACCTATCCTACCCTGATGGCCGCCGATATCCTGCTGTACCAGACCGAACTGGTGCCTGTGGGCGTGGACCAGAAGCAGCATCTGGAACTGGCAAGAGACATTGCCGAACGGTTCAACGGCATCTACGGCGAAACTTTCGTGGTGCCGGAAGGCTATATTCCGCCCGTGACCGCCAAGATCATGTCTCTGGCAGAGCCCACCAAGAAGATGTCCAAGTCCGACGAAAACGAAAACGCCGTTGTCAGAATCCTGGATCCAAAGGACGCCATCATCCGGAAATTCAAGAGAGCCGTTACCGACTCCGGCAATGAAATCCGCCGCGGCGAAGGGAAGGACGGCATTGAAAACCTTATGTCCATCTACTCCGCCTTTACCGGCAAGACCATGGACAAAATCGAATCCGAATTTGACGGTATGGGCTACGGTGACTTCAAGATGGCCGTGGGCGAAGCCTGCGCAGATGCTCTCGCTCCCGTACAGGCCGAATTCGACCGCCTCATGAAGGACAAGGCCTATCTGGAAACCGTCATGAAGAATGGTTCCGATATGGCAAACTACATGGCCGCCCGTACCATGTCCAAAGTAAGACGGAAGATCGGGTTTGTGGAACTGGGAAGATAATTCAGAAATAAGAATTAAGAAGTAAGAATTACGGAGTGCAGCCGGGAACAAAGGGTACCGAAAAGCGGTAAGTTTGGTATTCGCCAAAGGTGTTTGACCGCTGAACCCTAAAACCCAAACAAAGCGAAGCGCAGCCGCTGATTCCTCCTCTCTCCCGCTGTCAGTTCGGAAGCGCTTTGCCTGCACCCAACAAAACCGCTGTAATTTATTGAAAGTTCTTTGCCAGGCTTTCTTTCAAGAAAGCCGCGTTCCCCTTTTTAATAATCAGAATAAACTAAAAAAGATAGAAAGAAGGATACCACCATGAAAACCAAAGCTGTAAGACTGTACGGTAAGATGGATCTGCGTCTGGAAGAGTTCGAACTGCCCGAAATCAAGGACGACGAAATTCTGGCGTGCGTTATTTCCGACAGTATCTGTATGTCTTCCTACAAGGCTGCTTCCCAGGGTGCTGGCCACAAGAGAGTTCCCAACGATGTAGCGGAAAATCCCGTTATCATCGGCCACGAATTCTGCGGCAAGCTGGTAAAGGTCGGCGCCAAGTGGGCTGATCAGTTCAAGGAAGGCGACAAGTTCGTTATCCAGCCCGCTCTGAACTATAAGGGTTCTCTGGCTGCTCCCGGTTACTCCTACCAGTACATCGGCGGCGACGCTACCTATGTAATCCTGCCTCACGAAGTTATGGAACTGGGCTGCCTGCTGCCTTATGACGGCGATGCTTATTTCTACGGCTCCCTGACCGAACCCATGTCCTGCATCGTAGGCGGCTTCCATGCCAACTACCATACCACCGCAGGCTCCTATGTTCACAAGATGGAATGCAAGGAACGGGGCAATATGGCAATCCTGGCCGGTGCCGGCCCCATGGGTCTGGGCTGTGCTGACTACGCTATCCACGGCGGCAATCCTCCGTCCCTGCTGATCATCACCGATATCGACGACGCCCGTCTGGCAAGAGCTGCCCAGCTGACCACTGTGGAAGATGCTGCCGCTCACGGCGTAAAGCTGCTGTACGTGAACACCAACAACATCGAAAATCCCGTGGAATATCTGCGTGAACTGACCGGCGGCGCAGGCTATGACGACGTGTTCGTATACGCTCCCGTAAAGCCCGTTGTGGAAATGGGCGACGCTCTGCTGGCACATGACGGCTGCCTGAACTTCTTCGCAGGCCCCACCAACCCCGAATTCTCCGCTATGTTCAACTTCTATAACGTACACTACGGTGCAACCCACATCGTTGGTACCAGCGGCGGCAATACTGACGATATGAAGGAATCCATCAAGCTCATGTCCGAAGGCAAGATCAATCCCGCCGGCATGATTACCCACATCGGCGGTCTGGATTCTGTTGCAGAAACCACTCTGAACCTGCCCCACATCAAGGGCGGCAAGAAGCTGGTGTATACCCACATCAACCTGCCCATGACTGCCATCGAAGACTTCGGCAAGGCTGCCGAAGAATACAAGGGCACAGAACTGGGCGACCTGTTTGCCGATCTGGACGTGATCTGTAAGGAAGCAGGCGGTCTGTGGTGCGCCAAGGCCGAAGAACGGATCCTGAAGCTGGCTGCCGATCTGTAATCGGAGCCGATCTGTGATCGGGAGAAACCGGATAAGAATAGTATCTGACAAAGCACCCTCTTTCCGCGAAAAACGGGAGAGGGTGTTTGTGTAAAACCGTTGACTTTTGCTCAGGAATCCGATATAATGGTCAATGCAGAATTATTTTACAGGAGATATATAACATGAAAAAGAAATTGCTTACATGCCTGCTGGCAGGACTGCTTCTGCTGCAGACAGTTTCCTGCGGCAGCGGAGAAACGGCGGAAACCATCCCCCAGGATACCGCCGCAGCTGACACAGAAGCTGTAGAAACCGAACCGGAAACCACACCGCTGGAAGCCATGGGCGACGCAGACTTCGGCGGTAAGACCTACACCATTCTGGATGCCAACGACCACACCTATATGCATATCAATATCCATGTGGGCGAAACCACCGGTGAAGTGATCAACGATGCCATCTATAACCGTGACCAGGTGATTGCGGACAATTACAACGCACTGATCGCCTACGAGCAGACTACCTCTGCCAAGCCGGGTACCACTGCTTTCCAGAACAGTGTTGTGGCAGGTGACGAAGCCTACAGTATGATTATCAGTATCGCACTGGGCAGCGGTATCGCTTCTCTGGGCAATGCGGGCGTGCTGTATAACCTGAACGACCTTTCTTCCGGGGAAGATGCCAACTGGAGAAACCCCTGGTGGAGTGCCCTGATGTATGACAATATGCAGCTGAACGGAAAGTTCCTGTATACCACCGGGGACATTGCTCCTTCCGTATATCAGGCGCCCTTCTGCCTGTTCTATAATGTGGATATGGGTCTGGACTATGGTTACGATGCCGCCGATCTGTATCAGATGGTCAATGACGGCAAGTGGACGTACAACGAGCTGTTTGCCATGACCAAGGACATGAGTGCCGACCTGAACGGGGACAATAAATACACCCATCTGGACGACTTTACCGGTGTAATCATCCAGGGCGGCAAGGATACCATCAATGGCCTGTTTGCCTCCTGCGGCATCCGGATGTCCGAAATCGATGGGGACGGCAACCTGGTTGTAAATCTGAACAATGAATTCACCATTACTGTAGCGGAACTGATGCATACGCTGTATAATCCTAATTTTGAATATGCAGACGTAAAGGATCCCACACACCGTATGTTCCCGGAAGCCAGAGGCCTGTTCTTACTCCATAAGGTAGAAACCGCCACGGCTGCCCTACGGGAAATGGAAGATGACTTTGCCATTCTGCCCATGCCCAAGTACGATGCGGCACAGGATGGCTACAAGCACCTGATCAGCGGCTGGGTGGCCTGCTTCATCGGTCTGCCCAAGAACCTGAGCGATACAGAGTTTGCCGGTTTCATTACAGAAGCACTGGCCAGAGGTTCCTATACCATGATCCGTCCCGCTGCTTTTGAAACTACGCTGAAAGGGAAGACTGCCCGGGATGAAGAAAGCCTTGCCATGCTGGACATCATCTTTGACTCTCTGTACATGGACTTCAACTGTCTGAACGACTTCGGCGGCATCTGCGATAAGATTACTGTCAATGTGATTGCCGGAGATCCCATCGCCTCTGTGTTTGCCGCTACGGAAAAGGCGGTACAGAGTGCTATCGATAAGATTGTCAAGGTATACAGCCAGGACTGATTAAACGAAAACAAAAAATGGGTCTGTTTTGCGCAGGCCCATTTTGTATGGATCGGAATATATTTATCGGATGAAGTTTGTCCTTGTGCCGTATTCGTTTTCCGGCTTGCCGATGCCCGCTTTTCTGCCGGCTTCGATGCAGGAGAGGAGCCATGCCATGTTACGACCAAGATTCCGCATGACCTGAAGACCTTCTCCGTCTTCGGCAACCTGTTCTGCAGCAGTGCCGTGAACCATGTTCCAGTAGGAGGAGGCCACGATGGGCATTTCGGTGATGGTGAAGTAGTTTTCGATGTCGTGAAGCGCCGTGGTGGTACCTGCCCGTCTGGCGGATACCACTGCTGCAGCCGGTTTGTGCCGGAAATGGGCGGATGCCGAATAGAAGAGCCGGTCCATCAGGGCCATCAGGGAACCGTTGGGGCTGGCATAGTATACGGGAGAACCGAACACGAAACCGTCCGCTGTTTTGGCTTCTTCCGCAATGGTGTTGACAATGCCGCCGAAAACGCATCCTTTGCCGCCGGCACATCCCCCACAGGCCGTGCATCCGCGGATGTCTTCCTTCCCGATGGAGATGATTTTTGCTTCCACTCCGTTTTCTTCCAGTGTCCGTGCCACTTCGGAAAGGGCAGTGTATGTGCATCCGTTTTCGTGAGGACTGCCGTTTATCAGAAGAACTTTCATATACGTACCTCCGGTGTTCTGTGATTACAGTGTATGCATGGTTTTTTCGCACCATGCGAGCAGCGCCGCCAGATCTTCCATGGTGCCGGTACCGTTTTCCCGGCAGCGGATAAGCATATCCCATATATCCCGGTCTTCCCCCGTCAGCTGTTCCGTCAGTGCCGCACGGTTTGCCGGATATTCACCGCCCCGGTACAGAAACAGGTTCTGGAACAGGAAAAATACCGGCTTGTGAAACTCTGCCATGGCGGCAAGGGAACGTTCATGGGGTCTGTGGATGTACCGGTGGGTGATCTCATGATAGAGATTTCCGAACCCTGTCTGCAGATATACCTTCAGATCGTGTGCCGTCCATGCGGGGACGTAATCTGCCAGTGTACCGTAATAATCTTTGGTGCCATGAAGCAGGCCGGGGATTTCCGTGGGATTCCAGTGGGCCATATCCGCCCGGCTGCAGAGAAAACCGCAGGAAAGCTCTTCATTTCCTGCCTTCCGCAGAACCAGGCGGTACCTGTCCAGCAGAGGAAGGGTGACCTCTTCCAGAATTACCATCACGTCAATATCGCTCTGTTCGTTCGCTTCTCCCCGGAGATAGCTGCCCTGCAGTCCCACATACAGCAGCTCCTTGCCGTATGCCTCCCGGAGCAGCCGGACGATGGTGTTCATATAAGCATCAATGGAAATCATGGTATCCCTCCCTGTCTGAAAATATGCACATAGTATACCATATTTTTCGCGCCAATGCAACCCAAACCGATTGACGGAAAGGTTTTTTTATGGTATACTTACCCCGTAATCACATACGCATAAAGGATGACTCTTATGATTTTCACTCTGATTCTTCTGTTTATGATCGCCATATATACCTGCCAGTCCCTGGCCTGCAGCCGGTTCGGTAAGTATTATCCCGGTGATCCTGCCAAAACTTCATCCGTGTTCTCCGTTCTGTACGGCGGTGTCTGCATGGTGTTCACACTGGTCTTTACAGCCTGTACCGGCGGTTTCCCGCTGACGATTTCGCTGCCCACCGTGCTGTTCGGTCTGGCCAACGGGATTGTGCTGACCACCTACAACCAGTTCCTGCTGAAATCCTCCGCTATGGGACCTTATTCCATCGTGATGATCTTCATGCTGTCCGGCGGACTCCTAATTCCGGTGCTATGGTCGGTAATTGCGGAAGGCAATGCGCTGAACACACTGCAGTGGATCGCCATTGTGCTGACGCTGGTGGCATTTTTGATTCTGAATATGCCCAAGAAGGGTGAAAAGGCGACCCTGCCCTTTATTCTGTCCTGTACGGTGCTGGGGATTGCCAACGGGGTCTACGGCATCCTGATGAACAGCCAGCAGGCCATGACCGCCAACACGGAAAACGCCGGGATGATTGTGTTCACCTTCGGAACATCCGCTGTGCTGTCGTTTCTGCTGCTGCTTTTGCCGGCAAAACAGGAAAAGTTTGCGCCCGGCAAAGCTGTCAGAAGTTCGTTTACGTTCAATAAAGCCTGCATTGCCTGGGGGCTGGGATCTGCTCTGTCTGCCTCTGTGGCGGTGAACATTCTCATGTGGATTCTGTCCAAGGTGAATGTGGCGGTGGTGTATGCCATTACCAACGGCGGTGTGCTTCTGGTGTCTGTGCTGATCTCCCTGCTGTTCCTGGGAGAAAAATGCACCCTGACCAAGGCTGTGGGGATTCTGCTGTCCACTGCGGCCATTGTGATACTGAGTATCTGAAAAAGATAAATAGTCAGAAATTTCGGGAAACTGCCTGTTCGATAAGATGGGCGGTTTCCTTTTTTGTATGCCGGACTATAGTACCGCAGCTTGATGATACAAAAATTCTTGGTTTGTAGAAATCTACACTTGACATATATGGCATATTTTGGTAGAATAGAATCAGAAAGGGGTGAGTCTATGAAACGGATGTGTATCTGGATGGTGTGTATGTTGATGCTGTGGGGCTGTGCAGACGGAAGCGGCGGTGTGATGCCTGACCGGGGAGAAACGGCGGCAGTGGAAGAAGAGGCGGAAGAAACCGGTGCCGGGATGGATGATCTGATGAAGATTACTACCTGGATAATGGATCCGGCGCTGGAAGGAAACGGGTACTGGGCCTATGCGGAGGATATGAAGATATATCCCCACAAAGGGTACTGGGTGCCGGATGAAGGAGAACCCGCCGTGCCGGAAGAAAAGGTGTTCCGGGAAGAACGGCTGCAGGTGGGAAAAGTCTATACA
The DNA here is from genome assembly GCA_015064285.1 of Oscillospiraceae bacterium. Lineage (GTDB taxonomy): Bacteria > Bacillota > Clostridia > Oscillospirales > CAG-272 > UMGS1696. Next base: position 7,005 of record SVSN01000054.1, on the reverse strand, counting down.
ATGGCACCGCTGGGATATAAAATGTCCAATCTGGAATTTGATTTTGACTTTGATGGGATCGTCACCGTGGAAAAGACCGACCCGGCCGACAACAGCATCCTGTTGGACTTTTCGGATTCTGTCTGGAACCAGTGGTCAGGGGAAACGGTCATCAGCCGTAACGGCCCCTGCACGCTCAATGTATATCCCCTTGGTAAAAATCTGTCCTTTGAAGGGGTAGGCGGTGCGCTGGTACAGCCGGACGTTCTTGCCGGAAAAGAATACCTGCTGACGGTGAAGGGGTACGAACTGGACGGCTCTCTGCTGGTCACGGTGAAGATCCGACTGGTTTCACTGGAAGATGAAGCATATCCGTATGATGAAATCATGCGAAACGGCAACCATGGGTTCGGTGAACTGTTTTCTGTAGGCGAAAACCGTACCCGATTCTGTTCGGTGGAGCTGGTGTCCTATGAATACAGCGACCAGTACAAAATGATGATGACGGAATAATAGAAAAAGGGGCTGCGTTGTACAGTCCCTTTTCCTGTATATTGTTTTACACAATCTTCGCCCCGAACGGCATCAGTGCCAGCTGGGCGAACTTGAAGCTCTGCAGACCGAAAGGGATTCCCACAATGGTCAGACAGCAGAGAAACCCGGCAATCAGTGAAGCCAGCGCCAGCTCCCAGCCGAAGAGCAGAATCCACAGTATGTTGCCGAGAAGGGATGTCACCCGCGCCGGGCCATATACGACCTCATGCCCGAAGGGATGGAGCATCAGGGATGCGTTCTTGAAGCACTGCACGCCGAAAGGGATGCCGATGATGGTGAGACAAAGCACCAGTCCAGCGAAGAACCAGAGCAGCGCTAAAAGAAAACCGCCCAGAAGAAACCAGAGAATATTGCCGATGATTTTCATAAATGTACCTCCATTTCCCCCGAAAGGCTGTTTTCCATATAAAACTTACAGACTGCGCTGCTTGACGGCTTCGTAGAACATGACCGTTGCTGCACAGGCTACATTGAAGCTGGATGCATAAGAGGTTTCTGCCATGGGAATAGTGATCATCTCCGTGCACAGGGGCTTCAGGCCTTCCGACAGGCCGTCCGTTTCACAGCCGATCATGAAGACCGTGGGCTTTTTCAGATCTACCTGCCAGAGGGCGGTATCGGCGTGTGCCGTGGTACCCAGTACCTGCAGATCCCCCCATTTTTCCCGGATGGCTTCAAACAGGGCTGCAAGGGCATCGTGGCGGGGCACTCTCACCACCGGCAGGGCAAAGAACGAACCCATGGTAGATACCACCACATCCGGGTCGTACAGATCCACACCGTGACCGGTCAGAATCAGTCCATCGGCACCCAGCGCATCCAGAGAGCGGATGATGGTACCCAGATTCCCCCGGTTGGAGGGACGGTCAAACAGGGCCAGCAGCGGCGGTCTGTCGGCGGAAAGCTGCAGGGCATTCAGCAGCCATGCGGTGTCTCTGTCGGCGTCATCCTTCATTTTTACGATGGCCAGCATCTCCGAGGCATCTTCCTTGCCGGAGATTTCGTCCATCAGGGCAGGTACCAGTTCCAGATTCACAGAAGTAGGCACCGTGCGCAGCAGATTCTTGGCCCAGTCAGATAGCTGACGCCGTGCGGCATAGACCCAGGACACAATCTCCCAGTCTTTCGCCACCGCTTCATTGATGTTGCGGACACCTTCCACCAGAAATTCCCCGTACCGGTACCGTTTGTTCCGGTTGGTTTTCAGAACCTCCAGCTTCTGATAAGCCGCATCCTTCGAGAGTATTTTCTGTACTTTCATACGTCCACCTCAAAGCCGGATGCCGAATACTTCCGCAAGCACCGCCGGGATTTCCGATTCGGTCAGTTCCTTTTCCGTTACCGTATCTCCGTCAAAGCAGCGATAGGTATTGCCGTCCAGGGTGCAGCGGCCCGTATCGGTCTTGATGGAGAGCATGTTGGCCTTGGTGAAGGGAGAATCGGGATGCTTTTCGCACCAGAAGGAGGGCATCACGTAGTCCAGATTCAGCTGCACTTCTTCCGTGAAGCCGTAGAAGGGACGCCACGCACCCTTGTGCCAGTCTTCAATCACCCAGCCGTAGAAATCTTGTTTCACAACCCGGTAGGTCTCGCCGTTTTCCGTTCTTTCGGCACCTTCCGCAAAGGGCAGGGGACGGCGGAAAGCATTCTGACCGATACCGGCATCCACAATCCAGCGGGAAGCGTCCGCACAGGTGACAACCAGTACTCTGTGGCGGCGCATGGGGATATCCGTTTCCCCCCGGAGATACCGCGCCATGTATTCGGTTACATCATATCCCATGGAACGGAGCCATGCGGTGAGAAAACCGTTGACTTCAAAACAGTATCCGCCCCGGTGTCTGAGAACAATTTTGTCGTACAGATCCCCTTCTTCCAGTGAAAGGGGAATACCGGCCAGAATGTCCAGATTCTCGTACGGAACGGTGGCGGCGAAATTGTACTGAATATCGGAAAGCAGTTCAGCGGTGGGAACAATGGGCTGTGCAGGCATATCCATGCCGATCCGTGCAAAGGCGGCGGCAATCTGTTCGATGGTGAACATAGTAAATTTCCTTTCGGATGTATATAGTATAGTACACTGTCCGGCAGAAATCCAGAACAGCAGGATTAGAATTTGATGTGGATTGGTTAAGGAAACGATTTTGGATCAGGCGGGCAGGAAGCACAGGCTGCTTCCTGTATCCTGCCCCGTGCATCTTATTTTTCCAGTATCACGCCGTCCCGGTATGCCTGCAGCAGGGCCCGGAGATCGCCGATCCGCAGAGCAAGCTCTTCACCATAATCGGTGTCGGCAATGCTTACCCGGCGTTCCATCTTTTCCACCACCCGAACCGTGGGCGTGTCTGTGTCCCCGGCGTGGTGTTCTGCCAGACGGAGGCTGTGGGAGTCGTAGATCAGGGTGTAGCCGGCAATGCCGGTTTTTACCCGGTAGGCCTTGGAGATCCCGCCGTCGATGACGTAAAGTCTGCCGCCGCCCCGGATGGGACTTTCGCCGTCCTTGATCAGTACCGGTACGTGGCCATTGATGATGTGTCCCGTTTCCGGATCCAGCCCGAATTCCTCCAGGATCCGTCCGCAGACTTCCTGACTCCGGTTCAGATGGTAGTAGGGATCGTATACCTCTTTGGCTTCCGGTATATGCTTGTCGATAAAAGTGCGCTCAAAGAAAGCCATTTTGCTTTTTCCGAACAGGGGAGAATCCGGCCCGCACCACAGATACCACAGAAAGTCCCGGCATTCGATCTGTTCCGGTGAGTCGTAGGGGGCAAAATAAGCCCGGTTCACGATCTGCCCGATCCGATCCAGCAGTTTTTTGCCGTGGCAGGTGCCGGTATCTTCTTCTGTGCCGATTGCCGGCAGACGCACTTCCCGGAAGGAACCGTCTTCGTTCAGGGGAATGCAGCCGTGGTACAGCAGGTTGCCGTTGCAGGTGCGGTACATGGAACCCTTGGCGTACAGGAACTTGATGTGGTTGTTCAGCTTGGGACTGTGGTAGAAGGAAGAACCCAGAATCCGTACCAGCTCCGCCTCTTCTTCCGTCAGCCGCAGCGGATCATCCGGATCCACCGTGGGGAAGCGGGTGTCTGACAGGGGATATACCGTGTCCTCCAGCTGAACTGTACCGGCACGGAAATCCGTTCTCTCAAAGAGCCGGCGGTCGTCCATGCCGTATTCCGGGTGTTTTGCCAGCAGCTGTCCTTCCAGCTTGCACTGGATTACTGCAATGGCCTTGTGCATTTTGGCGGTCAGCCGTGCGTCCACCGAATCATATACCACATCGTCCAGGGTGTGAGGCATAAAACCGGTGCAGGGATCGTCGCCGTAAACCTGTGCCGCAAAGATGGACAGGGGACGCAGGTTCAGTCCGTAGCCGTCTTCCAGCACATCATAGCTGTTGTAGGACAGGGCGATCCGGATTACGTTGGCAATCAGGGCAGTATTGCCGGAAGCCGCACCCATCCAGGAAATATCGTGATTGCCCCACTGGATATCGATGTGGGAAAAGCCCATCAGCTCGTCCATGATTTTGTCCGCCCGGGGGCCTCTGTCGAAAATGTCCCCGATGATATGGAGCCGGTCGATGGTCAGCGTGCGGATCAGAGAACAGGTGGCAATGATAAATTCTTCCGCAATACCGGTGTCCAGTATGGAAGCAATGATTTCGTCATAGTAGAAATCCTTGTCCACATCGTCTGTCACGTTGAGCAGTTCGTCCAGTATGTAGGCAAAACCGGAGGGCATTTTCTCACGGACCTTGCTGCGGGTGTACTTGGCGGAGACGGAATCACATACCATAATCAGCCGGTATACAGTGATTCTGCGCCATTCGTCGGTCAGTTCCCCCGCTGACTGCAGCCGCTTGATTTCTTCTTCCGGCCTGTAAATCAGCACCGCCAGAGCCTCACGGTCATCGGCGGGAATGCTTTTGTCAAAAATCAGATCAATTTTGGAACGGATCATCCCGGACGCGCTCCGGATCAGCCGCAGAAAGGCATCGTACTCCCCATGCAGGTCACTGAAAAAATATTCGGTTCCCTTGGGAAGAGAGCGCAGGGCGGCAAGGTTGATGATCTCGCTGGCGGCAGCTTCCGCTGTGGGATATTCTCTTGCCAGCAGTTCCAGGTAGCGTTTATCCATATTCTACCCCCATTTTACGATTCTGTCTATATTATATCGTTTTGCCGGGGATTTGTCAATTCTGCGCCGGGAATTTCCGCAGAACTCTTGACAGTGGGTGGACAGATATGATATACTTACTCCACCGAAAAAATCGGAAACCGCAGTATGCCTGCGGGCCGGAAACAGGAAGTTGTCCGGTACGGCAGAAGCCGCAGTATTCTATAGAAAAAGCAACAATACCAGGAAGGTATCTTTGCCGGAAGCAGTCCGGAGGATGCCTTATTTTTATTTTTCAGGAGAGATTTTTTATGACTGCCAGAATTGCCGAAAGCACCAAGCGGCATATCCGTAAAATGGTTTTTGCCGCCATGTTTCTTGCCATTGCCATGCTGCTGCCCTTCCTGACCGGACAGATTCCCCAGATCGGCGGGATGCTCTGTCCCATGCATCTGCCGGTTCTGCTCTGCGGGTTTGTCTGCGGGCCGCTGTGGGGCGGTGCTGTAGGGCTGGTCTGCCCTCTGCTGCGCCATATGTTTTTTGGTATGCCGCCCGTTCTGACTGCCATCACCATGACCTTTGAGCTGTGTGCCTATGGGGCTCTTGCCGGTGTTTTCCACAGGATCTTCCGGAAGCTGTCTGGCGAAAGATCCATGGCAGCGGTATATGCCGCGCTGGTACTGGCTATGGTCGGCGGACGGATTGTCTGGGGACTGGCGTCTTCTGTAATGATGTTTGCCGGACAGACGGAGTTTTCAGCGGCAGCGTTCTTTGCCGGCGGTTTTGTACAGGCCTGGCCGGGAATCCTTCTGCAGCTGGTGCTGATTCCGCCGCTGTACCGCCTGATGGAAAAGCTGAAACTGACTTTGTGACAATCGATGCAAATGACCGTTTCCGACAGAATGGAGCGGTCTTTTGTATTATTAAAGCTGACGGATTATTTAAGTGCGCTTGACTTTTTTTGAAAAATACGTATAATGGAAGTACTGTAAAAAAAGCAGATGACAGGAGGATTTGTCGTGTTAAAACGATTTTTTGCGTACTATAAGCCTCATATGCGGATTTTTCTGCTGGACATGGGCGCTTCTCTGCTGGTAGCGCTGATCGGGATTGTGTATCCCATCGTCACCAGAACCATGCTCAACGATCTGATTCCGGACAAAAACTACCGGATGATCGTAATTTTCGGACTGACTCTGCTGGCACTGTACGGCGTAAAGATGTTGCTGAACTATTTCATCCAGTATCAGGGACACGTGATGGGTGTGGGCATGCAGGCAGATATGCGCCGGGATATGTTCCGGAAGCTGGAAACCCTGCCGTATCGGTTCTATGACGACCACGAAACCGGGAAGATCATGTCCCGGATGACCAACGACCTGATGGATATCAGCGAACTGGCGCATCACGGGCCGGAAAATATCCTGATTTCCGGGATTTCCATCATCATTTCCTTTATTTATCTTGCACGGATCAACATCTGGCTGACGCTGATCATTTTTGCGGCGGTACCCTTTCTTCTGATAATCGCCCTGCTGCTGCGCCGGAAAATGCGGGATGCATTTACCCGTTCCCGGCAGGCGGTTGCCGTAATCAACGCTTCTCTGGAAAGTTCCATCTCCGGGATCCGGGTGACCAAGGCTTTTACCAATGCGGACAAGGAAGAAGAAAAGTTTGAAGAGGGAAACAAAGCCTTTGTGGATGCCCGTACCGATGCCTACAAGGCCATGGGGCAGTTCCACTCCGGGACGGCTTTTGTTACCGATATTTTCAACGTGATTATCCTGATCGCCGGCGGCCTGTTCCTGTATGCGGGCAAGATCCAGCTGGGGGACTACTCTGCGTTTGTGGTATCCGTAAACCTGTTTATCTCTCCCGTCATGACGCTGATCAACTTCATGGAACAGTATCAGAACGGCGTAACCGGCTTTGAACGGTTTCTGGAAATCATGGACGAAGAACCGGAAAAGGATGCTCCCGGTGCGAAAGAAATCGAAAGCGTCAAGGGCAGCATCCGTCTGGAAAACCTGTCCTACAGCTACAATGAAGAAAAAGAAGTGCTGCGGAATGTGACCATGGATATTCCGGCAGGGAAAACCTTTGCGCTGGTTGGCCCTTCCGGCGGCGGCAAGACCACCATCTGTCACCTGATTCCCCATTTCTATGACATTGAACAGGGTACAATCCGGATCGACGGTCAGGATATCCACAGCCTGACCAGAGAATCCATCCGCCGCAACATCGGGATCGTACAGCAGGACATCTACCTGTTCAACGCCACCATCCGGGAGAACATCCTCTACGGCCGGCTGGACGCCACGGAAGAAGAAGTAATCGAAGCGGCCAAGCGTG
>SVSN01000053.1 GCA_015064285.1 Oscillospiraceae bacterium | reverse complement strand
ATAGAATCTTTGAAAACCAGATTAAGAAAAGATCTGAGGACAAATAAACCACTTATTCCTCATCACTGTTCTCTGCCGTCGTCAGAGTATGTTATTTCAAATACATAATATACATATGAATCTCGCATCCCCAGGCATATATCCAATCCCATCCGGCAAAACTATCCATATCCCAACTCAGGAGGAATCCTATGTCCAATCCCCCTCTTACTCCCGAACAGGCAAAAGCTATGCGGGAAACTATGGCCAAAGAAGTATGGCTTCTGTACTTCAACCATGTCCTGTACACCAAAGGACTGATCACAGAAAAACAGAAGAACCAGATGAAGCATAAAATCTCTTCCCTTTCCAGGCCTGCCCATGATCCCTGCCGTTCCTGAGTGCTGATCGGAAACCTGCTTTTCCTGTTTTGGGGATGGCAGGTTTCCCTTTTTCAGTACACTTGATTTTTTCGTTACATTATGATATAATATATATAGTGATGATTTTACGAACTTTTTAAGGAGTTTCCATGGATATACACAACATACGCCAACTGCTGCGTACACGCTCCATATATGATATCCCGCTACGGGTTACCTTTTATGCCCGGGTATCTTCTGAAAGCGACGAACAGCTAAATTCTCTGGGAAACCAGATCACATATTATGAAAATCTCATTAAAAGAAACGCCGCATGGACGTTTGTACAGGGTTACATCGACGAAGGGATCTCCGGTATCTCCACCCGAAAAAGAGAGAATTTCAATCAGATGATTCTGGACGCTGCAGAAGATCGGTTTGACCTTGTGCTCACAAAGGAGATCTCCCGTTTTGCCAGAAACACGCTCGATTCCATCCAGTATACCCGTCAACTGCTGGCCTGCGGTGTCGGCGTCTTCTTCCAGAACGACAACATCAACACGCTGGATGAGGACTCTGAACTGCGCCTGTCCATCATGTCCTCCATCGCCCAGGATGAGCTGCGCAAGCTGTCCAGCCGTATTAAATTCGGCCACCAGCAGGCAATCAAATCCAATGTAGTCCTGGGTAACAACCGTATTTTTGGCTACCGCAAAGAAAATAAACGACTTGTCATTGATTCGGAACAGGCTGTTATGGTCAAAGAACTGTTTGAACTATATGCCACTGATGAATACAGTATGAAACAGATCGAGAAGCTTTTCTGGGAGAAGGGATATCGGAACTATAATGGTAATAAAATCGCCCACACCACCATGTCCGGCATCATATCCAATCCAAAATACAAGGGCTACTACGTGGGAAACAAAGTCAAGGTGGTAGATATGTTCACCAAAAAGCAGAAGTTTCTGCCCCCGGAAGAATGGGTTATGTTCAAAGATGAAACCGGTGAGATTGTTCCAGCTATTGTTTCAGAAGAATTGTGGGACAGTGCCAACATGATCCTGAAACGGCGCAGTGAAGATGTCAAAGCGCGTCAGGGAATCTGCAACCACGACAACCTGCTGACCGGCAAGCTGATATGCACACAGTGCGGCAAACCCTATTACCGCCGTGAATCCAAAGATAAAAAGGGGAATGTCAACAGCAAGTGGGTTTGTTCCGGGAAAATCAATAACGGTGCCGATTCCTGTGATTCCTTTCCCATATATGAAGAAGAAATCAAACCGGTTCTGTATGATGTCTTCCGTGAGACAGAAGCCGATGTGGAAGCACTGATTGAGCAATATGTACAGATGTACCGTTCTCTGGAGGAAAAAGACGATATCGGAAAACAGATTACCGAATGTGAAAAACGGATTGACATGGCTACCCGAAAGAAGACCAAACTGCTGGAGTACAATGTTACCGGCCAGCTCTCCGACCATGACTTTCTCACCATGAACAACCAGTGTACAGAAGAAATCGAAACTGCCCAGACCGCGCTGAAAGCTCTGGAAGAACAGCAATTCTCCAAAGAGGAATTCCGCCGCCATATGGAAGAAGTACGCTGTGTGCTCCGTCAGGCACAGCAGGATGCCGCAACCGGGATAATCACAAAGGAATTTGTGGATAAGTACATCAACAAGGTATTTGTCACCCCGGAAAGCGAACACACTGCCAGACTGGAAGTAAAAATCTTCACCGGCGAGACCTGCGAACGTTTTCTAAAAAAAATGAAAGCCCGTTTCCCGCAGGAAGGCGATATTTTCGATGTTCGTACGGGACACACCTCTAAGAAGATGATCGAATCCTACGAAAACAACCTGAGCTCCAAGTAAGAAACCGCGTGTGCTGATCTCTCCGTCAGATTCTGATCGGCGATAAGAAAAACAGACTGTCCTCCGGGAACGGATGATAGTCTGTTTTTTGATGCCGTTAAAAAGCCCTGCGGACGGCTTTATATGCCATTCACAGAGCTTTCTTTTAGAAATTACAGGGCGTCCGCCGGTGCGTCTTCGGGATAGAATCCGCTGAAGCCGGTTTCTTCCATTTCGTCGATGGTCTTGATATCTTCCGGACGGAGGCTGAAGCCGAACACACGCATGTTTTCCACAATACGGGGCGGCGTTACAGACTTCGGCAGCGGCAGCAGACCCTTTTCCAGGGCATACCGGATACAGAGCTGCGCGGGAGAACAGTCATGCCATCTGGCGATCTGGTCGATCACAGGGTTGGCCAGCAGCCGTCCGCATCCCAGGGGGCTCCAGGCTTCCACCAGGATGTTATTGGCCTTACAGTAATCCACCACTTCGTTCTGGGTGTAGCCGGGATGGAATTCGATCTGGTTGACCATGGGCATGATCTCTGCCGTCTTCTTCAGGGCTTCCAGATGAGAAGGCAGGAAGTTGGAAACACCAATGGCACGGATCTTGCCGTCCTTATACAGCTTTTCGAAGCCTCTCCAGGTTTCCGCATTGATTTCTTCCCAGTTATCGGCGATCTTTGCCACAGCCGGCCAGTGGATCAGGTACAGGTCGATATAATCTGTACCCAGAGCCCGGAGAGAATCGTCGCAGGCTTCGATGGTCTTATCATACCCTCTGTGGGTGATCCAGTGCTTGGTGGTCAGAAAGATCTGTTCTCTCTGTACGCCGGATGCACGGATGCCTTCGCCCACGCTGAATTCGTTGCCGTAAGCGGCTGCGGTGTCGATATGACGGTATCCATGCTGCAGGGCATACGAAACACAATTGCAGGCTACATCCGCAGGCGTCTGCCAGGTACCGTACCCCAGACAGGGAATATTCACACCATTGACCAGTGTGTACGTATCGGTTACAGATTTCATAATCATAAGAATATTGTCCTTTCGCGTGATCCCGGCGTCAGTTCAGACCCAGGGAATGGAGGTAATCGTAACTCTTCTTCAGGCATTCAAAGGGATCTTCGCCGTTGCAGTTGTCCTGTTCCACATAAGCATACTTGGCACCGGCATCCGCAAAGGCTGCAGCGATCTTTTCAAAATCCATTACATTGCCGCCGCCAACCCAGGACATCCGACGATCGTCGCCGTCCTTGAACATATCCTTGAAGTGTACGCAGGGGAGACGACCCTTCAGACGCTTGATTTCTTCCAGAGGTTCGTAACCGCCGTACTTTACCCAGTAGGTATCCAGGGTGAAGCCCATGATGGAAGGATCAAATTCGTCTGCCAGGTGTTCCATTACGTTGCGGCCGTCGGCACACTTGCTTTCATATTCCCAGTTGTGGTTGTGGTACATAAACAGTTTGCCGGCTGCTGCGATCTTCTGTGCCGCAGGGGTAGCTTCTTCCACAAACTTGGGCAGGCCGTCCACGCCGCCGAAGAAACCGCCGATCCCGATATAATCGCAGCCGAATGCGGTGTGTTCTGCGATAACAGCTTCGGTTTCGTTTACGATCCGGTTGTAGTTGTAGTGAGTGATGCCGCAAGTCAGGCCGTTCTTCTTCAGCTGTTCGCCCAGCCAGGCAGCGTCAAATGCGCAGGTACCGGAAATCTGTACAGTGGTGTAGCCGATGTCTGCCACTCTCTTCAGGCTTTCCGCAAAATCGTCAAGATTTTTGCAGAAATCACGGATGGTGTAAAACTGTGCACCGATAATCATACTCATATACCTCTCTTATCAGTTATATAAAATATTTTTAACCTTTATTCTCGAAAACCGTTCCGGCTTTGACCTTGTCAATCCCTTTGGTCACCTTCAGAGCCTGTTCCAGTTTTACGGGGAATGCTTTACCTTCCCGGATGGTGTCATGCATCATGTCCCGGTACCGGGTTATGCCGTCGCCTTTGCCTATGCCGCGCTGATACAGTACGATTTCCTATTGCCACATGCCTCGCTGTCAGAAGGGCTATTTTGGCGTGTGCGTAACGGTCGCAGGAGATTACCATTTCCACACCTTTACCGGCTCTGCCCAGGCCCACAAGACCGATCTGAATGTTTTTTTGAAATACGATAGTCTCCTTTATCGTGCCTATACCGTTTGTATTATTATGCCTTTTTCTCTGTGAAAAGTCAAGTATTTTCCATGAATTTCCGGAATTTTCACCCGGATTCAGAATACACCGGCGTCTTCGCACCAGTCCATATAGGGTTTTCCGTCCGCGCCGAAACGAACTTCCAGAACCACATAGGTGGAGGTGAAATACTTCTCGCCGCCTCCGCCCCAGCGGTCGCCCACATAGTAGATCTTCCCGTCTTTTTCCAGCATGAATGCACTCTGGGAACGATAGGTGGTTTCATCCCCAATGTCCTCCAGCAGCGTCCATCTGCCGTCGATCCGGGAAGCCTTTGACCACTTGGCCTGGTTGGGCGCCCAGCCGGTACAGTAGGAGGAGATCATATAATACTCCCCGTTATACGTAAACAGCGCCGGCGCTTCCCTGTATTCATGCTGGAACAGAGTCCGGACATGTTCGTCCACATTGAGAAAATCTTCCGTGAGACGGTAGATATGCAGATCGGCGTTGTCTCTGGCGGCGGAAATAAAGTAGGTATCCCCTTCCAGATCGGTGAACAGCGTACAGTCTCTGGACATATGACCATAGGGATTGAAGCTGCCGTGATAGGTAAACCCACCGTCCGGTCTGTCGGAGGAAGCGATACAGCAGCGGGCATCCAGATAATTCACACCGTTCTCCCAGTGCGCCCAGAGCACGAACCTGCCGGTCTTTGCATTATAGATCACCTTCGGTCTTTCCACATTGACCTTACCTTTATCACTGTCCGGATTGGTCAGCCGCAGATCAAATTTCCCCGCCGTATGGCTTGTCGGCGTTTCCGTGGTCAGAATGTGGGAACAGAACTGCCAGTTCTTCAGATCCCGGCTTTTATAGCAGGACACATAAATATTGTCCCGGCGGTCTTCGCCATACCAGTAATACCAGCCTTCATGCTGCATGATATACCCGCCATGGGCATGGATTACATTGCCCTCTGTGTCCAGGTAGGGAGTTCCGTTGATCATTTTTTCCTCCTCAGAAGTAGATCGCGGGGATTTCTTCCGCTTTTCGTTCCGTGGGCGGCATCACACCGTTTACCACATCGTAAATTTCTCTGTGGGTCTGCATGATGCCTTCTTCAAATTCCGTATAGGGACGCTGCGTTACGTCCACGATACCGATCTGGTAGTTTTCCCCGTCAAACCGGCCCAGATATGCCTGGTCGTTCAGGGTAAAGTAATGGGCGCCGAGGCACATGGGATGACAGGCGGCATGATGCATATAGTACCGGTACGCCGCGCCCCGTTCCGCCTGGCTGGAAACGCCCCGGATCCCGGTAGCATCCAGTCCTCTGTCCAGCGCGCCGAAATGGAATTCCCCGATGATCACCGGCTTCCCCACCAATGCGGTGAAATTCCGGATCATATCGGTGGGATCCATATTGTAGCAGTTGAAGGAGAACACATCGGTGAACTCGGCACCGGCTGCCAGGGTGGGCGTAGACAGCCATGCATACCGGATGCCCAGGTTCAGATGGTTGCCATCGTACTTGCGGACGGCAGCGGAAGGGATGCGGATATATTCCCGGATCAGGGTTTCCGAATACCGGTCCATCACAGCCAGTCCGGCAGGGGAGATGGTATGGATGGGAATCCGTCCGGTTTCCAGCTCGTCAAACCCGGTATAAGAGGAACCCCAGTCCCTGTTCAGGGCATCAATGTCCGCGTACTGTTCCTTCAGCCATGCCACAAGCCCTCTCCGGCTGTAGGTGGAGGCAGGGTTATCCAGCGTCATGGCGGCCACGTTCAGGTTGTTGACAAACGCCCAGGTGGGTTCATTGCCCAGGAAATACCCCAGCAGTGCGGCGCTGTCGGCATAGTCCTGAATCTGCCCGGCCCAGCGCTCTGCGTCAGCGGCAAAAGCGGGATCCAGCACGTCCGGAAAATCCCGGAAGATATAGTTCTCCGTCCTGGGATAGCCGTGCATGATATAGGTATAGGGAATATTGTACTTCTGTGCAAAGGGGATGTCGCTCCAGCAGGCAACGGTATTGAAGCCCCACTTGCGCATTCTGGCGGCGGTCAGATCCTGCCAGCCTTCGTAAGCCTTATCGCCGAAGGTTTTGTACAGGTTGGAGGCATGCCAGCTGAAATAATGCTCTCTGCGCCAGCCGGCGATGTATCCCAGCCCTTTAGCCGGCATGGGACCTGTAAGCTGATGGATTCCTTCCAGATTGCAGTCCCCGTCGATGCCCACACAGTCCAGACCGGTGGAGAAAAACTCATATCCGTCGGGATCGGCCAGCACATAGCGTCCCCGGTATTTTTCCAGGGTAAAGAAGCCGTTTCCTGCCGTGACTCTATGCTGCAGATTGCCGCCCCACCGGGAACGGTTGGAACCTTCCAGGGGAGAGGGGGGATTGTCATGTTCGTCCCGCATACGGCTGACCATCTCTTCTACAGAATGGGTCTTCCCCGGCCAGTCGGTAAGATGCTTCTGCCCCATTTCGTCCACCAGCTGGGTAGGCGCGATATTGTGTTCCACCGGCCCGTGGGAAACGCCGCAGCTGTGGATTTCCACCACCGCCGGGTGAATGTTCCGCATATTGTACAGCCGGAAGGAAACGATGTCCTGCCAGTCAACCGGAACACCGCCGAACACATTCTTCAGTCGGCCGGGCGTCCGGGGCAGAAACACCACTTTTCCGGACAGAGCGCCTACCGGGAAGGTGATCTTTGTCCGCACACCGGGCAGTACACCCATATTCAGATCTGCCGTACGTCCGTCTTCCGTGGTGCAGGCGAAATGCAGCCCCAGACAGGCAGGGGTATGCAGGGTAACTTCAAACACGATCCAGTCCTCTTCACCGATGGGCAGACCGCAGAACGTGCCTTTCGGGAAGGTACAGGTCAGTCCGCCGTGTCCATCGGCCGGGAATGTATATATGCTGTCCTGCACGGTCACATCATCACACTGCAGCCGGCACAGACAAAGAGCATCAAAGGAAGATGTGTTTGCCATCATTGCCACGTCCTTTCTCAGGTTGGTTCAGGTTTTATTTTCCGTCTCTTCCCCATCCGCTGCGGGAAGTCCCACCGCCAGCCGCACATCCTCTGCGGTGATCTGCATCAGGATCTCTTTGGTAACCGATTCCAGTTCCGCGATCCTGTTGGCCTGTTCGGTCAGAATCTTTTCAAACGTGTTCCGCACCCCGCGGGCATTGCCGAATTCCCCGGCTTCTTCCGCAACAGCTGCAAAATAGCTGACCAGTTCCGCTTTGGCTTCTTCTGTCAGGGTGTAGCAGCTTTTTTGGCACTGGAGATCAAAAATACCGGTCATTTCTTCGGCGGTATAGTCGTCAAAATGGATGTACTTGTTGAACCGGGAACGGAGTCCGGGGTTGGAGTCCACGAATTCCTCCATCAGTTCGATATACCCGGCCACGATCACCACCAGATCGTCCCGGTTGTCTTCCATGGCCTTGAGGATGGTGTCCACCGCTTCAAAGCCGAAGTCGTTTTCCGATTTGGATGTCAGCGTATAGGCTTCGTCGATGAACAGAACGCCGCCCACCGATTCCTCGATGACTTTGGCTGTCTTGATGGCGGTCTGGCCGATATAGCCTGCCACCAGTCCGCTGCGATCCACTTCCACCAGATGCCCCTTGGACAGAAGCCCCAGAGAATGATACACCCGTGCCATGAATCTGGCAATCATGGTCTTCCCGGTACCGGGGTTGCCGGAAAACACCATATGCAGGGACATATCCGCCGTGGGCAGACCGTGATCCCGCCGCATTTTGTACACCGATGCCATATTGATCAGGTTGGTGACTTCTTTTTTCACCCCGTCCAGACCGATGTATTCTGCCAGTTCTGTTTTCAGATCTTCCAGATTTTCCCTGGGCGGCAGTTCCTTTTCCTGTTCGGTGACGCCGCCTCCTTCTCCGCCGTCCGATGCTTTGACGGGCGGCTCTTTGGGAGTCTTCTGTTCCGCACCGCTTTCGGAGGCACGGTTCTCCTGTCCGACCGTTTCCGGCGTCTGCGGTTTATCCGCTGTCCGGGCCGTTTGGGATGCCCCCCAGATATCGCTGCTGAGCCGCTTGATATTCCGTTCGGTCATCTGCCGGATCAGATCCAGCTGCATCGCAATGATCTCGTCTCGTTTATCGGGAGCCATTACTTCACAACACCCTTCTTCAGCAGAATATTGGCATAGATCGCTCCTTCGCCGGTCACCACAACGGCATAGGCTTTTTTGGCTCTGTCATAGAAGGCCTGTCTTTCCAGGAACTGCGGCTGCTGATCGGTATGGCCGGCGATGATCTTTCTGTATTCGTCCCAGATCGGAATATCCAGATCCTTGTCGGATTCGGTTTTGTCCATCAGATACACACAGTCCGCGTAGGTATCCAGCGGGATCAGCTGCAGGATCGCTTCCAGCAGTTCAGGGACACCGGTGCCGTCGGAGCGGAGAACGATATTGTCCTTCCCTACGCTGTGTCCGGGGAAATTCCCGTCGGAAATCACGATTTCGTCACCATGGCCCATTTTTGCCAGAGTATAGATCAGTTCGGGGGAGAGAATCTTCGGAATGCCTTTTAACATGGCTGCAGTCTCCTTCTATAAAAAGTTGATTTTTTATCCTTTTTGTACGGGCGGAAACACATAGTCCGTCCTATAAGAAGTATACCATATTTCCCCGACAATGGAAAGGGGATTTTGTGAAAAAGCTGTAATTTTTTCCTCCTGACAGGGAAATCCCCCGGCTTTACCGCTTGACTTTTCCCACCGGCCGTGATACACTGTAGGAAATCAGAAAACGGAGGATTTACCTGTGATCAGTATTGCGATGACCGCTTCCCGCAACGGCAGCGCCGACACCCTGCAGATCCGGTACTGGGAAGCCCTGGTGCGGTTCGGCAATGCCTGCGGCATAGAAGTGGCGCCTTTCACTCTGCCGCTGTATGCGGACGAAACATATATCGGCTGGTGTGCGGAACATTTTGACGGATTTCTGTTCACCGGCGGTGTGGATCTGGATCCGGTGCTCTACGGAGAAACCAACGATGCCGGTCTTACCAAGGACATTACACCTGCCCGGGATACATTTGAGATGCTGCTGGGGCGTGCTGTTATCCGCACCGGCAAACCCACGCTGGGTATCTGCCGGGGGATTCAGTCCATGAACGTGGCTGCCGGCGGTTCCCTGTGGCAGGACATCCACAGCCAGTGCTGTCTGCAGGAACACTCTCCCCATGACGAAAACGACAAACCCCGGCACACGGTGTATGTGAACGGCAGACTGGCGGACATTCTGGGCGCATCCGTGGTGGAAACCAACAGCTACCATCACCAGTCCCTGAAGGAAGTTCCCACCGGTGCGGACATTCTGGCCCATGCCCACGACGGTGTGGTGGAAGCCTTTGCCCTGCGGGATCATCCCTATTACCTGGGCGTTCAGTGGCATCCCGAGCTGGATCCGGACGGCGTATCGGAAAAGCTGTTTACCGATTTTATCAGAACCGTGAAAGCACTGCAGAAATAAACCCGACCAAATCAAAATACCGTCTCCGGCCCTTCTTCGGGAAACCGGAAACGGTATTTTTTCATGTATAAAGCATCAGTCCAGCCAGATGGGGTTGGTCCAGGCCTGTCTGCCTTCCTTGTCAATGATGGTCAGACGCACGTAACGGTAGCTGCACTTTTCCCCTTCGCCGATATTGAATTCCGCGTGAGTCATATTTCCTTCCGGGTCTCTGCGCATATGGGAAGGATGCATGTCGCTGTGGATCCGTATTTTCGCCACAGGAGAGCAGTCAATGACTGCCTTGCCGTCTTCCACATAGAAGTCATAGATTTCCGGGCCGCAGGAAGCGTAGAATGCACCGTTCTTCAGTGCATCCAGAATGGCGGACACCTTGTTTTCCGCACGCACCATAACCCAGCCTTTGCAGTGGTGATGCATGGCGTGTCCGTCGTCGGTGGCTACGCCGTAGATCTTCATACCCTGCCCCAGCAGTTCATCCCAGTAGGAAGCTTTGTTGTCCATTTCATACTCAATGGCACAGCCGGAATTCCACAGTTCCATGGCAAAGTTGCCCTGCAGCTTGTTGAAATAGGAGGCGGGTGTGGAGCTCCATTCCGGGTGGCAGTAAATCGTCAGGTTGCCTTTGGCGTGAATCTCGTCCAGATAGGGCTGGTATTCCAACTGGTCTTTCGCCTTGCCGCTTTCCAGCCGTTCATCCTGCTCGTATCCGTTGCCGTTTTCCTTCTCCGGCCCGATGCAGACTGTGTGGAAACAGCGGAAACCGTGGTCACGTTCAAAGGTGTTGTCAAATTCCATGCCCGGGATGATGGTGATGGGCAGCTCCGGGGCGAAATTTTCGTAGTTATAGAACCGATGGTCGGTCAGCGCCAGGAAATCGTACCCGTTTTCGTAGTGCAGACGGATCACTTCTTCCGGTGTGCCTGCGCCGTCGGAACGCTTGGTATGGCAGTGAAGACCGCCTTTGAGCATTTTTTCGGTTCCGCCGAATGCCTGCTGTTGTTTTTTCATTCCAATTCTCCTCTTTCTCAGTCGTTCAGCCAGATGGGGTTTGTCCAGGCACACCGTCCTTCCGCATCCACCACGGACATACGGATATAGCGGATTGTTTCCGGACATTTGCCCAGATGGAATCTGACGCTGGTGATGCCTTCTTTTCTTTCCAGATAATTCGGATGAAGGTTTCTGTGCATCCGGATTTTCGCCACAGGCGAACACTCCAGAACCGCATAGTTATCTTCTACATAAAAATCATAAATTTCCGGGCCGCAGGAAGAATAAAAACGTCCTTCTCTGATAGCTTCCAGAATGGAGTTTATGTTGTTTTCTGCCCGTACACGGATCCATCCCTTGCAGAAGACCGGATTACCGTGTGCATCATCCGTGGCAACACCGTATATCCGGTGCCCTCTTGTGAGCAATTCGTCCCAGTAGATGGCGTCTGTATCCATGTCATGCCAATAGGCTGCACCGGAATTCCAGATTTCCATCGCCGTAAGTCCCTGTATATTTTCAATTTCTCTCGTGGGGGTACTGCTCCAGTGGGGATGTGCAAGGATTGTAAGATTCTTTTTCCGGTGGATATCGTCCAGATAAGGCTGCAGTTCTTCCTGCGTTTTCGCTTTTCCGGCAGGTGTAACTTCATCCTGACGGAATCCGTTTCCATCTTTCTCGGAAGGGCCGATGCAGACGATATGGAAAGAATGAATGGGAGCCCCCCACTCTTCCTGGTCATCGCAGTCATATTCCATACCGGGAATGATGGTAATCGGCTGGTTGCCGAAATTATCGTAGTTATAGATATAATGATCGGATAAGCAGAGAAAATCAAATCCGCCATCCACATAATTCTTGATTACTTCTTCTGCGGAAAAGTCTCCGTCAGAGCGGGCAGTATGGCAGTGCAGATTGCCTTTCAGCATTTTTTCCTGTCCGCCGAAAGCCTGTTGTCTGATAAGCATATGTTCACCTCATCAGTCGTTCAGCCAGATAGGGTTTGTCCAGGCGTATTTGCCGTTTTTGTCGATCACGGTCATACGGACGTAATCATACGCACCCGGCCAGCCGGTGATGCTGATTTCCCCATGGGTCAGGTTTCCTTCGGGGCACTTGATCAGACGGGTGGGATGCCTGTCGCTCTCCAGCCGGATAAAAGCTACTTCGGAGCAGTCGATGTACGCTTTGTCGCCGTCCACGTAGAAATCGTAAATTTCCGGGCCGCAGGAGGAGTAGAACTTCCCTTCCTGCAGAGCGGCGAGGATGGCATTTATGGTATTTTCAGCACGTACTCTGACCCAGCCGTTGCAATGGATGTTCATACCGTGACCGTCGTCGGTTGCCACACCCCAGATCTTTTTCCCCTGTCCCAGCAGTTCGTCCCAGTAGGCGGCGTCTCTGTCCATATGGCAGTCGATGGCACAGCCGGAGTTCCAGATTTCCATGGCAAAATTGCCCTTCAGATTTTCAAAATACTTGGCGGAGGTGCAGCTCCATTCCGGGTGACAGTGGATGGTCAGGTTGCCCTTGGCGTGGATCTCGTCCAGATAGGGCTGATAGTCCTCCTGCCCTTTGATCTTTGCGGAATCCAGACGCTGGTTCTGGTCAAAACCGTTGCCGTCTTCCTTGGCGGGGCCGATGCACACAGTATGGTAACAGCGGAAGCCGTGGTCGTATTCAAAGGTACCGTCAAATTCCATACCGGGAATGATGGTGATCGGTACTTCCGGGGCAAAGTTCTCGTAGTTATAGAACCGGTGGTCGGTCAGCGCCAGAAAGTCGTATCCGTTTTCGTAGTGCAGCCGGATCACATCTGCCGGATCCCCTGCGCCGTCGGAACGCTTTGTATGGCAGTGGAGCCCGCCCTTGAGCATTTTTTCGGTTCCGCCGAATGCCTGCTGTCTGATCATATCGGATTCTCCTTTGTTGTTCGGTAAGATGGCATTTTCAGCCTTTGTGGTTATTATACCCCTGTTGTCCTGGAAACGCAATAGAACTTGGGAAATTTTCTGCTGTATTTTATATGTTTTCACAATTATAAGACCCTGCATTACAACTTTGCGATGCTTGATTCTCAGACTTTCGGATGGTATAATAAAGCCGGTGAAAGGAGGATGCATATGTACAACATAAATGTGTTCTGTAACGTTCTATCGGCACTCCGCAAAGAGAAAGCATGGACACAAACCTATCTGGCAGAAAAACTGGGTGTTTCACCCCAGACAGTGAGCAAATGGGAATGCGGCATCGGTTTTCCGGACATCACCCGGCTCCCGGAGATCGCGCAGATATTGGACGTCCCTATTGGTGTGTTGTTCGGTGAAACGTACAAGATGCCAAAAAAACAGGCAGCCATGACGGAATATACACTGCAGTTTCCCTCATTTTCCAAATGGTACATATATCTGGGAAATATCTGCCGTGTGGAATATAGGGAGAATACCCAGGACAAATGCTGTATTGTTGTCAGAGGAGATCCTGTTTTTCTGGAGTATTTTTCCGCAGAACCGGAAGATGACGCCATTGTTGTCCGGATCAAGAATCCATGCAGTTCCGATACCCTGTGGATTCCGTATGACAGGGAGGGATATACAGGTGAGAATCTTGTTCAGATATACACCGGTGTCCTCTGGGACAAGCTTGATGTGCACGTAGTGAATTATCTGGATCTGTGCTGTACCGATTCCATAAATGCCCGCGGAAACCCTGAATATCTATGTTGCAAATCTTCTGACAAAGTACATCCCTGACAGATACCTATTTATAATAGAAAAAGCGGCCCGATTCTGCCGCTTTTTTATTTATGTATTATTTTCTTGCCGCTTCCACACGGTCAGCCAGATATCGGCCGGTACCCCATGTCAGCTGTTCGTAGTACTTGCGCAGTTCCATGGGCACATCCGGGATATCGCCCATGCATTCCAGACTCATGACACCCTGATAATTCACTTCCGCCAGAGCGTTCACGAAATTGTCCCAGTTGCCCTTGCAGCCTTCGGTATAGGGGATCTTGTGCTTGTCGCCGGCGCCGTCGTTGTCGTGTATGTGCAGGCACTTGAGATAGGGCGCTGCCAGACGGACAGTGTCACCCAGATCATGATCGAATACCAGGGCATGACCGGTGTCAAAGCAGATGCCGGCCTTGGGATGGTTCACGATCTGCAGCACTTCCACGATCCGGTCCATGGTGGAGATCCGGTGTCTGCGGAAGGGCATATTTTCCAGGCAGATGGTCACGCCGTACTTTTCGCAGTCGGGCAGCAGGTCGCACATCAGGTCAATGGTCAGCTTTTTGGCCAGTTCCGGTTCTTCTTCAGCCCCCCAGCCGTAGGGCATCTGGGGATGGAACACCATATAGGGGATCTCCATCATATGGCAGGCCAGCACAGCTCTGTGGAAACATCTCCAGCCCTCCGCACGGCTTTCCTCTTCCGTGTCGTAGGTAGGCCAGGGGCCGTGAAGCTGGTTGATGGTGATCCCGTTTCGGACAGCAGCAGCCTTGTTGGCAGCACAGAACTGCTTCAACGCATCGTCGTCATGGAAGATCGGTTCCTTGATGTCGCACATTGCCTGGTCTGCGGCGTCATAACCGATCTCCGCCATTCTGCCGTAAATACCGTCGGCGTCCTCGCCGTACCAGAAATATCCGGTGTGATTTCCTACTTTCATTCTGTCAACTCCTTTATATCCGAAAGTTAAGGTGGAATTTCCGATTTTCATTGTCGTTCTCCTTATGCTCTGTAGATGATCATATCTATCAGCTCCACTGTATCCCTGGCGGACAGAACCTGGATCTCAATGGCATCGGTCTCCGCTTTGACAGGACAGATCTTCCGGTGTCCTATGGTATATCCGTTATACAGCTGGTCAAAAGAATACCCGTTAAACAGTTTTTCCTCGTTTACGGCGTTCAGGATCCGGAACCGTTCCACCCGCTGTCCGTTTGCGATATTTTCCCGCAGCTCCACATAGGCGATCTGTACTTTTTCCGGGAATCTCAGACGGAAACGTCTCTGGGTATTCCCCTTCATGGGAACTTCCTCTACGGTATAGGACAGCTTTTTGTCCTCTCCGAATGCCGCATTCAGTGCCTGTCCGAACTCCTTCAGCCGCGCCACATCCGCATCGTGGAATCTGCCGTTGGGCATGGGCGGAATGTTCAGATTGAAGCTGGCATTGTTGCCGCAGGAATTGAGATATGTCTGCATCAGCCGTTCCAGCGAATGGGGCTGTTCCTTTTCATGATAGAACCAGCCCGGACGGATGGACATATCCACTTCGGAGCCGCAGAACGCCAGACCGTGGGCATACTGCAGCACATCCAGTTCCCCGACGGATTCATCACTGCCGTACATATAGGCAAGGGAACCTTCTATCAGCGGTTCTTCCGGCCCCTGTTTTTCCGCACGGTTGCAGAAATCATGGGGTACCACAGACCACTCCGCCCGACGGGATTTTCCGGCTTCATTGCCGCACCAGCGCAGGTCAGGGCCGAAATCGGAAAATATAAAGGCATCCGGCTGATACTGGCGGATCAGCGCATTGAAACGGGGGAAATCATACACCTGTCTTTTGCCGTTGGGTCCTTCCCCGCAGGCGCCGTCAAACCATACCATAAACAGGTCGCCGTAACCGGTCAGCAGTTCTGTCAGCTGTTCGGCGTAGAAATCGTTGTAGGCATCGGTACCGTAGCAGGCGGCGTTCCGGTCCCAGGGAGACAGGTACACCCCGAATCCGATCCCCCCTCGGCGGCAGGCTTCGGCACATTCTCTCACCACGTCCCCCTGTCCGTTCTTCCAGGGACTGTTTCTGACGCAGTGTTCCGTGGTTCTGGTCTGCCACAGACAGAAACCGTCGTGGTGCTTGGCAGTCAGGATAATGCCCTTCATGCCGGCGGATTTCACCGCTTCCACCCACTGGTCACAGTCCAGTTCCGTGGGATTGAAGATAGATTCCGGTTCGCTGCCCAGGCCCCATTCCAGGTCGGTATATGTATTGACCGTGAAATGGACAAAAGCATAGAACTCCATATCGAACCAGCGCAGCTGACGGGCAGTAGGCACCACATGGGCGGCGCTTATCAAAAAGTCTTTGTATTCCATGAAATAACTACCTCCGGAACGATAAAATATATGTCTCAGAACAGGATCTGTACGTGAAAACGTTCGTGACATTTGGGGCAGACTACCGTATGTCCGCCTCGCTTCACCGGCAGTTTCAGAATCGCGCGGCAATGCTTACAGTGGCGGTAACGGGCCTGTTTCCGGTGGCGGAACCGGTCTTTCAGCAGAACAAGTTCCGTTTTTACCGGGGCCCACAGCTGCAGGAAGATCCGGTTTTCCCGTCTTCTGGCGTCGTGTTTTCTGGAAAAAACCCGGAGCAGCGTAAGCAGCAGAACCACCGAAGCCGGGACAGACAGAAATTTCCAGCCTAAGAGGATCTGCAGAAGAAACAGGATCACATACAAACCGAGCAGCCCGTAGTACAGCTGGTCAATACCATACCGGCCGTACAGAAATTGTTGCAGTTTCTGGCGCAGGGAATTCATCAGGGTACCTTCTTACTCCATTCCGTATCTGTTATTGGCATCATTATACCCCTCCCATCTGCTGAAATCAAGGAGAAACTGATACCGGGATATAAATTTTTTGTGACGTCGGATACAGCAAAGGACTGTTCCGTTTCCGGACAGCCCCCTGTGCCAATATTCAGTCTTCCTCCAGAATTTTGCGGATCTGCCTGCGGATGACAGCCGTATCCCGGTTCATCTGCCCGAAATCCATGGCTTCCCGGTATATGGCTTCCAGCGCGGCATGGCTTTCTCCGGCTTCCCGGAACCGGGTACAGGCATCCTGCAGCAGACTCCGGGCACATCCGGCCGACAGACGTATGCTGCCTTTTCTTTCCGTCAGCAGTTCTTTTCGTACAAATCGGCTCATACATATGGTTTTGTCCGGATCTCTCTCCGTTCCCATGGAAATATGCAGAGACAACGCCGGGATGTACGCTTCCACCACCCGGTCATTGACAGGATGCTGTGACAGATGCACCGGCACATGCTGCTCTGCGCACAGCTCCGTCAGAATGGCGAAAAAGCAGGGGGCCGTCTGATACAGATCCCGCACATACCAGTGGTTTTCCGCCTGTGCATACAGACCGTCCGTACAGAACAGACCCTTCACACTGACAGTCCATGTGCGGCAGATTTGAACACCGCCGGTCCGTTCCCCCCTGTGAACGCCCTTCAGGAGCCGCAAAAGAACCTTTTCCAGTTTGGCCCGGTCCAGTATTTCCATGGCGGTTTCGTACAGTTCTTCCTCCACCCGGGAAAGGGCCGCCAGTCTGGTATATCCCGCCCGGAAGGCTGCCTGTTTTCTCCGGCAGAGCTCCCGGATTTCATCCCGTTTTTCTTCCAGCCGTTCCCGTTTCCAGTATTTCCCCACATACAGGATCTCGGAAGATGCACCGGGGTACTGCATTTCCCATACATGAGGGGCAGTACCGTCCACCACGGCATACCGGTCGTCGATCACAACCGCATCCAGGGAATCCGGGTCACTGCTGCACAGATACCGCACACACCGGTGCCCCTCCGTTTCGGCTTCCGCTGCGATCTTTCCCATAAGCGTGCTTTTTCCGGTACCGCTGCCTCCTTTAATGATCCAGACCCTTTTCCGGTTCTCTTCCGAAGCGATCGTGTTGTATTCGCCGACAAAACCGTTCCCCGTATTGGCACCGGCAAAAAAGGTTGGTTTTTCTGTCTGCATCCGGGTAAATCCATCATAAATGGTTCGCATATTGCCTCCGCTGTATTGGATTTTCATTACAGCGTATGCATCCCTCGATGCACAGGACACAAAAAACCGCCCGGATACAGTCTTCCGGACGGTTTTGGGGTATACTTGCAGGGAAATTGTCAGTCTTCTACAGAAACGGTCCAGCCGAAGGGATCTTCGATCTTGCCCCACTGGATACCGGTCAGGGTATCATACAGCTTCTGGGCAACGGGGCCGATTTCGTTGTTGTTGATGATCATCTTGTTGCCGTCGTCGAACAGTTCGCCCACGGGAGAAATAACAGCCGCGGTGCCGGTACCGAACACTTCGTTCAGCTTGCCGTTCTTATGGGCTTCGATCACTTCGTCGATGGAAAGCTTCCGTTCTTCCACGGGAATACCCAGATGCTTCAGCACTTCGATGCAGGAACGGCGGGTAACACCGGGCAGAATATTGCCATCGGTCAGATCGGGGGTGATGACCTTGCCGTCGATCACGAAGAACACGTTCATAGCGCCTACTTCGTCGATGTATTTCCGTTCGATACCATCCAGCCACAGCACCTGTGCATAGCCCATTTTTTCCGCCTTTTCCTGGCCCTTCAGGGAAGCTGCATAGTTGCCGCCTGCCTTTGCCAGACCGGTACCGCCCTTGACGCAGCGAACGTATTCCCGTTCCACATAGATCTTAACGGGCTTCAGACCGGCTTCATAGTATGCGCCAACGGGAGAGAGGATGATGATGAACAGATAGGTGTGGGAAGGATGTACGCCCAGCATGGGATCGGTGGCGATGATAAAGGGACGGATGTACAGAGAAGTGCCGTCTTCGGTGGGAACCCAGTCCTTTTCCACAGCAACCAGCGCCTTGATGGCCTGCAGTGCGTCATCGGGATTGATCTGCGGTACGCACAGACGGTCGCAGGTGTTGTTCATTCTTTCAATATTCTTGTCGGGACGGAACAGCTGGATCTTGCCTTCGGCAGTACGGTATGCCTTCATCCCTTCAAACAGTTCCTGTGCATAGTGGAACACCATGGCGGAAGGATCCAGGGAGATGTCGCCGTAGGGAACAATCCGTGCATCGTGCCAGCCCTTTTCGGTGGAATAGTTCATCAGGAACATATGGTCTGTGAAAATCTTACCGAAGCCCAGTTTTCCGGTAGGCTTTGCTTTGGGAGCGGTATTTTTTTCGATTCTGATATTCAGCATGGGTATCTACCTCTTCAGTATAAATTTTTCTTTTATTATACACCCAAATCGTTATTTTGGCAAGACTCCCCGGAAAATAATTTATATATATTCATCCGTTATTCGTTTTTGGATTCTGTGCAGTTTCATAACTGCCTGAGAAAGGAGCTTCTTTATGCACAAAAAAACATACCGATTCCTGTCCGCCGGTATTCTGACAGGCTTTTTGCTGGCGGCGGGGGGATTTGCTCTCCCTGTACAGGCGCTGGGGACTGCGGTTCTCTCCCCCGGCATGAACTGTCTTTCCTCTGCCTGCGACATGATCCAGACCGGTCTGTTCTCCGCGGACATCTGCTTCACCAGGGAAGATTTTGCCGACGCCATCGGGTACACACCGGCCTCCGTAACCATCACCTCCCTGCCGCCCGCCGGAGAAGGCACGCTGTATTTCGGTACGCTGCCGGTTTCGGTCAACCAGAAGATCTCCGGAACCAATCTCTCCCTGCTCCGTTTTGTCCCGGCGGAAGGGTGCACAGGCTCCTCTTTCCGGTTCCGGGGCGACAATGCCTACAGCCACAGCTGCACTCTGCGCTTTACAGAGACCGTCAATCAGTCGCCCGTTACGGACAGCGGCACCGCTCTTCCCGTATGGACACAGCAGAATCTCAGCGTCTGGGGATCTCTGCCCGGTTCCGACCCGGATGGCGACACGGTACGGTTTGAGATCGTTTCGGCACCTGTGATGGGTCTGCTCACCCTGACAAACGCGGCTGCCGGGGAATACCGGTACACCCCTTATGAAAACGCATTGGGCAGCGATGTGTTCTCCTACCAGATCCGGGACAGCTACGGCAACTATTCCCCGGTGCGCACAGTGGAAATTTCTGTAGAAAAAGCGGCATGCGACATTGTCTTTTCGGATATGTCCGATCACTGGGCGCAGAACGCAGCGGTGGTCATAGTGGCAGACAGTGCCATGGATGTTTTTTCCGAAAACGGACAGATCTTCTTCCGGCCGGATGACGCTGTTACCCGGGAAGAATACCTTGTCACCGTAATGAAAGCGCTCGGAGCGGGAGAAATCGAACCCTGCAGCACTGTTTTTGCCGACGAAAACCGGATGGATCCGGAATCCACAGGCTATATCCACCGGGCATATACACTGGGGATCGTCCGAGGAAGCGAAGAAGGCGGCACACCGGTATTCCGGCCCGACGACAGCATAACCCGGGCGGAAGCGGCTGTGATCCTGAATGCCATCCTGGGTGCGGAAACACCGGATGTGGTTCCTACCTTTGCTGACACCTCCGCCATTCCCGCCTGGGCAAGTCCTTCCCTGTACGCTCTGAACAGTCTGGGGATTCTGCGGGGAACCGGCGACGGCTGTCTCTCACCGGACACCACCCTCAGCCGCGCACAGACCGCACAGATGCTGCTGACTGTAAAAAAACTTCTGCAGGAATGAATAATTCTGCTGCTGTCCCGCCATACTATTTCCGTACCCTCAATCTACAGAAAACGGAAGGTTAACATCACATGGAAAACCAGAACAAGAACCTGAACAACAACCAGAATCAGAACAAGAATCAGAACAACAACCAGAACAAGAATCAGAACCAAAACAACAACCAGAATCAGAACAAGAACCAGAACCAGAACAACCAGAATCAGAACAAGAACCAGAACCAGAACAACCAGAATCAGAACAAGAACCAGAACAATAACCGCGCCGAGGACAGATACGAACTGTAAAACGTTTGTACAGATTTATCCAAGGGGTACAGGGAAAGAGCTGCCATACGGCGGCTTTTTCTCATATACGGGATCAGGCTGCAAAATATTGACATTTTGTGACAAAAATATTACCAGTATTTTAGGGGTACCATTTTTCCCGCTTACGGATTATAATATAGTATAGACACACCGGGCGGAAGTATGCTGCCGGGCGGCTTCGCCGTT
>SVSN01000052.1 GCA_015064285.1 Oscillospiraceae bacterium | reverse complement strand
GAGAACTGCGCCTTCTGACCATGCTGTCCGCCGAGCACCGGAATCTGTTCGTGGTGGGGGATCCCGACCAGAACATCTACGAGTGGCGGGGCGCCGATATGTCCATTCTGGTGGACTTTGACAAAACATTCCCCGGTACAAAGACCATCCTTCTGAACCAGAACTACCGCTCCACCGGCCATATTCTTGCCTGTGCCAACACCCTGATCGCCAGAAATCAGCACCGGATTCCCAAGGATCTGTTCACAGCGGGCGAAAAAGGAGCGGATGTGATTCACCTCCACGCCCGATCGGAAGCGGAGGAAGGGCGTTACATCACCGAAGAAATCCGCCGGCTCCACGGAGAAGGCGTGGCATACAAGCACATGGCCATTCTGTACCGCTCGGGCTTTCTCTCCCGTGCTGCCGAACAGGCACTGATGCAGGCCGGGATTCCCTATGAGCTCTACGGCAGTGTGCGTTTCTACGAACGGATGGAAATCCGGGATGCGCTGGCCTATCTGAAGCTGCTGCGGCGTGATGACGATGAAGCCTTTGAACGGGTGATCAATACCCCCAAGCGTGCTTTCGGAAAAGCAAAAATGGCTGCCCTTCGTTCCTTTGCCGCCGATGAACACTGTTCCCTGTACGAAGCCCTCCGGCGATATCAGACCTCCCCGGTATTCGCCCGTTCGGGAGCCGCAGCTTTTGTGTCCCTGATCGACACCCTGCGGGAGGGTGCCATGACCCGGCAGGTTTCCGACGTCATCGGCGATGTGCTGACGAAATCCGGTTACGAAGACTACATCCGCCAGAACGGCTCCATGGAACGGCTGGACAATCTGGCGGAATTCAAGCGCAGTGCCTGGCAGAGAGAGCAGGACTACGGCGAAGCCTACACCCTGGATCTGTTCCTGCAGGAAGCGGCGCTGGAAGAAGGCAGGGAAGCCGAAGAAGAAGCGGACAAGGTCAAGCTCATGACCATCCATGCCTCCAAGGGGCTGGAATTCCCCGTCTGCTTTGTCACCGGCATGACCGAGGGCATCTTCCCTTCCGGCAGGACATTGGAAGAACGGAAGGAAGAGGGGCTGGAAGAAGAACGGCGGCTCTGCTTTGTGGCCATCACCCGCGCCATGCACCGGCTGTATCTGACGGAATCCGAAGGGACAAGCGCCGACAGCTCCCACAGAGCCAAGCGGCCTTCCCGGTTCCTTTACGATATCGGCGAGCAGAATTATGTCAGAGTGGGCGTGATTCCGAAGGAGCTGGCAGAAAGCTCGGAAAACGGCACCGGTACAGCGGACACAGCGCTGCTGTCCATCGGGGCGGTGGTAAATCACCCGGTCTTCGGCAGAGGCACCGTGGTGGAAGCCGATCCGGGCAAGCGGGTGTACTACATCCTGTTTGAATCCGGCAGCCGGCGTCCGGTGAGTATGGACTACGATTTTGCGGCCGGAGAAGCCATGGCGGCCATGCGGGATGCGGCAATGGCGGCAGCACAGACGGCTTCCGCTGCCCCTGTTTCGGAGACGACAGAAAAAGATCCTGTGGAAAACCGTGGAGATTCCCCTGCCATGCCGGAGATGTCTGCGGAAACAGTCGGAAATCCCCCGGTATCGGAAACGGATCCTGTGGAAAACCAGGCGGAAATAATCCCCCCGGCGGATATGCCCGTTTATGAACCGGAAGAAGAGATACCGGGAGCGCTCTCCTCAGATATGCTCCTGCCTGTGGAAATACCGGAGATGCCGGTGGTGACGGAAGTACCGGAAGTGCCTGAAATCCCGTCCATCACTCCCGTGCAGGCGGAAATGACACCCCCGCCGGAGATGCCTGTACGGTACCGGAATGCGCCCTGGGCTCAGCCGGCGGAGGGGGAAGAAAACCTCTGGAAGCGGAATGACGTGCCCCATGAGGGCTGGGAATGTATAGACATCATTGATCTGGGCCATCCTGTGGGCGTCTGCCGGATGTGCGGACACCAGATCATCCGCTATGTCCACGTGATGCGCCACCCGGAATATCCCCGCACCATTGGTGCCGGATGCGTCTGTGCCGGTCGGATGGAAGGGGACATCGAAGCGGCAAAGGCCAGAGAAAACGAGTTCAAAAACCGGCTTGCCCGGCTGGAAACCTTTATGGCTCTGCCCCGGAAGCGGAGCCGCAACGGCCATGAATATGTCAAATACAAGGGCGAGATCATCACCCTGCTGGAAGACAAATACAAAAAAGGCCAGTGGAAAACCGCCTTCCGGAACCGGTACTCCCAGCCGTATCCCACCAAGGAAGATGCGCTGCGGGCGGTGTTTGAGGAGATCGACGGGGAGAGTCAGAATTAAGAAATAAGTAAACGATGATTAACTGACCTGTTCGCAAAAGGGGAACGCGGCTTTTTTGAAAAAAAGCCTGGCAAAAAACTTTAAACATGGGTATTTGCAGGATATAGTTACTGCAATTCCATGTGCCACTAACTATTGTATATCCAAGACACAAGAAATAGTGAAGTGAGCTCGCAGGTACCAAGCCTGCTCGCCGTAGCCGGTTTTTGATCGCTTGATTTAGTTAATCAGTGGTTACTTAAGACTTATGAATTCAGAAAACGACTTATCGTACCGGATACGTGGTATCGTCGGTATGGTAAGCCGTTTTGTTTTTTTGATTTTATGGCAGGCGGATGTCGTCTCTGGTCATCTGGAACTCCAGCCAGTCAAGGAGTTTTAGGATGCTGTCTTCGTCTTCCCTGATCCGCTGGATTTCGGAGATGGTCTGCCACCAGAAGGAGTTCATGTACCGGAACAGGATGGGGAAGGCCTCTCTTTCGGCATCGCTGAAGGAATAGGCTTCCTGCACATATGCCATATTCCGCAGGAAAGAGCGGATCCGGATATTGTCCAGTGTTCTGTCATAATAACAGAGCCGGGCGTCATTTTCGCCGAACAGGCACCGGTCATACACAGCCCACAGGGCTTCTCGGACGGTATAGTTCAGTACCGGTTCCCGACCGCACAGGTTAAAGTCGATCAGTCCGGCAAACTGTCTGTTTTCGTCCAGCAGGATGTTGCTTTCGTTCAGATCCCCCTGAAAGCAGGAGGTCGGCAGGGTATGATAGATCTTTTTCAGCTCCGTCTGATTCCGGAAAAACAGTTCCAGCAGCCCTTCCGTCCGGGACAGGTGGTGGGGCAGGTTTTCCTTCACATAGTCCCGGAACCCAAGGGCGCATTCCGTACCTTCGTCCGTGGTGTCCGGCGGGGAAAAGGGTTCCAGCAGGCAGTAGGCGGACGGCCAGTCCAGAAAATCAAACCGTGCCGCTGCGATCTTCCCCAGAGAACGCATCACATCCGGGGTGAAGGTATAGTTTCCATCCGCCCCCCGGCAGTCTTCTTCCCCGATATGCTCGGCTGTTTCGTAAGCGGCGTATTCTTCCGCATAGACGAAATATTCCCGCCCCTCTTTGGTTTCACAGTGAATGATTTCTCCGTCCCGGGCAGGTACCGCAGAGGGACAGTACACCCCGGCATCCCGGTACGCGTCCATCAGCCGCAGCCAGCCTTCGATACGATGTCTGTCACTGAAGGAATTGGACATATATTTGATGACAAACTTCCGCTTTCCGTCCTCTGCGATAAAGACCTTCCGGAAGTCATCCTCCCCCCGGCACAGATCCAGCGTCTCCACAGCCGGTTCGGCATCAAAATACAGCGACATCGGATATTCCAGAAAAATCACCTCTTTTCATGGGATGAACCGAATACTTCTTGTTTCTTATATCAATGATGATTTACTTATTTTTCAAAAAAGGACATTTCGTAGGGCGGGATTGGCCTACCGTTTGTATTGCCGACAGCGGTGAAGAGTGAATCATCGTTTACTTAATTCTTAATTCTTACCTCTTAATTATTCTCCCCGCCGCGGCAAAGATACAGAACATCACCAGCTGCACGGTCACGACGGTTGCCCCCGTCTGGAGGGAGAACAGGCAGGCCAGCACAAAGCCCAGGACAAAGCTGACCACCGATACCACAGCGGAAACCCACACCGTAGCCCGGAAACTGCCGGTGATCCGCATGGCCGTCATGGGCGGGAACAGAATCAGGGCGGAAATCATGATCGCACCCATCATTTTCATGCCCACCACAATGGTGATCCCCGTCAGGATAGCCATCACCAGATCCAGTCCTTCCGTATGTACCCCGGCGGACCGGGCGAAGGGTTCGTCAAAGGTGACTGCAAAGATCCGGCGGGCGCACAGCACATACCACACCAGTACCAGAGCCGACAGCACCACGCTGAGCCACAGATCCTTGTCGGTCAGGGTCACAAGGGAAGCGGATCCGAACAGGGAGCTGCACACATCCGCGGAGCGCACGCCCATGATGTTGTTGATCAGGGTACCGATGGCAACCGCACCCGTGGACACAATGGCGCAGGCCGCGTCCCCCTTGATTTTCTTCGACCGGCTCAGGCGCAGAATCAGCACCGCCGCCAGAATCACCACCGGCAGGGACGCCTCCATGGTGTACGCTCCGGCTACACCGGCTGCCGTACAGAGAGCCAGTGCGAAAAAGCCCACATGGGACAGGCCGTCGCCGATCATGGAATACCGCTTCAGTACCAGGGAAACCCCCAGCAATGCCGAGCAAAGGGACACAAGCACGCCCACCGCCAGCGAACGGATGACAACAGCGGTCAGAAAGGGGGAGGCCAGAATGGATTCAATCGTCATGTCACATATCCTCCTTTCCGTTCTGTGCAGAGGGCATCCGGAGCGGAGGGCGGATTTCCGCAGGCTTTGCCCCGGCAATGGTACCGGGAATCTGGATGGGTCTTTTTCCCGAACGGTCATGCTCCATGCCGCAGCAGCTGCAGCCGGAGTCGTCTGTCAGGCTCATCCGGTATTCTTCCGTGGTACCGAAGAAATGGGAACGGTTTCCGCCGCCGTGCCGCTGACACAGACACAGGGTATGGGTGGACTCCTCCAGCGCCGCTTCCATATCGTGGGTCACCATCAGGATCGCTGTGCCGTTTTCGTGGAGCCGGCGGATGATGGCGTACATTTCTCTTGCCGCATCGGGATCCAGCCCGGTGACAGGCTCGTCCAGCAGAAGCAGGGTATCGGAGGCGCACAGGGCTCTGGCAAGCAGCACCCGCTGCTGCTGTCCCCCGGACAGTTCGTTGTAGGAACGTTTTTTCATTCCGTCCATCCCCAGCATGGAAAGGGCTTTTTCCGCCCGCTCCATGGCGGCTTTATCGTACCCGAAGCCGAACCAGAGACGGTTCTTCACCCGGCCCAGATTCCCGGACAGGGCCACTTCCCACACGGAGGCGGGAAAATCTCTCTGAATCTCCGACTGCTGGGGCAGATAGCCGATGGATACCCCATCTCCCACCGTCAGAGAACCGGACGCCGGACGCAGAATCCCGGTGATGGCGCGCATCAGGGTGGATTTGCCGCTGCCGTTGGCACCCACGACGCACAGATACATACCCGGTGTCACAGCAAAGGACAGTTTTTCCACCACGGGACGGCCGTCATAGGACAGGGTCACATCCCGTGCTTCGATCAGGTTGTTTTTTACTTCCATAATTTCTCCAGTACGGCGCAGTTTCTCTCCATCAGGTCGATATAGGTCACGCCGGCGTCAAAATCTTCTTTTGTTACGTTATGGCAGGAGTGCAGCTCGGCCATCTCCAGTCCCGGTACCTGTGCCCGGATGGCTTCGGCAGTCCGGCAGTCCGACAGTTCCGTGACCAGCAGTACCCCCTGTCCCAGAGCTTCCGCCTTGCCGATGAGCATATGCACGGTTTCCAGCGAGGCTTCCGTATCGGAGGTGCACCCTTCAAAGGCTGCCGTATAGGCAATGCCGTATTCTTCCGTCAGATACATGAAGGGGAACCGGTCGGCCACCAGAATCTCCGGATTCTCTGCGGATGCGGTCAGCGTACGGATTTTTTCGTCCAGCATGGTCAGTGCATACTTCACCGATTCGTCGGGTGTCCAGTCTTCGTAATATCCTTTCAGCGTATCCAGCATGGCTTCATGGATCACCATGGCGTTGGGCACGGACAGCCACACATGGTCGTCGATCCCTTCCCAGTGGTTGTGTTCATGCTCTCCGTGGTCGTGGTCATGTTCGCCTGCGGAATGGTACAGTGTTCCGGCTTCCTCCACGGCTTCCATGGCACAGAAGGCGGGGATATCAATGCCGTTTTCCCCGAAGGCAGCCAGGGCATCGTACACCCAGCCCTCCCCTTCGCCGCCCACATAGGCAAACAGGTCGCAGGTTTCGATCACTGCCATATCGGCCAGGGTCAGCTCGAAATCGTGGCTTTCCGCACCGGGGGAGATGAGCATGATCACCTCATCCTCCGGTCTGGCAAGGGTTCTTGCGGTATCGTACAGGAAAAAGTTGGTGGTGACAATGGTGATGCCGTCCTTTTCGGGAATCCCGTCGTCCAGTCCGCAGCTGACAGTGCCCAGGCACAGGGTCAGAAGCATACAGAAAAGCAGTATTTTCTTCATGCGTTTTCCCCCTTCCGGCATTCTTCACAGAAGCCCCGGCATTCTTCACAGAAGCCGTAGAACACGGTTTCCTCTTTATCCAGTGCAAAATGGTGTTCGGCGGCAAAATGGCGCATGATTTCCTCGGCAAAGCTGCATTCCAGATGAACCAGCGTACCGCAGGATTTGCATTTCAGATGCATATGGTGTCCCCCGCAGCCGCTGTACTGATAGGTGGATCCGTGGGGGGTAGTGAACCGTTTCAGCAGTCCCTCGTCGGTCAGGTGGGTCAGGGTGCGGAACACGGTGGCTTCGCTGATATCCAGCGCTTCGATCACCTCTCTGGCGGTCAGGCTGGCGTGGGGTTTATCGGAAAAATACTGCAGGATCGTGTCCCGCTGTTTTGTTCTGTAGGGCATGGTTTTTCTCCGTTTTGTTTTTGTACAGGAAAGATTATAGCATACCGGAAATTGAAAGTCAATATCAAATTCAGAAGCGGCAGACGAATGGGAAATTTTGGCATTTCCGTCAGTCTCCTACCCTCTTTTTGCTTGACATCCATGCAGATTCATGGTATCATACAGACAACAACACATCAACCGGAGGTTCTTCATGCAGACTTTATTTGAAAAATACAATGCCCTGAAGCGCCGTGTGGGCGGCAACCGGGAGCTGATGGGATATGAGCACTCCATGGGAATGCCGAAAGAAACCCAGCAGCACATCACCCCTGCCCCCCTGCACATTGTACGGATCCTGTCCGAAGCGGAATACGGCATCCGGCTGTCCGCTTCCCTTGGGGGAAAATACGACAATCTGCTGCACTGTGCTCTGGACACCCTGACAGACGCCATGGACAAGGACGGCGTGCTGACAAAAACCATCTGTCTGGCGGCGGAACGGATGCTGCTGCCCATGGCGGCGGATGCAAAGGCTTACAAGCTGATTCTGACGGGTCACGCGCACATTGACATGAACTGGATGTGGAGCTGGCCGGAAACCGTGGCTGCCACCATCGCCACGTTTACCACCATGCTGAACATCATGGACGAATATCCGGATTTCACCTTCAGCCAGTCCCAGACCTCCGTTTACAGGATCGTGGACGACTTTGCCCCCCACCTGAAGCCCCGTATTCAGGAACGGATCCGGGAAGGACGCTGGGAAGTGACCTCCGCCGCCTGGGTGGAAACGGACAAGAATATGCCCTGCACCGAATCCCTGCTGCGGCACATCAGTTACTCCAAGAAGTATCTGGCAGAGCACTGGGACATCCCCGCCGATACGCTGGAACTGGACTTCTCTCCCGACACCTTCGGCCACAGCGCCAATCTGCCGGAAATCGACCTGTACGGCGGCGTAAAGTATTACTATCACTGCAGAGGTCTGTCCGGGGATCAGGCACTGTACCGCTGGCGTGGCCAGAGCGGACGGGAACTGCTGGTCTACAAGGAACAGGACTGGTACAACAGCGGTATCAACCCTGCCATCGCCATGCGGATCTTTGATATCTCCCGCCGTTGTGCCGGACTGAAGACGGGACTGGTTCTCTACGGGGTAGGCGACCACGGCGGCGGCCCCACCAGACGGGACGTGGAAATGGCGCTGGAAATGCGCGCTTGGCCCGTATTCCCTGAGATCACCTTCGGTTCCATCCGGCAGTTCTTCCATGAAGCGGAAGCCGTCAGGGACAAAGTACCGCTGGTGGAAGGGGAGCTGAACTTTATTTTCCCGGGATGCTACACCACCCAGAGCCGGATCAAGCTGGGGAACCGCCGGAGCGAAGGAGCTCTTGCGGAAGCGGAAACCATCTCCGCCTTTGCCCACATCCGTGCCGGTGCCGCCATCCACAGCGAAGCCCTGGAAAGCGCATGGCAGAAGGTGCTGTTCACCCATTTCCATGACATTCTCACCGGTTCCTGCGTACAGGACAGCCGGGAATACGCCATGGGGCTGTACCAGGAAGCCATTGCTGTCTCCCAGACCGAAACGAATCTGGCCATGACCCTGCTTTCCGACCGGATCGACACCTCTTCCATTGCCGTTTCCGATGACAGACTTTCCCAGTCCGAAGGAGCAGGAGTTGGCTATTCCACCGGGAACTTTGCCGGACACAATGTGACGGAACGGGGCCAGGGACTGACCCGGATCTGGAACGTATTCAACAACACCGCCGCAGACAAGAGTGAACCGCTGGAGATCACCGTATGGGACTGGCCGGGCGATATGCGGTACCTGCAGATCACCGACGGGGACGGAAATCCTCTGGAATACCAGAAGATCGACGGCGGTCTCCAGCACTACTGGGATCACAAATACTTCCGCTTCCTTGTATATCTGACCGTACCGGCCTTCTCCTACACCACAGTGGTACTGACCCAGGGAAAGATGACCGAATACCCGGTACACTTCCAGCCCTTCTACGGCAGCAACCGGAACCATTATCCCCACGGCAACTATGTGCTGGACAACGGTCTGATCCGGTGCGAATTCGATTATTCCTCCGGAGAAATGATCTCCATGAAGGATCTGAAAACAGGTCAGGAAATGCTCTCCGGCAGAGCGTCCCTGAACTTTGTGGACACCCAGCGAAACGGCATGTCCGCCTGGGAAATCGGTACCTACCTGAAGGAAACCGCTGTCACCAATGTGCACAATACCCGTGTCACCTGTTCCGGGCCCCTGAGAAACAGCTTTGCCTTTGACGCCCGGATCCGCAGCTCCATCGTTACCGTGGAATACATTCTGGACAAGGGCGCACGGTGTGTGAAAGCCGCCATCCGGGTGGACTGGAGAGAAATCGGCGGTGAAACCCTGCCGCTTCTGACCTACCGGCTGCCTCTCGCCTGCGATACGGACAAGTTCCTCTATGACATTCCCGCCGGATCCGTCATCCGTTCCGCAGCGGAAGCCGACCGTCCGGGCAACGCCTATGTCTGTGCCATGGCATCTTCCGGTGACAACATGGGCATTGCAGCCGACTGCAAATACGGTTTCCGTGCCGTTAAGAGAGACGGAAACGCCGTTCTGTACGCCACCCTGATCAACACTGCCGTGAACCCCGATCCATTCCCGGAAAGAGGTATGCACGACATTTCCCTGTTCATTGGTCTGTACTCCCCCAACCCGGCGGAAACCGAAAAGGCCGTTCTGTCCGCAATCCGTCCCATGGCGTATCTGAGCACCGGTTCCCATAAGGGGGATCTGCCCCTGTCCGGTTCCTTCTGCACAGTTGACTGCGAGGGCGGTGTGACCTCCGCGGTATATGCGGAAGACGGCGCGCTGTTTGTCCGGGTATATTCCGTCTCCGACGAAGCCCGGGAGCTGACCATTGACGCTGGTGCAAAGGAAGCGGCGCTGGTGGATCTGTACGGCACCGTGATCGGCGAATGTGCGGTTGTGGACGGAAAAGCCGTCACCACCCTGCCCGCCCACGGAATTGTGACCGTGAAGATGATGTAAAATCAGCAAAAATCCCGCCTGTTTCCGATTTCTGCCGTACATAACAAAAATAAAAAGGAGATACCCCCATGCCTTACATTTCTGCAAGAATGACAACCACGCTGACCCCCGAAAAGGAAGCCGCACTGACCGCTGCTTTCGGGAAGGATATCGAAGTATTCCCCGGCAAGACCGAACGCTGGCTGATGGTGGATTTCACCGGAGACTGCCGGATGCATTTCGCCGGTACCGACAAACCCTGCGCCATGGTGGAAGTGGCTCTGTTCGGAAAGGGCAATCCGGCGTCCTATGACAAAATGACCGATCTGGTCTGCCGTGCCATGGAAGAAATCTGCGGCATCGCCCCCGACCACTGCTATGTCAAATACGAAGAAGTCTCCCACTGGGGCTGGAACGGCCAGAATTTCTGAGCGGGTGGGGGAGCCCCCACGGGCAGTCTCCGGCGTTCTTTCTGCTGAACAGGAGAGCGATCCCACGGGTGCGCGCCGCCTCCGGCAGCTGCTTTGGGTGCTTGCCCGGATAGCATGAATATGTCTGCAAAGCGTCTCTCTTACCGGAGGCGTTTTGTATTTGCCGGTGTATACGGGATCGGCAGATAAGCATTTTTTCCCCCTTCCACAGTATGAAGCCATTTTGTTTGTGCAAAATATCTAATTTTTACCCCAAATTACTGGCACCCGGTGCATCGAAAAATTTTGCGCATACTATTGCAATGGGAAAATCTATGGTGTATAATAAATAAGTAATGTCTGGTTTTTTCCGGTCTGTATCGTGCCGGAAGATCCGTATTTTATGACATACTAACCTTAGTTTATATAAAGGAGTTCACCTCATGGCAGATTTCAACACCAAGAGCATCCGGAACATTGTTCTGCTGGGCCACGGCGGAAGCGGTAAGACTTCCATCGCCGAAGCAGCTCTGTATCTGGCAAAGCATACCGACAGAATGGGTAAGGTTACCGACGGCAACACCGTTTGTGACTACGATGCAGAAGAAATCAAGCGCGGTTTCTCTCTGACCCTTTCCATGGCTCCCGTTCACTGGAACGACTGCAAAATCAACTTTATCGACACCCCCGGCTTCCTGGACTTCCAGGGTGAAGTTTGTGCCGCTGTACGCGTAGCTGACGCTGCCATCATCGCACTGGACGGCAAGGCCGGTGTGGAAGTTGGTGCTGAACTGGCATGGGACAAGGTGGAAGGCGCCGGTATCCCCAAGGCCATCTTCGTCAACAAGTGTGACGACCCCGACGCTGATTTCGACCGCGTATTCGGTCAGCTGAGCGAACAGTTCGGTACTTCCGTTTGTCCCGTACTGGTTCCCGTAAAGGACGGCAAGAAGGTTACTTTCCTGAACCTGATCCAGAAGAAGGCTTACACCTTTGACGACAAGGGCAAGAGAACCGAAGCAGACTTTGACGCTGCACAGGAATCCATCGCTGAAAAGTACACTGAAACCCTGAACGAAGCACTGGCTGCTACCAGCGAAGAACTGCTGGAAAAGTACTTTGAAGAAGGCGAAATCTCCAAGGAAGAAGCCATCGAAGCTCTGCACCAGGGTATCATTGACGGTTCCATCGTTCCCGTATTCTCCGGCTGTGCTGTAAACCTGTGGGGTATGACTTTCCTGCTGGACACCATCACCGACTCCTTCCCGCGTCCCACCGCACGCAAGGTGGAAACTATCGTTGACGGCGAAGATGAAAAGGAAATCGCAATCGATCCCGAAGGCGAATGCTCTATCTTCGTATTCAAGACCATCGCCGACCCGTTCGTTGGTAAGATGTCCTTCTTCAAGGTTATG
Organism: Oscillospiraceae bacterium; assembly: GCA_015064285.1. Lineage (GTDB taxonomy): Bacteria > Bacillota > Clostridia > Oscillospirales > CAG-272 > UMGS1696. The sequence continues at coordinate 9,401 of SVSN01000052.1, read as the reverse complement.
AACGGTGAACTGACCTCCGACATGACTCTGAAGAACGTAGCTACCGGCGCCGCTGAAAAGATGGCTCACATCTACACCATGCGCGGTAAGAAGCAGAATGAAGTTACCGCTCTGGCCTGCGGTGATATCGGTATGATCGCCAAGCTGGCCAACACCAACACCGGCGACACTCTGACTCTGAACTCTGACATCCAGTACAAGAAGATCACCTTCCCGAAGCCTTACATGACCCAGGCCATCATGCCTGCTGCAAAGGGCGACGAAGACAAGATCTCCGTAGGCGTAGCCCGTCTGCTGGAAGAAGATCCCACTCTGGTATATGAAAACAATGCGGAAACCAAGCAGATGACCCTGTCCGCTATGGGTGACATTCACTTTGCTGTTGTTGTTTCCAAGCTGAAGAGCCGTTTCGGTACTTCCGTTGAACTGACCGCTCCCAAGATCGCGTACCGTGAAACCATCAAGGGTACTGCCGATGTGGAAGGTAAGCACAAGAAGCAGTCCGGTGGTTCCGGTCAGTACGGTCACGTTAAGATGCGTTTCTCCCACGGCGAAGAAGAAGGTCTGACCTTCACGCAGTCCGTTGTAGGCGGTACCGTTCCGAAGAACTTCTATCCTGCCGTTGAAAAGGGTCTGCAGGAAGCTATGCTGAAGGGTGTACTGGCAGGTTATCCTGTAGTAAACCTGGCTGCTGACCTGTACGATGGTTCCTACCACCCGGTAGACTCCAACGAAATCTCCTTCAAGCTGGCTGCCCGTCTGGCATACAAGGCCGGTCTGCCTCAGGCCAAGCCTGTTCTGCTGGAACCTGTAGGGACTCTGCTCTGCACCGTACCGGATTCTCTGGTTGGTGATGTAATCGGCGACCTGAACAAGCGCCGCGGTCGTGTACTGGGTATGAACCCTGCCGAAGGCAAGAGCGGTTACACTGTTGTTGAAGCGGACGTTCCGAAGGCTGAAATGATGGACTACACCATTTCCCTGCGTGCTATGTCCCAGGGTCGTGGTTCCTACGACTTCACCGTAGACCGCTACGAAGAAGTTCCCGGTGCAGTAGCCCAGAAGGTTATCGCCGAAGCCGACAAGGACGACGAAGAATAATCGGGTTCCGCTTGCGGAAGCCCGGGGAGGTGGCCCTGCGGCCGATCTCCGGCGTTCTTTGAGCTGGGTAGGGGAGCGATCCCAGGGGTGCGCGCCGCCTCCGGCAGCTGCTTTGGGTGCTTGCCGGCTTTGCCGGCTGCTCGGCTTTAGGGAATGCGTCAATATTATAAGTAAAAACGTCTCTCTGGTTTTCCGGAGGGACGTTTTGATTTGACAGAAATGGGGAAATGCGGTATACTATAGGTATACTTGTTGTTTTATTTTGGAGGAAGCATATGACTGTTACAGCAATCACAGCCGGGGTACAGGAGATCCGGATCCGGCTGGCAGAGGATATTCCGGGAACTTTGGCAATCGAGGCACGGATTCCGCTGGTCTGCGGGAAGGAAGATCCTGCGTTTGTGCCGGGGCGGGTTGTTTATGCCGGTACTGCTCCGGTGAAAGACGGCGAAGCGGTGATTCCCCGGTACTGCGGCGATTTTGATATGCTGGTCTGCCGGTTTACGGTAACGGTTCAGGGTACGGCGGCAGACGGTGTATGTTATGTCACCGATTTCACCGAAGATTTTTCACTTCACGACTATGATCCGCCGAAAACGGATCGTCCCATCGGCACGTGGGTTACCGCCATGCCGGAGGACATCGACTATCTGCGCATGGGTTACATGATGACCGAGATCGACATGGCGTGGATTCTGACCCTGACACCCGCACCGGATGACATTCCCCACCAATGGAACGGACGTACCTATTACTTCCGCCGGGACATAATGGAGCTGTACGAACAGTTCTCCCATCCTGTGACAGACCGGGGGATCCCCTTTCTGATCCGGTTCATCAATCGTTTTCACTACCAGAACTATGGCGGTTCGGAAGAACTGTTTTCCCTGCTGAGCCATCCGGGATACGAACCGGACTTCCCGGCGGTGGAGATGAGTGCATTCAATCTCCGGACAGAGGAAGGCTTTTCCCTGTACTGCGCCACGCTGGATTTCCTGTTTGCCCGCTACTGCACACCGGACAGCCCCTACGGCTGGTCTGTCATGACGGATATCGGCAACGAAGTAAACTCATCGGGGATGTGGCACAATATGGGTGAAATGCCCTGTGCCGGTTTTATGGAGGAATATTCCGTTTCCCTGCGGCTGGCATGGCTCCTTTCCCGCAAATACTATGCACGCCACCGGGTGAATATCTCGCTGGAGCACCATATGAATGTCCCCGACCGTCCGGATCCCATGCGGTTTTATCCCGCCAGAGAGTGTCTGGAACATCTGCTGCGCTGCTGCCGGCGTGACGGGGATTTCGACTGGGGTGTGGCGGCGCATCCTTATCCTTCGGATATCTATAACTGCGATTTTTATAACGACAGCGATGCGGATTTCACTTTTTCCACACCCAAGATCACGCTGAAAAATCCGGAAGTCTGGCAGGCACTGCTGTCCTCACCGTCCTACCTGTACAGAGGAACTCCCCGCCGGGTGATCTTCGATGAACAGGGCTTCCACACCCGGGATGACGACCCGCTGACAGAAGAAAAAGCCGCCTATGGGTTTGTACTGGCATGGCTGAAGCTGCGGAAGCTGGAGGGGATTGACCTTCTTCTGCTCCACCGGTATGCGGATATGCCGGACACCAGCGAATACGGCCTGAAGCTGGGGCTGCGGTATGCACTTGGTTACGGGGACGATATGCATCTTATAATCATTCCGGGGGCTTACAAGAAGGTCTGCTATGCCATCCGTGGTATGGACTCCCCGGAAGAGGAAAAATGGATCCGGGAAGCCCGGGATTTCATCGGCCACGACAAGTTCGATGCGCTGCTGAATCCTCCGCCGGTCACGGAATGCTGACAGCGCCAAATAAATATCGTTTTTCGATAAAATTGTATTGACAAACAAAAACCTCCGTGGTAGAATAAGGACAGAGATTCTTTATCAGCCATGGAGGTTTTTTATGAAGAAGTATATTTTATGGGGTATTTTTGGTATATTTGGGATGTTGGCAGTATCTGGGATTGCCGGGGCGGTGATTCTGTATCCAACCCATGGGGCAAACGGCACGTCAGTCGGGTATTATACGATGATCCTTTTTCCCACGGCATTTATGCTGCTGGGGCTTACGGGCATCGGGTTCCGGTACTGGTGGATCCCCACGGGTGTGCTCTGGCTGGGGCTGGCTTGGTATCTGCTGACGCTGCCCGGCACCAGCACAGGATTTCTGATTCTGCTGGCGGCATACCTGATTCTCAGCCTTGCGGCAGGGATTTCCGGCAGGCTTCTGCGCCGTCAGTTTTCCAGCCCGAAGTGAGCGGCCAATCTGGCCAGTACGGCTTCTCTGGTGTCTTCTCCGTTGTCTTCCCGGATCAGGGTAAAGAACCCGGCCTGCAGCCATGCGTCATAGGCTTCCCGGCTGTTGACCCGTTTCAGGCATTCCCGCCAGTTGGCATGGGCGGCTTCCGGATCCGGCAAGGAATCCAGAACCGACAGCATCATCTGCTTTTCCGGGTCGCTGCGGTCGAAAAATCGTTCCACGGACATGGACTGAGGAGAAAGCATGACCGCCACCCGGTGATAATCGGATAACCGGTGCAGAAGATCGGCGGACAGATTGGTATCCACAATGATCTTTTTTCCCGGATTCTCCCCGGAGAGACGGATCAGCTCCGTGACTTCAAAATCCGCCACTTCTCTGGCCGTACCCTCAATCCAGGCGGCATATTCCTCCGGTGTCCGGGTGACAAAATCCGCAAAGGAACCCATGGTGTGAAAATAATTCAGATTCGGCTGAGTTTCCACGTCCACCATGGTCAGCATCCGCTCGTGGCCGTAGTTCTCCCCGCACAGAATCATATCACACCGCTCGGCCAGCATCCTGCACATGGTAGACTTCCCGGCGTATGCGGTGCCGTTGATGAAATACACATCCGCCAGCTGCGCCCGTAAAATGTTGTCAGCAATAAGCATAGCTCACCCCACGATGAAATACTTGTCAAAGAGAGCCTGCACCTTGCCGCCCAGCACCTGCAGAACGTCCATGGCACCGTCGGTATTGCCGGTCAGGTATTCTTTCATCCAGTGGCCCTCGTCGGCGCAGAAGCGGTCGTGGATGGGGTACCAGTTGTCCAGCAGGAAGCAGGCGTACCGCTGGAACCGTTCTTCGCCCACCAGACGATATTCCTTAGAGATGGTATCCACGGCTACACTGTAGCGATCCTTGATGGACGCGATCAGGTCGGCGCGTTCGTTGGCATGGGCAAATACAATGGTGGAGCAGATATCGCTGTTCCGGTTATGTTCGGTGGAGCCGTGGCTGTCGGTGGAACCAACGATGGGGTGCACACGACCCTTCTTCCATTCTTCGTAATACAGCGCAGTCTGATAGCCGTTCTGCTGGTAATAATTTTCGCCGCCCAGCACTTCAAAGGCGTCAAAGGCTTCTGTTTCCATCAGATAATGGGTCAGTGGATCGGACACGTTGAATACGGACACCAGCCAGTAGGGGTGGGCAAAGATCGCCAGCCCGCCGCCGGCACGGATCTGGTCAAAAGCCCACTTGCAGACAGAATAGGAAACGGGATCCACGTCTTCCGGCAGGTCTGTCAGAGCGGCGGCCTTTTCCCGGATCATTTCCTTGAAGGCTTCTTCGCTCATGGACGGCGCGGGTTTGCCGTTGGCGGACAGCAGATTGGGATCCCCCTTGGCGTCCAGATAGGCCTGCTTGCTTTCCACGATCCCGTTGACAGTGTACAGAGCACCAAAGTTAACGATATGCACGTCGGTCAGAGGCAGATGCACTTCTTCCCCGGGCACCAGATTGAAGACCGTGGGAATTTCCGCAAAACGACGCATCACTTCCAGAGAAGGACAGTACCGGTTGTGGTCAGTGATCGCCATGAAGTCATACCCTCTGGCACGGTAGTTGGCAGCGGTCACCGCCGGTTCTTCCCGTCCGTCAGAGCGGCAGGTATGTACGTGCAGGTCGCCGCGGAAGGGCAGACGGCAGGCCATATCGGGTGCCAGAGAATACACGGACAGCCGGACAACGGTACGCTCCCCGTCACGGATGTACACAAAATGTTCTCTTTCCCCGGTAAAGACTGCACGGAACCGGAGACAGCCGTCTTCGCAGGGTTTTACGTTTTCCAGTTTCTGGTTCCGTTTGGAATACATATCATCGATTTCGTGAAGCAGAATGGTATAGGATTCCTGCCGGAACGCCACATGGTCACCCAGCGGCCGCACGGTAATCTCCACTTCCCGTCCTTCCGGAAATACGATAGGCGATATCGCATAGTTATACAGTTCCATTTTCATGATGGTTTTCTCCTTTTATATAGGGGATTTTATTTTTTGTGTATACCGGAGCTGTGTCTTTTCCGCATCCGGCGAAAAATTCCTGTCTCTTATGCCTGTGCATTTTCCCGGAGTCTTTCACAGATCCTGCCCAGGATACAGGACACCGCACAGCCTGCAAGGATGCACACGGCATACAGTACCCAGCCAACGGCATTTTCCGGCACGCCGGGGAAGATCATCACAGTGGTGGCCAGCACGATGCCCAGAATCCCATGGGACAGAGCAGCGTCCCACCGGGCGAAGGCGGCGTTGACCAGCCGGGGCAGCAGCAGGAGCACCAGCACCATACCGATGCCCAGAGGAATGCAGACGGACATATCCAGCCGGGAAATTCCGTCCAGCATGGGGCCGTACAGCCCGAAGAACAGCAGCAGCGTAGACGCACTGAGCCCCGGGATCACAAAGGACAGTCCCCAGCAGATGCCGCAGAAGCCGTAGGCAATGATACCGGGCGTCATCTGCACGGCGGCCGTTCCGTCAAGCAGGATCAGCAGCGCCAGCATAGCCGCAAAGCCAATGCCTGCAGCCAGCCAGTCACAGACTCTGTGCCGGGGATATTTTCCCGGATCCAGGGTTTTGCCCGCATCCGACCACAGCTCAGGGACAGTCCCCAGCATAAAGCCGATGAACACGCATTTTACCAGAGCTTCGTTCATTTCCAGCAGCACATTCACCAGTCCCGACAGACCCACAAAACCGATCAGCCCGCCAAGACCAAAGAAGCAGAACATCCAGAAATACTGCCGGATGGTGCCGATGGGTTCTGCCAGCACCTCTTTGACGGTTCTGTCACGCTTTCCCGCCAGCAGAAGCAGATCCGTGAAGGCCTTGCCGCAGGCGGAAACCACATCCATGATGGGTTTGTACAGCCGGAATGCCGCCAGAAGAGCGCCGCCGCTGACACCGGGCAGAATCGCACCGAAGCCCACAAGAATCCCCTGTGCCGTCCAGATCAGCCACTGCAGCAGTCTGTTTTTCTTTGCCATATATGATTTCCTTTTTACCTCTATGAATTTGTTTTATTATACCACACTGTGTCCGAAATTTCCATAGATTTTCCATGAATCCGCCGCATATCAAAAGATCCCGCCTCTTTATGGGGCAGGATCCTTTTTCAGGAAAATATTTATCTTCTCCACTGATTCACAGCGGTACAGCACAGCTCATGGTCGTAGATGTCCGGACGCAGGTGCACCAGCTCCCGCATGGCCACGGGAATCTTTGCAAAAGCAGCGTCAGCACCCTCTGCGTCTCCCACGCAGGCACAGCACAGCAGCTCGCCGCACAGCTTCACCCAGTCCGTATGCCAGCGCAGCAGATCCCAGTGGACGTATTCGCAGCGGTTCATCTTCCCGCTCTGCCGGTAGGCCTCCAGCTTTTCTTCCACCACCGGCCGGAAGTCGTCGGCCAGCTTTGCCAGCTGCTGCAGGGAAGGCAGCAGTTCCGGATTGTAGTGGCGGCCCTTTGCCGGATCGGCGGAACGCTCGCCTTTCACGAAGCCGAAATCGGCACTGTCGCTGACTTCCTGCAGGTACTCTGCAGCGATTTTCCAGTCTTCCCCGTACCCGGCGGTGAAATATTCTTCCAGCAGGGTCTCATAGGGGATCTCACGGTCATACAGCGTCCGGGCGTACACATAGAATAAGAAGCCGTTGGGCCAGAAAGCACGCTGGGAGCCGTCCTCCACGATGCCCTGCAGGTTGTTCTGCCGCAGGCCCCGGATATCGTCATACAGGAGCCTGGACAGGGTCAGTCCGCCCAGATCGCAGTAGTGTGCCATCCAGAAGTGATATTCGTAGCAGAAGCAGTCGCCGCTCCAGTGTTCCTGCCATGCCTGCAGGTATCCCAGATTTTCCGCCATGCCCTGGGGCATCCGGTTGTGGTTACAGGTGTAGGGCGTAACCGCGTCCCGGTCGGCCGGGGTTTCGTAGGTTTCGGAATACAGCCGGGTGATGGGGGCAAACAGCAGGGTAAACCGGTCGGGATTTTTGATTTCCTCCGTCTTCGGCGGCCACAGGGTATCCACATAGGAAATGAACACGATCCGGGTGGGCAGGCCGCGCGCGGTCAGGTGCCGGTCGATATCGTTCATCAGCATCACGTACCAGTCAGTCATGACCTTTTCGGCGCACTTTTCGCATTCGCAGTGGTTGTTGGAAGCATCCGCCAGCCAGATGTGCAGAAAATCCACATTGGTCTGCACGGCGGCATAGTCGGCGATGTAGGCGGCCATGATCTCTCTGGCTTCGGGGTTTGACATACAGATATTGGTGTTCAGCGCCACGCCGCCGTAGAAGGTACGCACACCGCTCAGCTGTGCCAGATACTGTCTTGCCGTATCGGGGATATCGCTGTCCTCGGAGCGGGTCCACTGGCCGGAGCTGTCCAGCCCGAAGGGTTCCGCCGTCCAGCCGTGGCCCATATCGTGGAAGAGCAGTCCTCTTCTGGCAATTTCCGCTTCGCATTCTCTCTTCCACTGTAGTACCGTTTCGCTGGACAGAGGTTCTGCCGGGTATGAGGTATCGTAGGAATGGCGGTATGCTTTCACATAATAGGAGCGGGGCACGTCAAATTCCAGCATGAAGGTGTTCATCCCGGTTTTGGGGGTAAAGGTGATGGCGTCCATCATCAGTGGCTGGGTTTCGGAGCCTTCGTTGCACTGGCCCCGGTACCGGTAGGATGCGGTATGGCTGTAGGAAACGGGCTTCAGTTGGGTCAGTGTGGGGATCACTTCACCGTCCGGGCCGGGAAAGAGCCAGTTGCAGCCCAGCTCTCTCAGGTACTGATACACCGCCAGCAGCACGCCTCGTGGGGTATTGGCTTCGATGCTGCCGCCGCAGGAAGTGGTTTCAATCCGGAGAATATCGTCGGTGTCCCGTCCGGTGAGATCGTCTGCCACACCCAGACAGAAGCCTTCTTCCCCGCTGTAGGCAACCGTGGGATCGCCGCACCGGGGCATCATCATACGGAAATACTTTTTCAGTTCATCCGCCGCAAAAATCACAGCCGGATGCAGGGTCTTTACGGTAATGGTGTACGACATACAAACCTCCTGAATTCAAATAAGAGGTAAGATGTAAGAAGTCAGAAGCAGAAAAACGGTGGTTTCCCTGTTTCCGGACTTCCGGCATCTGTACCTCTTATGTAAACGATGATTAACTATATTACGCAATCAGAAACGACCTGTGGCGACCAGGGTTGCCGGCCCCTGGGAGCTCGCTCTACTATTTCTTGGGTCTTGGAGAACCCATATTACTGTGCAAATGGAATTGCAGTCACTATATCCATCCGAAACCCATATAAAAGTTCTTTGCCAGGCTTTCTTTCAAGAAAGCCGCGTTCCCCTTTTGCGAACAGGTCAGTTAATCATCGTTTACTTATTTCTTACATACAAAAATTACTTATCCAGCTGATAGAAACCGGTGTACTTGTCGGTACGGTTGGTCCACTGACCTCTGGTGAAGTCCGGAATATCCACAGGCATGGAGCCGTTTGCGATGGATACTTCGGACAGGGGAGTGATTGCCATCCATGCGGCGGTGTCGTAGGTATCAATCGGGGGTACCTGACCTTCGGCCAGAGAGGTGAAGTAAGCGTCGAATACCAGCCAGTCCATGCCGCCGTGGCCGCCCTTTACGCCTTCTTCAAAGAACCGCTTCCAGATGGGATGCTCCCATTCGGGACGGAACTTTTCCAGGTTGTTGAAGCCGGAGTGATCCCAGTCGGAACCGTGGTCGTTGTCCAGCCATACCATGGATTCGTTTTCGCCGAAGAAGCCCTTGGTGCCGCGGATGGTGAAGTTCCGGGAGTAGTAACGGGGCAGAGTGGTGTCCAGGGTCAGGCAGATGGTTTCGCCGTGGGCGCACTGGATCAGGGTCTTGACAACGTCACCCTGGCAGAAGGGATAGCTCTGCAGTTCGGGGTTCACGGAATCGGGATTCA
>SVSN01000003.1 GCA_015064285.1 Oscillospiraceae bacterium | reverse complement strand
CAGCCAGCTGATAGGTACCGTCTCCCGCCATGATTGCGCTGCGGAAAGCATCTATGACCGAACTGGATTGATCGCCGGCATCAAAAAACTCAACAAGGCAGTTGAAACGTTCTTCTACCAGCATATTACGGGTGAATGCAGCATCATTGAGAATATCACCGTTTGCTTCCTCCGGGGCATAAGGCCATGCTGAACTGAGCTGAGCGGCGGAATAAGCGATGTTGAACAGACGGCCGTCAAAGTCATATTCACCCAGATCATCTGAAACGGTAGTTTCGGTAGCAGCATCTGTTTCAGCAGCAGTGTCCTGCGCCGGAATATCTGCCTCCGGCTGTGTTTCGGACGGAGTAGAAGTACATCCTGCCAGAATTGTTGTCAGCAGGAGCAGAGAAAGCAGGGCAGAAGGTCTTTTCATCATGAGAGGAGTCTCCTTTTTTTAACTTTATTATATTATACACAGGCAGAAAACGATCTGCAAGCCTAAAAAGGAATGATCGGATCCTCAAAAACTTACCGCCGAACAGGCGCTTCTTTTTGTGCTGAAAGTCGGCAGTGCAGAAAAACATTGACCTGCCATCCTGTGTGTGATATAATAAGTCATGCAGGAAGCAAACTGTTTGCTTTGGATAAAGTGAAAAAGAGGACAACAAGATGAAAAAGATTCTGACGGGATTTTGTTTTACGGATATACACAATCAACAGTCCATGCTGGACTATCCCACAGTGGTCAGAGGATCACTGATACAGGCGAAAGAGATCGCATCCGAAGAGTTTGGTCTGGCAGATGTTGCGATCGTAGGGGGCGACAATATTTCCGATTACCCCCACTGGAATAAATCCTGCGCACTGCCCAGGAAGAATTTTCTGGATATAAAAAACAAGATAAACGATTGCATTGCGGAAAGTGTAAAAGACAGAAAGGTATTGTATGTCGCCGGAAATAATGATATGATACTGGGCGACATCGGAACAGAAGAAAACGAGCCGTATAACACTACGGATTTTTATGATTTGATGGATCGTGCGTTCGGTGTACTTCCCGAAAATGAAAAGATTATCCTGAAATCGGATGAAAAACCGGGCGAACTTTATTGGGGTGCCTTCCATTATGTTGTCAACGGAATTGATTTTATCGGCATCAATATTGATCCCAACACGGCTTTCAATTCCCATGAAGGATATTACAGCAATGAAACGCTGCTCTGGGTCAGGGATAAGCTGAACGAGATCGATCCCGACGGCAGAAAGTGTGTGTTTGTCGTAGGCCATTTATCGGCAATCTACTACTACAATAACGGATCGTTGACAGAAACAATGATAAACGGGGACCGCGCCTTGTTTTACAGCATATTCAAGGGACATCAGAACACTTTCTATCTTTACGGACACGTACACGGGGAAAGTTCCTGCTACAGAGAATATTCCTCAGGTGCGGTTCTGCATATAAATGAAGACAATATGCCTTTGGGAGACAATCTGAGAGAAGAAGATTCCTGTGGAAAACAGTATGCCTGTTCTTTCGTCCATATGGGGGGCCTGAGACCGTTCGGCCGGCAGTATTTTGAAAAAGACGGCAGGGAAGGCTTCGGCGGAGAAAAAGAACTGCAGTATTATCCGAATACAGCAACGCCTACATTGGCACAGTTCCTGGTGTTTGAGGTGTATGAAGACAGGGTGGTTTTCTACATCCGGAATACAGGCACCCACGAGCTCTATCACAGAAAAGATAAATTAAAAGAATATACAGTATATCTGGTATAAAAAGCCGTCTGTCCGGATCGTACGGATCCGATGACAATTTACCGGACAGCACCGGAAACCAAAATAAGCCTGTATGAAAAAAAGGGTACATACAGGCTTTTTGCTATGTATCAGGCATCTTTGAAATACTCATGGGGTGTCATACCGGTATATTTTTTGAAAACACGGGCAAAATAGCTGTAATCCTTGAATCCGGTCTCTCCGGCAATCTCGGTCAGCGGATAGCCCCTGTACCAGATGATGGCATACCGGATACGGTATTCGTTTACATACTGCAGAAAGGGCATGCCCAGATTCTGCTTGAACAGCTTGCAGAAATAGCTTTTGTTATAGCCCAGATCGGCCGCGATCTTTTCGGTCGTCAGATTGGTACGGAAATTCTGCTGAACATACAGCTGGATTGAATGGATAAACTGTATTCTCCGTTCCACTGCATCTCCGCCATTGAGAACGGGAAGTTTCTGCAGAAGGGTACCCAAAAGCCGTATGGCGGAAGCAGCCAGCATGCAGTCTTCTCCGGAACTGCCGACGACCGCCTTCGTGAATGTGGTATGCACATCGTCCAGAATGGTCCGTATCTCACCTGCCAGCGGAGAGGCAGCGTCAATCACGTTAGGAAACTGCAGTTCCCCTGCGCTGAGATGACGGATATCTTCGCCGGCCATACCGCAGCATCCTGTAAAATACCAGGGATCCATAACGACATGGGCATAGGAGGTAATTCCCTCAATCGGAATCTCTCCCTGATGCAGCTCATACGGATTGATGATCAGGATATCCCCTTTGGTCAGGGTATACGATTTCCCATTGATCTCAACGTATAAAGTACCGCAGCAGATCTGATGAATCTCAATTTCGTTATGCATGTGTGACTGGAAAACCATGCGCACTGTATCATTTTTTTCTGACTTGTTCCAGTTGGGTTCGGATATATCCGGATGTCCAAAGGTGGATACCCAGGAACTGATTGGCATACGGGAATACGTACTGATTTCATCTTCTGTAAGCAAACCGTCACCTCCTGCAGCAGATACTGTGTCATTATTATACTATAAATTATACCGCAGTAAGATTGCAAAGTCAAGCTGAAGCAAATATTGTCCTAAAAAAAGCAAATATTTCACTTGTTTTGCATGAAAAAAGATGCTATTCTTATCGTAAAGACATGTTGTTTATGTACTGCAAAACAGTCTTACAATAACACATAATACGAGGTGGCTTATGAAAAAAATACTTATCTGCCTGCTTGCTCTGCTTGCCGGTATGCCTGCACTGAGCGCCTGCGGTTCCGGAACACCGGCGGAAACTACCGGTACGGAAGATGCGGAAAACATTGCCGGCGAAACTGCGGAAACCGAAACGGAAGATCCCCGGGCCAATTATCCCGACACCCTGCCGGAACTGGATTTCCAGGGAGCGGAGATGGTCTTCCATGTTCGCGGTGAAACGGACAACCAGAAGGAAATCTACATGGAAGAAATGACCGGCGATCCGGTATATGATGCGGTTTATGAACGGAACCAGATGGTGGAAGAACGACTGAATGCCTCCATAAACATTGTTGTGGGCGGCGCCTGGGATCAGTATGACCAGACCATCGGAGAAATCCGTGCCTCCATTGCAGCGTCGGACGGGGCATATGATGCCATTTCCGGTTGGTCTGCACGGATTCCGGTGCTTTCTCTGGAAGGACTTTTCCTGGATCTGAATACCATTCCCCATATCAATCTGGAACAGCCCTGGTGGAACAGTTCGGTAACAGAAGAACTCCAGATCGCCGGTAAACTGTATTTTGCCACAGGGGATATTGTGATCTCCCATCTGAAACCCATGTCCGTATATGCATTCAACCAGAAAATTGCGGCGGATATCGGAGTGGAAAACCTGTACAATGTGGTCAACGAACATCGCTGGACAATCGATTATGTAAACACACTGGTTGCCGAACAGTATGTGGACCTGAACGGCGACGGAAACCGGGATACCGAAGACCGGTATGGGCTGATCTGTTCTTCCGTCAACGATGCGGACGGATATATGCAGGGCTTCCGTATTTCCATGATTTCCCGTGATGAAAACAATCTGCCGGTTCTGGAGATCGATGCGGAACGGATGAGCACCATTGTGGAAAAAGTGTATGCTCTGATGTGGGAAAACCCGGGATGTTATGCCACTACCGATGACAGTACCGATATGCTTGCCTTTGCTTCCGACCACGCTCTGTTCGTAACCACCCGTATCGGTGACGTGATGTGGCGTCTGGCCGATATGGAAAACGATTACGGCCTGCTTCCGTATCCGCTTCTGGATGAAACCCAGAGTGCATACGGTACCCGTGTACAGGACTCCATGAATCTCATGTGTATTCCGATCGATGCGAAAAATCCCGAAATGTCCGGTGCTGTACTGGAAGCTCTTGCCGCCCAGAGCTATCGTACCGTGACTCCCTCTTTCTTCGATATTGCTCTGAAGAACCGGTACTCCCGTGACGAAGAAACTGCAAAAATGATGGATCTGATCAAGGACAGTGTTCTGATCAACTTTGAATCCCTGTACAACGAATCCATCGGGTATCCCTGGACGGTTCTCCGTTCTCTGATGCCGCAGAAATCCAAGAATTTTGCTTCCTACTGGGCCGGATGTGAAGGAACTATCAAAACCAAACTGGAACAAGCCGTGCAGATGATTCAGAATATTGAATAATGTGATCTCTGACGCCAAAGTGCGGACAAGCTGAATGTTCTTCTCTGCAAACAGAATATAAAAAAACCGGAAACAGCCAACATTTTCTCTGTACGAAAGATGCTGGCTGTTTGTGCGTCAGGAAATATTGATTTGTATAATGCGTTAACGAACCGGTGTGACTGTAACATTGCCGGCGGAAGCCTTAAAGGTAAGGAGATTCTCCCCGTCGGCAACTTCAGCCTTTTTGGGATCCGGCAGAATCTGTAATCATCCATGTACCGCTTTGCATTCCGGCAAGATAACATTCTGTTTCTCCGTCTCCGCTAAGCTAAAGGTAAGATCGGTGGAGAGCAGCATGTCATTCCTGGGGAAGAGAAGGGCACGGGCGAATGCAGATGCAAGAGGGGCTTTTGTGAGTCTTGTGAGTGAAATGGTGTGATGATCTTCCAGCGGCACAGCGGGATCGTTAAGGGGCAGCAGCATGACGGGGGAGAGGGAATTATTGCTGATTGCAAATTTGCTGAACTGATTCAGATGTTCCCACGCAAAATTCTTCAGTACAGGGTCTTTGTAGTAATTACCTGCATAGAACATCACCATCGCATAATGGGAAAAGCTGTATGCAGTATGGATATCCGACCAGAAATCACCGATCCGGAGAGTCTGGTTATCTGGACGGACATAGTGAAGTAATGTGGTTGCCACAGCCTGCATATCGTCCGAGAATACGGCACATCTTCCGTCCGTCATGCGGTCAAAGAGCAGCTGTGCGTAAAGGGAAAAATGCAGACGGTACGGCCCGTAGTCACTGCCTTTCCAATGGTTTTCACCAGCAAAAAAGTAGTTGCTGGCATCCACATAATCGGTAAATATCCGGCCTGCTACAAGCTCATAGATGTCGGGCGCTTCGTCATAACAGGCGATGGCGAGGGTAAGCCAGTCCCGGAGCGTGCAGGGCTGTCACAACGGTGTAATCCATTTTTCCATCAGAAAAAACAATAACTCCCGGAACATCCGGGGCGAAAATGTCCGGCGTATCCGATGCTGAGCAGGCACACAGAAGCGTAAGCATACAGGCCATCAAAAAAGTATACAGTATTTTTCGCATATCCACCTCATGGAATGGGATAGTACCGGTAAATAGTATACTGTAACCGGCTGGAAAAAGCAATATGAGCAGACGAAATTAAGATTCCTTATGCAGTTCTGAAAAGGAGAAAAGCGACAGGGCGTGTTTGCGAAAAATGCTTTCTGCTGTAAACGGAAAATGATAATATCCATAAGATCTTCTTTTATGAAAAACGGATATTTTTCATAAATTCTCACGAATCCGCTTGACATACAGGGAATATAAGTTTATAAATATAGGTGGCTGTTTTTATATCGTATTTTTAGATCCACAGCTTCGTACAGCCATTATTTTTCAGAATGAGGTGACATCTTTTGATTTTTGGAAAACATATAAACCGGTATTATCTGCGGTATCTGCCTGTGCTCATACTCGGGGTAGCCGCGCTGATACTGGTCGACTATATGCAGCTTGCCATCCCGGAATTTTACCGGACGGTTGTCAACGGGCTGATAAATGGTACAGCGGAAGCGGATGGGACAGTCGTTCCTTTTGATATGGTATACCTTCTTGACGAAGTATGTCTTCCTATGATCTTTGTCATTCTGAGTATGGTGTTCGGCCGGTTTCTGTGGCGTGTTTGTTTCAGAGGCTCCGCCGTACGAATGGAAACAAATCTCCGCGGCCGTATGTTTGACCACTGCAAAGACCTGTCACAGCAGTATTATCAGGTCAATAAGGTGGGCAGTCTCATGACCCTTTTCACCAATGATCTGGAAACTCTGCAGGAGTGTTTCGGGTGGGGCGTTCTCATGTTTTGCGATGCGCTGTTCCTGTGTGTGATGGCGCTGATCAAAATGTATTCCATGGATCCTCTTCTCACTCTGTTTTCCATGATTCCCATGGGATTCCTTTTGGCAATCGGCGCCGTGCTTGACCATAAGCTGGAAAAAAGATGGGATGAACGACAGGCGGCATTCTCCTCTCTGTCGGATTTTTCTCAGGAAAATTTCTCGGGGATTGCAGTGGTCAAGGCGTTTGTCAAGGAAACCGTAAATCTGATGAGTTTCCGGAAAATCAACAAGACGAATGAAGAAGCCAATGTAGCGCATACCAAGCTCTCCACGCTGCTCAATGTACTGGTAACGCTGTTTGTGGAGTCCGTGATCTGTGTGATCCTTGGCTATGGCGGGTATCTTGTGCTGAAAGGCTATTTCGATGCGGGACAGCTTGTGGAGTTTATAGGGTATTTCACGGCAATCGTATGGCCGATCATGGCAGTGTCACAGCTTATCGAAATGCGTTCCCGTGGCAAAGCATCGCTGAAGCGGATCAGTGCTCTTCTGGATGCGGAAGCGGATGTATGCGACAGAGCGGATGTGAGAGAACCGGCTCCCCTCAAGGGACATATCGAGTTCCGCAATCTTACTTTCCGGTATCCCCAGGCGGAATACGACGCACTCAGTAACATTTCCTTTGCAATAAAGGAATCGGAACATGTCGGGATCATAGGGAAAACGGGCGCAGGGAAGACAACGCTTGTGGATCTGCTGCTTCGTACATACAATGTCCCCGACGGTACACTGTTTATAGACGGACAGGATATCAACAAAATCCCGATCCGTACAATGAGAAAGTTCTGTGCATACGTGCCGCAGGATAATTTCCTGTTCAGCGATACAATTACAAACAATATTGCCTTTTCCGGCGGGGATACGGATATGGAAAGTGTCCGGGAAGCCGCAAGAATGGCAGATATCCATGATAATATAGAAACATTCGCTGACGGCTACGAAACTGTCCTGGGGGAACGGGGAGTTACGGTTTCCGGCGGTCAGAAACAGCGTATATCGATCGCGCGTGCCCTTCTCAAAGATGCCGGCATCCTGATTCTGGATGATTCCGTTTCTGCAGTGGACGTAAAGACCGAAAAGGTGATCCTTGCCAATCTGCGGCGTATCCGCGAAGGCCGTACAACCATACTGATTGCCCACCGTATATCCACTATTGAATCCATGGACAAGATCGTGTTTATGGAGGAAGGACGCATTGTGGCGGTAGGTACCCACGAAGAACTGTATCAGAACTGCCAGGCTTATCACAATATGGTGGAACTGCAGCGTCTTGATGATGAAAGCAAAGATTCCGCAAAGGAGGTGGGCACGGATGTATGAGTTTTTTCCGCTGATAGCAGTCGGTGCTGTTCTCGGCGTTGTTTCCGTAATTTTTATTGCCGCATACATGACGATCCGGAAGCAGAAGGAAGCCATTGGCTTTGACAGAAGCATGAAGGACAGCGAGATCACCAAGAGACTTCTGGTGTACGCAAAACCGTATATCCGGAATTTCGCTGCCGTGCTGGGACTGATGGTGTTTTCCGTGACCTATGATATTGTCTCTCCGATCCTGATGGGGAATATCGTTGAGGTGCTCAGAGAGAACTTCGCCATGTCGGATCTTCTCAGACTTGTGGCGGTGTACGCATCCATTCTTGTGGTCTCCCTGGTCTGCACGTATATGCAGGCGGTTGTGCTGCAGCGGACGGGGCAGAAGATTATTTCCCATATCCGAGAGGATCTCTTCGTGCATATCGAAAGTCTGTCCCATAACCAACTGAACACAATCCCTGTAGGCAAGCTTGTAACCCGTGTCACAAACGATACCGGTGCGATATCCATGATGTTTACGAATATTATCGTAAATCTGATCAAGAACTGTTTTATCATCATCGGTGTTTTTGTAGCCATGCTTTGCCTCAACTATATGCTGACGATCATGGTGCTTTGCTTCGTGCCGTTCATCGTTCTGTTTACCGTGGTTTTCCGCAAGTTTTCCCGTAAAGCATATCGCCGCGTCAAAGACGGAACCACCGATATCAACACATTTCTTTCCGAAAATCTTTCTGGCATGAAAATCATCCAGGTGTTCAACCGAGAGGAATGGAAAAAAGCGGAATTTGACCGCAAGAATGAAGCACTTGGGAAATCAAAACAGAGCGAAATGCTTGTGTTCAGTATTTTCAGACCGCTGGTATATATGCTGTACATCTCCTCCGTCCTGTGTCTCCTGTATCTTGCCGGACGCGGCTACATCAATGATGTTTCCTTCCTTGGCCAGACGGTATCCAGCGGACTGGTAGTTACGTTCTATTCCTATATCAATAAATTTTTCAATCCGATACAGAATCTGGCAGAGCAGTTCAACTGGCTTCAGTCGGCATTTGCATCGGCAGAAAAGATTTTTACGGTATTTGATATGGTTCCCGAAGTTACCGATGCACCCGATGCCATTGAACTGGAAACGATCGAAGGAAACATTGAGTTCCGCGATGTCTGGTTTGCCTATAAGCCCGATGAATGGATTCTGAAGGGCGTCTCGTTTACGGTGAATGCCGGTGATACCGTTGCATTTGTGGGATCCACGGGATCGGGAAAAACTACGATCCTATCGCTCCTGTGCCGTAATTATGATATACAGAAGGGGCAGATCCTGGTGGACGGACACGACATCAGAACGATCCGGATTGCTTCACTGCGTAAGCATTTCGGACAGATGCTGCAGGATGTATTTCTGTTTTCAGGTACGATCCGTTCGAACATTCTGCTTGGTCTGGAAGGAGTTGACGACAAAGAGGTTATGGAAGCCTGTCGATATGTAAACGCTGACCGGTTCATAAACAGACTTTCCGCAGGACTGGACGAACAGGTCAGAGACCGCGGTAACAATTTTTCGGCAGGGCAGCGACAGCTTCTTTCTTTTGCAAGAACCATTGTGCATAAGCCGGCGGTTATGATCCTCGATGAAGCAACCGCAAACATTGATACGGAAACAGAGCTTCTGATCCAGGATTCTCTGGAAAAGATGATGAACATCGGAACCATGCTCATGGTGGCACACAGATTGTCCACGATCCAGCATGCGGATAAAATCATCGTGCTTTCTCATGGGAAGATTCTGGAAGAGGGAAGCCACGCTGCACTTCTTGAGAAAA
The DNA here is from genome assembly GCA_015064285.1 of Oscillospiraceae bacterium. GTDB lineage: Bacteria > Bacillota > Clostridia > Oscillospirales > CAG-272 > UMGS1696. The sequence goes on along the minus strand of SVSN01000003.1, from coordinate 95,191 downwards.
AAGGCCGGTATTATGATCTGTACCGTATGCAGTTTGAAAAGGAACGACTGAAAAAAGCGTAAATAAGTGCAGGAAGAATATCCCGGTATTCTGATCGGTTTTAAGCCATCCGAGATTATGCCTGTCGGATTTCATGAAAAATACTTCCTTCCAGAGCCGGTTTATGGTCTGTCAGGAAGTATTTTTAACCTGTTTGCAAGGTTTTATCCGGATTAAGCATATTGTAAAACCGGTTGAAATTACGAGAAAAATGGTGTATAGTAAATAAAAACCGTATCTCCTGTTTGTATAAACCCGCCGGGAGATCATCTGAGGTGGTTATTATGAAGAAATTTAAAGGAATCCTGTTCTGTACAGATCTTGACGGAACGCTTTACAGAGACGACAGAACGGTATCGGAAGAGAATCTGGCGGCGATCGAGTATTTCAGGTCGGAAGGCGGTCTGTTTACATTTATCACAGGCAGAGTACCGCAGACTGCCGGAGAAATCTGCCGTATCATAAAACCCAATGCACCGTATGGCTGTATCAACGGCGGCGGTATATATGATGCAGGTAAGCAAAAATATCTCTGGAAACGGTGTCTGCCCAAAGAAGCAATGGAGCTTGTTCGGGAAGTGTACGAAAAGCTGCCGGAGATGGGGATTCAGCTCAATACCGAAAAGAATGTATATTTCAACAGGAACAATAAGGCTATGGAGCATTTTCGTGCCGTAACAGGTCTGCCGGATATTACCTGTCATTATGATGCCGTGGAAGAACCGGTTCTGAAAGTGGTGTTTGCACATCTGGAAGAAGTACAGATCACAACACTGATGCAGCTGCTGCAGAACCATCCCAAAGCCGCAGAATATGATTTTATCCGTTCGGAACGTTGGCTGTTTGAGCTTCTGCCCAAAGGCGTGAATAAAGGTGCAGCCCTTGTGAGAATGGCGGAACTTCTGGGGATCCAGGCGGACAGAACCATTGCAGTGGGCGATTATGATAACGATGTTGCCATGCTGAAGGCAGCCAAAGTCGGATTTGCAGTGGCAAACGCCGTGGATGCCGTCAAAGCCGCCGCCGATTTCATAACGGTAAGCAATAATGAAAATGCGATTGCTGCGATCATTGACAGCCTGGATCGTGGTAGATTGATTCTATGAAAATGCTGTCAATCGGGATAGACAACTGCGGTGGCTTCTTCTGCGGAAACTGTTTTATAACCTGGTTATACATCCACAAGCAGATTTCCGGGATTTAGAGACACAATCCGGCAGAGAAAAGAAAAAGAACCCGTGTGAGTTCTTTTTCAGAATATATTCAGAAACCGGTTACGGAAGCTCATCAAACTTTTGCAGGAAGTTGTCCAGTGCTGTCTGAAGCCGTTCGCTTTGTGTCTGCAGCTGGGATGCCAGCATAAAAGTATCCTGCTCATAAAGGGCGTATAAAAGATCTTCCATAGGTGTTGCCCAGGCATAGCCGTTGCCCCAGCAATACTGCTTGTTGGCCCATACATAGTCCAGCATTTCGAGAGAGGTCTCTTCTCTGATCAGTTTGGAACCCAGAATCAGTTCGTACAGGGTTGTGGTGACTGTGTCCACGGAATAGGCACTGGCAACATTCAGGATGGTACCGGTTCTTTCCACATCTGCAGAGGTCACGGGAATGGCCAGTGCGGTACACCAGATGGAGTTCACGGGAGTTACATACTGTTCCTGTTTTTCGTCCAGTTTGGGCAGAGGCAGCAGACTGAAGGAAGATTCCATTTCCCGGAATTCATTGATGCAGCCCAGCAGTTCATAATAGAACAGAAGACGTTCTTCCCTGAATACCGATACGAGAAGTCCATTGTCCGGGATTTCGTTGGCACCGGTGCTGGTGACTACCCGGTTGTATAAGTATTCTGCCGTGTCAAGATATTCTGCGGTCAGGCAGTTCAGATAGGGCACACCTTCCTTATCAACCTTGGTAATGGGGTGGCCGACCCCTTCCAGCAGATGCTTCATCCCGCCGGTATTGTCGGAAAAGCCCCAGGAGTCGTCTTCGATGGTCATTGCGCCGTCACCGTTCAGATCCACTGATACGGTTTCCGCCATGGTCATCATACTGTCGACAGTCCAACTGCCTTCTTTTACCAATTCGGAAGGATCTTTTTGGTTGTGCAGTTCCAGAATGTTCTTACCGTAGAAGATTACCGGCAGACCGTAGTCGTCAAAGATGTTGAAGGCACCGGCAATGGCGTAGAGTTTGTCCTTTTTGTAGCTGTAATTCTTTACAATGGACTGGTCGTACCATTCTGCCTCCAGTTCCATGGAATCCACATTGTGAAGATTGTACAGATTCCCCTCTGCGGCAATGTTAATGTGATAGGCCATAGCTCCCAGAGCGGCATCTACGGAATTGTCACCGGCTTTTACCAGCCTTTGTATGGTAGGAGCAATGTTGAAACTGTTTACGAATTCCGGCTCGATGGTGATGTTGAGCAGTTCCTCGGTCATGCTGTTTCTCATGTATACGGCATCGTTATAGATTTCGCCCGTCAGGGATTCGTACCAGATTTCGTTGGCTTGTTCATTGATTTTATAGTAGAAGAACTGACCGGGGGCGTGGTTCATGATCCGGAAAGTGCATCCGCCATAGTCTGTGTCCGCATATTTTTCTGCCAGTGTTTCGGCAATGGTGGGGACATATTCGGTTTCCGCAGGTTCGGTTTCCAGGATTTCGGGCTGGGTTTCTGTGGATGTGGAATCGCCGCAGCTGCTCAGAGGAGTGAGCATTGTGCCGGCGAGAAGAAGTGAAAATAACTTTTTGTAGGTCATATGGTTCCTCCAAATCAATTACTGTTTCTGTTGTTGTTCATATTCAGGCTGCAGCCGTGCCCAGGTCCGGTATTGGGATGGTGTCTTATCGGTATACTGTTTGAAAATTCTGGAAAAGGATTTCGCATCCGGGATACCGCATTCCTCACCGATCCGGTTAATGGGAAGATCGGTGGCGGCCAGCAGTTTTTGTGCGTTCTTTATACGGTACTGCAGCAGGTAACTGTGAGGTGTTACACCCATAACTGTGCGGAACAAACGGCAGAAACTGCTGATTTCGTATTTTTGAACGGCGGCAATATCTTCCAGCGTGATTTTTTCTGTGTAGTGCTGGCTGATATACGAAACTGCATCAAGAATGCTGTATACCTGTTTTCTTTTGTTTTCCAGCCCCAGTGGAACTGCATTCTTTTCAAATGCCAGCAGATGTCTGACTTCATGCATGAATCTGTAGATAGCCGAATAGACAAGCCAGCGATTCCGGTTTCTCTTCGGATGGTACTCAGTGAGAATATCCAGCTGCTCCCGGATACAGTGATATTTCATCGGAAGTACAGGATCCTGCAGGTGGAGAATACGTTCGGAGGAAACTCCTGAAGCAAGTGTATAAAATTCATCTCCCAGAAACTCATGTCCCAGCTTCAGAGAAAGACCTCTGGCATCCTCGGAAATTCCCTGGTATTCGTGTCCTTCACAGCTGTTGATGATCAGCAGATCTCCTGCCTGCAGCGGATACCGGATATCCGATACGGTGCATAAAATGCTTCCCTGAAAGCAGTAACAGAACTCAATTTCAATATGCCAATGGGAAGGATAGGTAAATTTACCCGGATGAACTGTATACAGATATGGTACACAATCTTCATATCCTTTTTGATGAAACATATCTGCCCCCCTTCAGAAGGTTAAAATCTACGGGTTGTTATGAAGAAATAAAAATATAAGGGTATTATATTTTGGATAGTATTATCATATCACATCTCTGTACCAATGTCCACCTCAAAAATTGATAGGGATATTCACAAAAATTTGCAGCATATGTTTGTTTCGGAGTAAATAATGGAAAAATGGAAGGAAACCAAGTGATTTAATGGGATATCATGCAAATTTTTGTGTGTTCCCAGGCAAAGGGGGAAGGTTTATAGATAAAGAGCACCAGCATACAATTCAGTTCCGGAGAACTTGTTGTACCGGGCACAAGCTTTAAGATATAAAAATAATCCTTTACAACCATATCCGGGCATGTAAAGGATTATCTGATTATGGGGATCTGTCAAAAAAGAAGCATTCTGAACCAGCGGAATATCTCTTATCTGGCAGAGTAAGGACAGAATAACGACATTCATGGCTTTGGACAGTCTTTCAGGATCGTTAATCTGTCGGTCAGTACAGAAACGGTATTCTTGCCGGAAACAGAAGCAAATCCCGGACCTGTGGTGCACTCGAATACGGTTTCACCGTTCACCAGTGCTTTGACAGGCCCTTCTGCGATGGCAAGCAGTGCATCTGCGTGCCCTTTACGGATCCCGAAACTGCCGCCGGCATTTTTTTTTCGGATCCCATCAGCAATGGTAAGCCGTACCGAGTCACACTGGATGACGGTATTGCTGCCCTCCGGTGTGACAATGGTCAGTGTGATCATATTTTCCATATCAGACCTCATCTTTTGCGGCTGCCCAGACATCGTCCAGACTGCCTGCCATAAGGAAAGCCTGTTCAGGCAGATGGTCACATTCTCCACCGAGAATGGCTTCAAAACCGGAAATGGTATCGTCCACCCGGACATATTTTCCGGGAATTCCGGTGAAACCTTCGGCTACATGGAATGGCTGACTCATAAACCTCTGGACACGGCGTGCATTGCGGACAGCTGCCTTATCTTCCGGTGAGAGCTCGTCCATCCCAAGAATGGCAATGATATCCTGCAGCTCGTTGTATCGCTGAAGTACACGGGTGACTTCTCTGGCGCAGTGATAATGTCTGGCGGAAACGATATCGGGGGAGAGCATACGGGAACCGGATTCCAGCGGATCCACGGCAGGGTAGATCCCCAGTTCCACAATGCTTCGGGACAGTACGGTGGTGGCGTCCAGATGAGAGAAGGTAGTAGCGGGAGCAGGGTCGGTCAGGTCATCGGCAGGAACGTAGATAGCCTGTACGGAAGTTATAGAACCGCTGTGGGTAGATACGATCCGTTCCTGCAGTTTCCCCATTTCAGAAGCCAGCGTGGGCTGATATCCGACAGCAGAAGGCATCCGGCCGAGCAGTGCGGAAACCTCACTGCCTGCCTGGGTGAAACGGAAGATGTTGTCGATGAACAGCAGAATGTCCTTGTGTGCGTTTTCGCGGAAGTATTCTGCCATGGTCAGACCTGCCAGCGGCACACGGAGACGGGCACCGGCGGTTTCGTTCATCTGACCGAAGACAAGGGCTGTCTTGTCCAGTACCCCGGACTGCTTCATTTCATTCCAGAGATCGTTGCCTTCCCGGGAACGTTCGCCAACACCGGCGAAAACGGAATAACCGTCGTGTTCAAAGGCAATGTTGCGGATAAGCTCCATGATAAGTACGGTTTTACCTACACCCGCGCCGCCGAACAAACCGATTTTACCGCCTCTGGCGTAGGGTGTCATCAGATCAATGACCTTGATCCCGGTTTCCAGAATTTCATTGGCGGTGACAATGTCTGTAAAATGAGGGGCAGAGTGATGAATGGGCCAGCGTTCTTCGGTAACAATTTCTCCGGCCCGGTCAATGGGATCGCCGGTCACATTGGTCATCCGTCCCAGTGTGCCTTTGCCAACGGGAACGGATATGGGAGCACCGGTATCTACAGCGGTCATGCCCCGGGACAGACCGTCGGTGGGCTGCATGGAAATACAGCGAACTTCGTTGTGGCCCAGATGCTGCAGAACCTCCAAAGTGAAGGTTTCTTCTCCTTTGCGGATTTCCAGTGCGTGAAAAATATCGGGAAGGGTAAGGGAGTCGAACATGATGTCCACTACCGGCCCGTTGATACGTGTAATAATGCCTGTTGCATGTTTGGACATGGGAACCTCCGGATGGGATTTTCCATAAACTAAGAGGAATATCAGAATTCCATATTTCCGCCGGATGTTTCGATGACACTGGCGGTAACATCGCTCTGGCGGCGTCTGCTGATGGCGGATTCCAGTGCGGCCGAAGAGGCTTCAGCATTGTCATAAGCGGATCGCATGGCAATCAGAGCAGATGCCTGATATCCGGCACAGGATTCCAGAATACGGGTATAAAAATCGGCATTGACGCAGGCAGAAGCAGCGTTTTGCAGAACTGTTTCTCTGTCGGGAACAAAAAACGGTTCTGTATCAGAGGAAACACTTCCTTGTCCGGGCAGCGGCAGGAGTACGTGGGCTTCGGGTTTCTGCGTCAGCATATTGACGAATTTCTGGTACAGTATTACCACACCCGAAACTTTGCCTTCCCGGTAAAGGGAGAGAACCTCCTCCATAAACACCGCACACTCTTCATGCCCGACGGTATCGGGAAAAATAAACGTTTTGTCCGGAGAAATGCCGGCGTCCTGCAGATGCGAGATAGCGTGCTTCCCCACGGCGATCAGCATCCGGTCGGCAGGTGCCTTTGCCAGAAAAAGGTCGATAAAGTTGTACAGATCGATGTTGTAGCCGCCGCACAGTCCACGGTTTGCGCCCAGAATCACATAACAGACAGGAGCTCCCGGATTTTTGCATGGAAACATTTCCGCAAGTGCCGGGCCGAATGTATCCATCACCTGTCTGCATATAGCATCGTAAGCGGAAAACTGCTGCAGTGTCTGGTTCATACGGGACAACTTGACAGCGGATACGGTTTTCATGGCACCTGCCAGCTGGCCGGTCATACGGATGCTGTTCAGGTGTTTTTTCAGTGCCTGCAGACTGGCCATTTACGCTACCTCACAGTCTGTCACATAAGCAGCAATGGCTTCCTTCAGGCGTTCCTTTTCTGTATCGTCCAGCTTGCGGCCGGACTTCAGAATATCAGCCAGAGCAGGATACCGGATTTCCATATGGTTGGCAAGATAGGTACCCCACATTTCGATGCCGGAAGGATCCACAGAAGCAGCATAACCTTCCGATACAGCGAACAGCAGAAGTGCCTGTTCCCAGTCGGGCAGGGGAGCATACCGGTTCTGCAGAAGGGCAGCCATCATTCGTTTGCCGGATTCCAGTACCTTTTTGGTAGAAGCGTCAACATCGGAACCGAACTGGGTAAAACCTACCAGCTCTCTGTACTGTGCCAGATCCATACGCAGTCTGCCGGAAACCTGTTTCATCAGTTTGGTCTGGGCGGCACTGCCTACACGGGAGACAGAAAGCCCCACGTTGACAGCGGGCCGCTGACCTTCGTTGAACAGGTCGGCATCCAGAAAAATCTGACCATCCGTGATGGAAATGACATTGGTGGGAATATAAGCGGAAATATCCCCTGCCTGCGTTTCAATAATTGGCAGGGCGGTGATGGAACCGCCGCCGTTTTCAGCAGACAGCTGTGCCGCTCTTTCCAACAGTCTGGCGTGGAGATAGAACACATCCCCGGGATAGGCTTCACGGCCGGAAGGACGATGCAGCAGAAGGGAGAGTTCACGATACGCCACGGCATGCTTGGAAAGGTCGTCGTACACGATCAGCACATCCCGTCCCTGATACATGAAGTATTCTGCCATGGCAGCACCGGCGAACGGCGCAATGTACTGGATGGAAGCGGAAACGGAAGCGGGAGCACATACCAACGTGGTATAAGGCATGGCACCATACTTGGTCAGCTTTTCACGGATGTCGGCGATCGTAGTGTCTTTCTGGCCTATAGCTACGTAAATACAGATGGTTCCGGTGCCTTTCTGGTTGATGATGGCATCCAGCGCAATGGAAGTTTTCCCGGTTTGGCGGTCGCCGATGATCAGTTCACGCTGCCCTCTTCCGATGGGAACCAGCGCATCAATCGCTTTGATCCCAGTGTGAAGGGGACGGGAGACACCTGCTCTGTCCGGAATGGAGGGGGCTTTGTTCTCAATGGGACGGCGTTCGTTTGTCCAGATACGGCCTTTTCCGTCCAGTGCCCGGCCCAGTGGATCCACAACACGGCCGAGAAGTTCGTCTCCGACCGGTACACTGGCAATCCGGCCGACACGGCGTACCCGGCTGCCGCTTTCGATGTTTTCATACCGGCCGTAGACAATACAGCCGATCCGGTCAGGTTCGATATCCAGCACCATACCCATTTCACCGCACTCAAACTCGATAACTTCCCCATACATAATGTCAGCAAGCCCGTCCAGCCAGCAGATCCCATCGGAAATGCTGATAACGCGGCCCAGCTGGAATTCGCTGAGAGAGTTTGTCATACCGCTGATATCTTCAAACATATCGGCAATCAGTGCTTCGGCGTCTTCGTCTCCCTGCAGTTCTCTGGATTCCAGATGCTTCCGCAGCTGATAAAGACGATCGGAAAGGGTGTAGTCGTAAACAGTATCCCCCACACGGAAACGGAAACCGGCAATCAGTTCCGGATCCACCTTGACCCAGTAAGATGGCTTACCGCCAACCTTGTCAAGCATTTGAGTGGCGTGCTTACCGATCCGATCCACAATGGACTGGGGCATCTTATAGGCGGAAGTCAGGGTCACATACAGTACATCATGCCGTTTCAGATAAGCTATATCCCCGGGGGTAAGGGTCATGGTTTCTATGATTCTGTCGGTAAACTCATTTTCTCTGGCGCGGAAAGCGGACAGAAAAGGTTCGGAGATCACAATCGCAGTCACTTTATCCACGAGTTTATCGATGTAACGGCTCTTTACGTCCAGGAGCATTTCCCGGCGCAGACTTTCGATGGTGGCGTCTGTCTGCTGCTGCATATGACCCACGTGTTCTGCAGCAGCTTCCTGAATTTCGGCAATCTCTGCTTTTACAGTATCCGGCAGCTCTTCGCGGAATTTTTCCGGTATAACGGGGAGCGTTGGTTCTTCTGTTTCCAGACGCTCTGCTTCATCCAGTGCGCGATTGATCTTTTCCTGGCGTCCAATGAATATATTGGCTATCATTTTCCGTCCGATCAACCAGACAATCAATAAAAGAAGAGCAAAATTTATGAGTGAATAAACAAAATGCAGCATTTCGTTCCTTTATCACGACAACAGCGTGTCGGCATAACACTTGGCCATGTCGTCTAACTGGGTGTCGAGAACTTTTTCAATTTCTTTGGATTCCGTTTCCAGATCCGCTACATGCAGATCCAGTTTCTGATTCTGCTTGCGGTGGGTAACGGTGATCAGAGTTTCCGCATCATGGCGGGCGTTGGTCAGAGCAGAGGCAGCAAGTTCTGTAAGATGTTTGTCTTCTTCCCGCCGGAACTGTTCCAATTTTTCTTCCGCTTCTGCCAGAAGCCGGGCGTTTTCTTCTTTCCGAGCGGCGGCTCTGTCAATTTTTTCCTGACGCTTGTCCATAAAAGCAAGCATGGGACCGAACAGAAACCGGTTCAGAACAAAAACCGTCAGGCAGAAGGTGATCACCGTCCACAGAAGTATGGAAGGCTGAATGGTCATTTATGCTACCTCAGATCTTGGATGCCAGAATGAAGCCGATCAGCAGACCGTAAATGGTCAGTGCTTCCATCAGGGAAAGAGCGATGATCAGTGTGGAACGAATATCCTTGGCGGCATCAGGCTGACGTGCGATACTTTCCATAGCGGCTTTGGCGGCAAGACCCTGACCGATGGCAGGGAAAATGGTGCTGACAGCAATGGCAATGGCTGCGGCAATGGCGATGTAAGCGGAACTATCCATGATATAAATCTCCTTTGATTATATGAAAAGATTGGCAGTGGTGAATCAGTCTTCCACTTCTACGGCTTCTTCCAGATAAATGGAAGTCAGCATGGTGAAGACTACGGCCTGGATGGCACAGAACAGCAGGGAAAGCGCCATCATCAGAACCGGTGCGCCGATGGGCAGCAGGTCATACAGATTGTGGGTTACGGTTTCTTCTCCGAATACGTTGCCGAACAGACGGAGTGCCAGAGAAGCGGGCTTGATGAATTCATCCAGTACCATCAGCGGCAGCATGAAAGCAATGGGGCTGACAAACCGTTTGAAATAATGGCCGGCACCTGCCCGTAGTCCCGAGATCTGCAGGAAACAGAAGGTTACAACCCCCAACCCCAGTGTGACGGAAAGGGAAGAAGTCGGCGCCTTGAAATACCGGGTCAGTCCCACACCGGGAATGAGTCCGGAATAGTTTGCGAAAATAATGAAGATGAACAGGGAGCCGAGAAAATAAAAGTATTTCCTTGTATGATGCTTTCCGATGATACCGGTGAAGAAGTTGTCCAGATATTCAACGCCGGTTTCCACCAGATTCTGGAATGTGCCAGGCCGTTCTTTCATATTCCGGGTAGCCAGAATTGAAAGTACCGTAATCAGTGCCAGAAGTACCCACATGGCAATGACTTCTCCGGTGATATCAAGAATCCCGCCCAGAGGAATGATCACTTCGGATTTTTCTCCCATTTTAAACATCCCCTCCTTTGTCAGAATTGTCAGAATGCTCCGTTTCTTGATTGTCATCCGAAGGCTTCAGCTGCCGGATGAGAAGAAACGTGAAAAAGAACATGGGAAGCGTCAGCCCGGCCGCAGCACCTGCCAGCAGCCAGATCGGATCGCACGGCGTGAGAGGGGCCAGAAAAAATACAGCCACCAGATAGCCCGCACTGATCAGCGTACGGAGCAGAGGCAGAAGCAAGGCCGCGGTACCTGATTTGTCGGTGCCTTTTTTCATCATCAGGTAGTTGATGTATGCAATCAAAAAACCGGTAAAAAAAGTCACAAGCGCTCCCGTAACAGAAAGACCCAGAGAAAATACGCCTCCTTTGGTATACTGAAAAAATGGTTTTACAGTAATTATGACAAGTTGCAGGAAATGTATTCCCAAAATCATATTATATCACATTTCCGACCGAAATGCAACATTCTGTGAAAAAATGCTGTATATTCAGCTTAATTAAAGTAAATAGTAAATGATACTGAAACGGTTGCATACAATGTTCATACCTAAGAACTGTATGATCTGTTCAGCTCTTGCGACGGCAACAAAAACAAGTTCGGAACCAAAGCCAACTTTGAAAGCATGGAATGCTGCAGTGACCTGCGGGAGCACGCAACAGACAGTATCGGACAGGTGATCCTCAAGAACACCTGGTGCAAAATACACTTCTGCCTGTATCCTGCCAGGTGGAGTCTTGACAAAAAGGGAACAGGACTGCTGTACTGTATTGCCAGTATAGCAGTCCTGTTTGTTATACAGGATTATTTCCGTGAATCCGGCTTCCGGTCAAATGCGGGATTCCATCCGTAGAAGTTCTGCGAATCCATCCGATCCTGCGCAATGCGGAGCGCATCACCGAAGCGCTGGTAATGCACAAGTTCTCTTTCACGTAGGAAAGAAAGCGGTTCGCAGACATCCCGGTCATCTATCAGTCGGAGCAGGTTGTCATACGTTACACGCGCTTTCTGTTCTGCTGCCAGATCTTCGTTCAGATCCGCCAGAACATCTCCCTTTACACCGATATATTTGGCGTCGAAAGGAACACCGGACGCAGCAATGGGATATACACCTGCGGTATGATCCACAAAATAGGTGTCGAACCCGGATTTCTTGATTTCTTCTTCACAAAGATTCCGGGTGAGCTGATAAAGAATGGCGCTTACCATTTCCACATGCGCCAGTTCTTCAGTACCGATATCCGTCAGAATGCCGGAAACTTCCCGATAGGGCATGGAGAAACGCTGGCTCAGATAACGGGTGGAGGCAGCCAGTTCTCCGTCAGGCCCTCCCAGCTGCGAAATAATGATTTTTGCGTACAGCGGATTGGGATTCTTGATCTTCACCGGGTACTGCAGTTTTCTTTCATAAATCCACATAGATTGATCCTTTCCCCATCACTGGCAATCGTATTCCCAGGGCCAGGGCGTTTCCACCCACTGCCAGTGGTCGCTGCTGCAGTTTTGTCCGTACATGGTCAGTGGGCCATATTTGGACTCATACTTTTCCATCAGTTCCCGGCGTCTGGCATTGTACTTGTTGAAATACGCCAGCGCAGGACGGCAGTGGGGATGGGTATCCAGATACAGAGCCGTTTCATACAGCACAAAGGATACCTGCTGGATCATCCGGAATAATCTTTTCTGTTCATTCATATCATGCATACGTCAGTTCCTCCCGCAGCCGCATCCGCCGTTGTCTTTGCAGCGGGAAGGATACCAGGGGAAGAGCAGACCGGTAAAAATGGTTCCCCTGTCAAGGGCTTCTTCGGCTTCCAGGATACCTTCCCATTCCTGGTTGGGTGAATATACCATGGCCAGCGGATATCCCCTGAGCAGGGAAGCCGAATGACCGGATACGCAGTCATATTTGTCCGGACAGGTATCGTTTTCTGCAGGGTTCCATTCCCCGCGGGGGTGGTGATCGCCGCAGGTCTGGCGTTCATCGCAGATTTTGCAATTCCCACGGTTCTGCCGATTTTCATAGGCCTGACGGGCGCTGCCGCATCCTTTGTCGCAGGGAGAATTGCCGGTTCTTTCACTGCGGGAAGATTGGTACCGAGAGTCGCCGTGAGACATGCATCCGCAGAATCGTGTGTCATCTCTTTCATCAGTCATATCCGCCAGAATACGCTGCAGCATGGCGTCATCCAGCATATCCCGGTGACTGGTGTATTCTTTTCTGTGCTCCATGTGAGGTGTTGACCTCCTGTTTTGATTGTAATTCCATATTTTTCATGCAGGGCAGGACACGGCAATTCACCGCGCCTCGATTTCAGTGTATGCATGACCGGAAAAAACGGGCACAGAAAAACCCCCGCCGAAGCAGGGGAGATGAGCATAGGGACGGAGGAGTGGTACTGGCATCCTGGAATGACAGCAGGCATATATCCTTTACGAAACGGCAGAGGAGGATTTGTTGTCCATTGTCCGGTTCAGACGCTCTGTCATCCAGAACATAAGCAGCGCAAACACGGCCAGATACCAGGGGTAAAGTCCGATATGGATATACTGTGCCAGAAAACCAAACAGCGGCGGAATGAATGTGCTGCCCACATAAGCGCTGGCCATCTGGATTCCCACGATTGCCTGGGAGTTCTGTTCACCGAAGTTGGCCGGGGTACTGTGGATAATACAGGGATACACAGGTGCGCAGCCGATTCCCACAACGGCAAGTCCGATCACGGCGGATACCCAGGAACCGGTGGGCAGTCCGATCAGCAGAATACCGAAGAGCAGAATGGAGGAACCTGCCCGTATAAGCAGTTTGTCGCCGGCACGGTCTGCAATAAACCCGTTCAGGAATCTGCCGAATGTCAGACCCAGATATACAAGCGATCCGTATCCTGCGGCGGTATCCGGAGCCAGTCCGTGATATTCCACCAGATAGCTGCAGGCCCAGTACATAGAGGTTGCTTCCATGGCGCAATATCCGAAAAAGGCGGTCAGTATGCAGGGGACACCGGGAATTGCCAGAGCTTTGCGCAGTCCCACAGGCGGTGTACTCTCCCCGGCAGATCCGGAAGCGGTACGTTTCTTCCAGAGCGGCAGAGACAGAAAGAGACAAGCCGTCAGCACGATCTGCAGAATCGAAACGGTCTGATAGCCATCCTGCCAGCCCAGATGCTCGGCGGCAAGGCAATACTGCATGATATACGGACTGATGGAAGCACCGACACCCCAGAAACAGTGCAGCCAGCTCATATGCCGTGCGGCAAAATGGAGTGCCACATAATTGTTCAGTGCAGCATCCACAGCACCTGCCCCCAAACCGTAGGGAATGGCCCACAGACAAAGCTGGCTGAACTGAGAAGCACAGGAAAAACCGAATAAGGCAGCGGCAGTCATGGCAACACTGACAGCTGTGGTGAGGCCGGCTCCCAGTTTACGGGTGATCCGTTCGGAGGCCAGACTGGACAGAATGGTACCGCCGCAGATGATCATGGAGACAAGCCCCTGCATGGAAAGGGAAGCGCCCAGTTCCAGCCGCATCACCGGCCAGGCAGAACCAAGCAGAGAGTCGGGCAGCCCCAGGCTGATAAACGCAAGATAAATAATGGCAATCAACAGTGAATACATGTGAGTCCTCCGGATCGGTCACCTGCTTGACAAGCTTTCGGGAAACTGTTATAATGATATAGCGATTTACGCCCAGAAAGAGACAGGATGACAGAAGAATGAAAACAGTGGAAATTTACACCGACGGCTCCTGTAAACAGAATCCCGGACCGGGAGGATGGGGTGCCGTGCTGGTATATAACGGAAAAGAAAAAGAGCTGTGCGGCGGTGAAGCCAACACCACCAACAACCGGATGGAACTGACCGCAGTGATCCGGGCGCTGGAAGCACTGAAAGAACCCTGCCGGGTCGTGCTGACATCAGATTCCCGATATGTATGCGATGGCATGGGTAAGGGATGGGCAGCCGGCTGGAAAAAACGGGGCTGGAAAAAAGGAGACGGTTCGCCTGCCCTGAATCCGGATCTGTGGGAGCGGCTGCTGGAGCTGTGTGCCGGACATACCGTATCCTTTGTTTGGGTCAAGGGACACGCGGGTCATCCGTATAACGAGCGCTGTGATACCATGGCACAGGCAGAAGCGGAGAAATACAGATGAACACATGGATTGTATTCCCGCCGGAATCAGCAGCAGACCTGATCCCATACGGCATTCTGTATCTGGTGGTTATATCCCTGATCGCCGTCATCGTAACCGTTTCGGACAAACGAAAAGCCAGAAACGGTGCGTGGCGCGTTCCGGAAGCCACATTGCTGATACTGGCTGCCATGGGCGGATCTGCGGCTATGTATCTGACCATGCATGTAATCCGGCATAAAACCAAACACATCAAATTTATGCTCGGGATCCCGCTGATTATGGTGTTTCAGGGGATCGCGGTGCTGTATATCCGGCATCGGCTGGGACTGTAGCATCCGGGAAACGGTACAGAAACCGGGTACAGGAAAACAGATCCAACTGAGCTGCCGGGAAAGTCCCTTCAAAATAAGTGACGGAATCTCCGTTCCAGATAATGACCTTTGGCTGTCGTACAAGCGGCAGTGCGAAGGTCTTTTTGGTTACAGGACTATGAGCGCCAAAAATGCACAGATCGGCTTCTGTCATCCGGCGCAGGATTTCCGGATCCCCTTCGGCAAAGGAGGAAGAGCCGTACACCATGGTTTCCCCACCGGCTTCCATAACGAATCCGGAAACCGGGTGGGAAGAACGGGAGAGATAAACCCGTTCGCCTGTACAGAGGGAAAAATGACCGAATACGGTTTCACGACGGAAGAGTACCGTTTCGATTCCTTTTTCCGTTGCGGCTTCCTGCAGACTTAGGAAAACAGCTTCTTCTTCCTCGGTGACGGGTTCCGGCAGATAGAGTTTCCGTACAATCCAGTTGTCGCTCAGTTTCCGGAAAGTACCGGCGTGGCGGTTATGGTAATGTGTGACCATATACCCGCCGATCTCCGTGGCGTACAGTTCTTTGGCCTCCGCCAGAAGCTGGCTTGTAAAATTATACGAGCCGTCTGATACATCGATCAGCAGAACTTCTCCGGCGGAACGCACCACAAATCCTTCCTTTGTCCTGTCGCTGCGGTATACCAGTACGGTCTGATCTGCAGCAGCCGTTTCATATACCAGAACAGCGCTGTTCATCGCCAGCAGCAGACAGAACACACAGAGCAGGCCCCGGAATTTCCGTTTCTGCAGGGGCAGGGTACATACCGAAAGCACCAGAGGGAGCATAAAGAACGGGATAAAGGGATATCCCAGAGAAACGGAAACATGAGGCAGGGACGACAACAGAGAAGCCGGGAGCTCCAGAAATGCCGCATAGGCAGACAACAGGGCGGCAAGGGGTACTGTAAACAGTCCCAGCGGGTACAGGCACAGATAGACCAGCGTAAGGAACAGCAGCAGTCCTGATGCGGGTATATAGAACAGATTGCTGACGAGAGAAAGGAGAGACATTTCCCCGAAATACAGCCAGCTCAGCGGCAGTGTCAGACAGGTGACGATCAGATTGAGCAGCAGCATGGAAGTGGCCCGTCCGGCAAGATACCGCGGAGACAGGTACAGCCGCCATCCACGGGGAGAGGGAAGCCGTTTGCCGTTCTCATCCAGCCGTACCGGGGTTTTCCACAGCCTGCGGTAGGCAGACCAGTTTTTCTCCAGGTGTATGGTCAGAATACAGCCGCAGATAGCCAGATAAGACAGATGAAGACCCATATCCAGTACCGCAAAGGGATCCAGCAGCAGAATCAGCCCGCAGGCAATGTTCAGAGAAGAAAAATAACGGACTTTCAGCTCCAGACTGCGGCACAGAAGGGAAATGAGAAACATAAGCCCTGCCCGGCGAACGGAAGCGGACATGCCTGTCAGCAACATATAGAAAACAGACAGTATGCCCAGAACCCAGCAACGGTGCTGCGGCCGGACACGAAAACGGATCAAAAGCCGTTCTGCCATGGCGGACAGCATGGAAAAATGTGTGCCGCTGACAGCCAGCAGATGCAGAATCCCCAGTCTGCGGAAATCCCGCTGGATGGTATCACTCAGCGTATCGCGGTTTCCAAGAAGCATGGTCGTCGGCAGACCATCATTACGGACATGGGCGGATATTTTGGCAGACAGAGAATGATTCCAGTTCTGTATGAAGGTGGAAAGACGGAGCCTGCTCTCGCCTGTTTCCCGCAGGCTGATATCCTCCGCAGCAGCCACAACGGAACGACCCATGTAATACTGTTTTTCATCGAAACCATCATCGGTGTCTTCCCAGCGGCGGAATACGATATCCCCCGTCAGAATCTGTCCGACCTGAAAAGAGGGGGATTCGGACGATACAACAACGGAATACGGCAGACCGTCACCGGTGATCCGGCAGATGTAGCGCCCGGAATAGGCATTGGTGTAGACAACATCGGTCACTTCTCCGCGGACAGCGACAACAGCCTCCTGCTTTGCCAGATCCTCATACTGTCCGGCATAACCGTCGAAGAGGAGCAGAGAACTGCCGGTACCGCAGAAAATCCCCAGCAGAACGGGAAGCAGCACCGCATACCAGAACCGCTTCCGGCAGGCAATCAAAAGGACACCTGTAATCAGTACACCGGACAGAATAAGCAGCAGAATCCTAAAGAAAAAGGTACTGTAAGCAAGCAGACAGCCGGTAATACAATACAACAGAAAAAAGCCGGTCGCTTTCCTGCGGGACAGCAATCGGCAAAAAGGCATCAGTATGGAGCGCACACGATCTGAAAACACATGGTTACGCAGAAACGGCTGTTGTTCCATGTTTTTCCTCCTGCCTGTAAGATCCCTATAAGTGTAACATGGAACCAAAGATTTGTCAAGACAGAAGGGTGGCTTTCCGCATGGTTATGGAAGCAGGTCAGACAGAACTTCCAAAAGGGTACAAGGGGTTACTTTTCCGCGACAGATTTTCCAGAACAGGCAGAACGCCAGATCCCTGTCGCAGGTAATATCCCGTACTGTCCGCTTGTCCAGCACAATGGTTTCACGGCAGGGATCTGTGATCTGGACGGTGACGGAGTAATAACGGACACCATCCGGCAGAGTGTCTTCAGTGAGGATATAGGTAAGAATACCGACTTCCGGGATAAGAAGTGTCTGGGTACATAGCTTCTGCTGCAGTTGTATCTGTATCATAATGTGAATCCTCGTATGTCAGATATATGGGAATAACTGGTAATTCTGTATGGATGCAGTATATCATGTCATTCTGTATGCTGCATGAAATCGGTGCTGAAATCTATCGGTTGGCCGTTTTTTTCGGATTGAATACATATAGTGTTGTGATTGCATGTAAACACTTCATATAGTGGAATGAATTAACACAGAATTGAAATGTAATGAAACAAAACTAATATAGGCGGGCAAAAGCGTGGTCCTGCGAAAAAACAAACATGAAAAAAAACTCGTGGATTTTACAATTCCTATTGTTTTTACGGATGGTTATGGTATAATATAGACAACAAAAAATGGATTTATCATGCTGTACGCGGCAGATCCATCCAGGGAGGCGCTTATGCTTTTTGAAAACGGAGACAGAATCGTTTTTACCGGGGATTCTGTCACAGATGCAGAACGGAAACGGCCCATCGGGGAAGGCCTGTGGGAGGGTGTTGGAAACGGCTACGTGCGCCAGATCGAAAACATCCTGAATGTAGTCTATCCCGACAGACTCTATTGGATCTCCAACACCGGCTGCAGCGGAGACAACAGCAGAGATCTTCTGAACCGATGGCAGAACGATGTTATGAATCTGAAGCCCGACTGGGTAAGTGTCATGATCGGCGTGAATGACTGCTGGCAGCGGTTCTTTACACCGGCTATCCTTACCAGACAGGTATTCGCAGCGGAATACAAACAGAATCTCTGCGAAATGATGGAACGCACTCTTCCTGTGGTAAAGGGAATGGTTCTGCTTTCTCCGTACTACATTGAGTCCAACAGGGAAGACAGTATGCGTGCAGCCATTGATGAATATGTGGGAATCTGTGCAGAGGTTGCCAAGAAATACAATACTGTGTTTGTCAATACACAGCAGGCCTTTGACGAGTATCTGGTATATCGTCATTCCTCCTGTGTTGCCTGGGACAGAGTGCATCCCGGCCCCATCGGCAGTGCCATCATCGCCAGAGAATTTCTGAAGGCCGTGGGGATGGATCGATCCTACATCTGAGAAAGCGAGGAAAACAATATGATTAAACTCGGCTGCTGTATCCCCGGCGGGTCTTTCATGCCGGAAGGGGTTGCGGAAGTGCCCCAGTCTGCGGCGGAACAGCTGGCGGCGAAATGTCGTTATGTTCTGGAATGCGGCTTTGATTTTACCGAATGCGGCGGGCTGATGCTGGCCGGCATGTCGGATGAAGAACTGGACTGGCTGGAAGCGGAAAACCGGAAATCATCTCTGGGTCTGCGCGCTGTCAACAGTATCTTTTCTCCCAATTATAAACTGGCGGCTCCCGGGGAAAACTGGGACGCTGTTGCTGCGTACATAAAGCGCCTGATCGATGTTCTGTCCCGGTTCGGTATCCGATATGCTGTATTCGGAAGCGGCGCCGCCCGATCCATTCCGGAAGGTATGGAAAGGGAAGAAGGTCTTGCCAACCTGCGTCGTGTCATGAACTATTTTGCGGATTACGGCGAAGAAAAAGGGGTTACTCTTGTGATCGAGCCTCTGCGGGCCAGAGAAACCAATGTGTTCCGCACCGTGCCGGAAAGCGACAAAGAAGTTTGCCTCCTGAACCGTCCCGGCGTGCGTCTGCTGGCGGATGCCTTCCATATGGCGGAAGAAGGAACTCCCCCGGAAGCGGTGGAAAACTGCGGCGACAGACTGCTGCACTGCCATATGGCGGAAGCACCGGACCGCACCTGCCCCGGTCAGCCTACCACCGGCGATATTACCCTGAACCAGCGTTTTGCGGCTTCGCTGATTAGATCCGGTTATGAAGGCGGTGTATCTGCCGAGTGTTCGTTCCCGGACTTCAAGAAAAACGTACCGGAAGTTCTGACATATATGCGTAAGCTGTTTCCAAGAGAGGAGAACTGATATGACTGTACAATACAAAGCACTCACAGCACTGCAGGAAGAACCTGTTTTTCTGCAGGCTGAAATTCCGGCAGGGGACAAGCCGTTTTGCGGTTTTTCCACGACAGACGGACGGTATTTTCCTGCACAGATCCTGCCCTGCGGCACCGTTTGTGTTATCATCACAGCCGCAGAGGGAGAAGAACTGTCTCTGGCGCCGGTATACGGCAACATGAACAGCATCACCTGTCAGGTGGAAGAAGCGGAAAGCCGTCTGACGATCGCTGTCGGCGGTAAGGCTGTAGCCGGCTACTGCTGGGATACCGCCCTGTATAAACCCTATTTTGGCCCCCTGACCGATGACGAAGGCAATATGTTCACCCGTCTGGATTTCACAGCCAAGGAACATCCCCACCATCGCTCCATCTTCGTGGCGGTTGGCGATGTCAATGGTGTGGATCTGTGGAACGAACCGGCAGACTGCGGCATCATCCGGACAGAAAAGATCGAGAACGTGATCAGCGGTGCGGCGCTGGCTTCTTTCACAGTAACCAATCTGTGGACAGATCATGATGAAAAGCCCCTGCTGCACGAAACAACCCGGTATACTATGTACAATCAGTCTCAGAGCTGCCGGATGCTGGATATGGAAATTACATTTACGGCGGACTGCGGTAAAGTGGAATTCGGTCCTACCAAAGAAGCCGGCCCTCTGGGAATCCGGATGCGTGATGAACTGCGTGCGGACAAAGGCAGCGGCGTGATCACCAACTCCCGCGGCGGTCACGGAGAAAGCGAATGCTGGAGCAAGGAAGCCGAATGGTGCGATTATGCCGGTACTATCGATGCTGGCTATTTCGGTATCACTGCCTACGATCATATTGAGAATGAACGGTATCCTACCACTTGGCATGTCCGTGACTACGGTCTGTTTGCTGCCAATAACCTTCATTTCAAGGGTGGTCTGACTATCGAAGAAGGGGCAACACTGACATATCGGTTCCGTATTCTCCTGCGCCGGGACGAAATGTCCATGGAAGAACTGGAAAAGCGGTATCAGAGATACATTGCCGGTGACAAATAAGCATAAAAACATAAAATACCCGACAGCCAATGGTTGCCGGGTATTTTTCATGAATGGAATATCAGTTTTTAAGCGACTGCATGGGAGCGGGAATCCGTCCGCCGCGGTCAATGAATTTCTGGCTGGATTTATCGTTATGAAGATGCATGATAGGCCCGCTGCCAAGGAGTCCGCCGAATTCCAGTTCTTCACCGATCTGTTTGCCGATAGCCGGAATCACACGGACAGCAGTGGTCTTGCTGTTGACCATACCGATAGCCGCTTCATCCGCAATAATGGCAGAGATCGTGGCAGGGGAAGTTTCGCCGGGAATGATGATCATATCCAGACCAACGGAGCAGACCGCTGTCATGGCTTCCAGTTTTTCAATGGTCAGATCCCCGGTCCGTGCTGCGTGGATCATACCTGCGTCTTCAGAGACAGGTATAAAAGCTCCGGAAAGGCCGCCCACGTGAGAAGAAGCCATAACGCCGCCTTTCTTGACAGCATCGTTCAGAAGAGCCAGCGCCGCCGTGGTTCCGTGGGTACCGCAGATTTCCAGACCCATTTCTTCCAGAATGTGTGCAACAGAGTCGCCTACGGCCGGTGTGGGGGCCAGGGAAAGGTCTACAATGCCGAAGGGAACACCCAGCTTTTCGGAAGCTACCGCACCCACAAGCTGTCCCATACGAGTGATCTTGAAAGCGGTCTTCTTGATCACATCGGCAATTTCGGAAAGGTTGGCATCCGGGTACTTGGTCAGTGCGGAACGAACCACACCGGGACCGGATACACCTACATGAATCACACAGTCCGGCTCACCGATACCGTGGAATGCACCTGCCATAAAAGGGTTGTCTTCCGGTGCATTGCAGAATACTACCAGTTTGGCAGGGCCGATACAGTTCCGGTCTTTGGTCAGTTCAGCAGCTTTTTTTACCGCTTCTCCCATCAGCTTGACAGCGTCCATGTTGATCCCGGCTTTGGTGGAACCGACATTGACGGAGGAGCATACGTGATCTGTCACAGCAAGCGCTTCCGGAATAGCTTCTATCAGTTCCCGGTCACCGGCGGCAAATCCCTTGTGAACCAGAGCACTGAAACCGCCGATAAAGTTTACACCGACCGTCCGGGAAACCTTTTCCAGGGTCTTGGCATATTTAACCGGATCACCGCCGGAAACTGCGGTAAGAAGTGCGATGGGTGTTACGGATATCCGTTTGTTGATGATCGGAATCCCGTATGTTCTTTCAATTTCTTCCCCTACAGGGACCAGACGTTCTGCCTGACGGGTCATTTTTTCGTAGATCTTGCGGCAGGAAACGTCAATATCCGCATCTGCACAGTCCAGAAGGGAAAGCCCCATGGTGATGGTACGGATGTCCAGATTTTCATCTTCGATCATCCGGATTGTTTCAAGTATATCTTTTGTGTTGATCATATTCTATGTACCTTTTGTTCCGTA
The DNA here is from genome assembly GCA_015064285.1 of Oscillospiraceae bacterium. Taxonomy (GTDB): domain Bacteria; phylum Bacillota; class Clostridia; order Oscillospirales; family CAG-272; genus UMGS1696. Next base: position 73,228 of record SVSN01000003.1, on the reverse strand, counting down.
TAATGTCCGTGCTCAGATATGGTGCATGGAGTTGAAGATATCCTCGTGCATCACATGGATCTTCATACCGATCTGGTCGCCCAGTGTGAAGAGGGCCTGCTGCAGAGAGGCAAAGTCGTCCGTCAGCTCGGAAATGTCAATAAGCATAACCATGGTAAACATTTCCTTCAGAACAGACTGGGTCACATCAATAATATTGGCATTGTTGGCGGCGCATACCGCACTGACTTTTGCCAGAATGCCGACGGTGTCGTACCCTACAACGGTAACAATAGCTTTCATGTCTTTATTACTCCTGTGTATATGTATTCATAACGTATACATACAGTATACCATGAAACAACCGGGAAATCAATATGTCCAAACAGAAAACCGGAGCCCCATAGACTCCGGTCTTTTGGTTAAATTTATGAGATTATTCCACACCATACAGCGGCAGCAGATCTTTTTCAATGGCAGTCCACATCTTCTTTTCGATGGAATCCCATTTGGAAGCCAGATTGGTGCTCTTGGCAACAATCAGGTCACGGATCAGATAAGGCAGACGCTGGAAGTGAGATTCACCGAACTGGAAGGAGAAGTCAAAGTTACGTCCGGCCATGATCAGATCCACCATTTCAGCAGTACCGGAGTCGGTGGAATACTTGCCTTTCAGAGCGATATCGTAATATGCCGGATATACTTTCTTGTAGCTTTCCGCACAGAGAGCTTCAAAAATGGTACCGACAAATTCGATCTGTCCGAAAGCGGTGATCGGCACACCGAACGCAGTGAACTTGTCGTCGGCGTTGGTGTAGTAGGCTTCCTGTTTCTCATCCCACTTGGGCCAGGGCAGCATGGAATACGGGTCATCCATATCCCGCAGTTTGCTGTACGCGGCGTGGAAACGGATGGGAGCCATAGCAAGCTGCGCATTCAGAAAATAGGTTTCTTCATCATACTGGGTGGGCAGCACAACCTGACCGGGGTTTTCGTAATGGAAAGAAATCAGCTTTTCCAGAATGGACATGGTCTTGTCGGACATGAAGTTGACTTCAATCTGATTATCTTCGGTTACAGAACACAGCGGCAGGTCAAATGCGGCAGCCCAGACATCGGTGGGGTTTACCTGGTTATAACCGAAACCGTAACTGTCTTCGGTGGTTGCTTTACCGTCCCCGTTGGTGTCCACATACATGCTTGCCACCATAGTGTCCATCTTGTCAATGGTCCAGGTACCGTCGCGAACCATGTTGTACATATCTTCCGCAGAGTACCCCTGATCCCCCAGAATCCGCTGATTGAAGAAGATGGCATAGGTATAGGTCATGGAAGTGATGGACAGGTCAGAGCAGATGGTGTACAGTGTGTTGTTGATGGTGGCGTTGTTGTTGGAAAGAGCGTTGTGCCAGGGTTTTTCCATGTTGATGTGGGGAATCTCCATCCAGTTCAGCAGAGCCTTTGCATTGATCACCTGGTAGGACATATAGTTGTACAGACCCACCAGATCGTAATCGTCGGTCCCTGCGGTTACTGCGTTCTTACAGACGATCCAGGGCTCTTTCAGTTCGCTCATGGTGATGGCGGCGTTGAACCGTTCGCAAATGTCAATGTTACGGTTGTACACAGCATCGTTGCAGGCGTCCCCGGTCAGTTCATCTGCGATGATTTCAAAAGTGACGGCGCTGTATTGTTCCACGGTAGGAGCATTGACCAGTACCCGGAAAGCCTGTCCGCCGAAATCACTCTCAGGCAGATCGTCGGAAACCAGCTGGCGTTTATCGTAATCGGAAAGCGCTTCGGTTTCAGCAGGAGCGGTATCGGCTGCTGTATCTGCTGCAGATTCGTCGGGGGCAGAGGCAGTATTCCCACAGGCCATCATGGAAGGGACAAGCAGGAACGCTGCCAATAACAGTGTAAGAACTCTCTTTTTCATGGTAAACCTCTCTGTTGATAATTGAAAAATAAGCATATACTCCGGATGGTTTCAGTCATATTATACAGCGTTTGATGTGGAAAGTCAATAGAAATTGAGGCAAAATGACATATGTAACGCAATAAAAAGGACCTGTCACAGGGAACAGATCCTTTCAGCAGTATGAATACGATTATTTCTGCTTAGTCAGCAGTGCATTGCCGGGGAGATGTAGCATACCGTTTTTCACAGTATACGCAGTGCCTGCTTCAGAGATATAGACAGTGCCGTCGGCTGCGGGAAGCTCCACATCTGCAGCGCTGTTGTCGGCCGAATAGATACGGAAAGTATCGACCATACCGCCGGTCCAGGAAGCATCCACAGTGTATCCGCCTCTGGCCTGCAGACCGGAGAAAGAACCGTTTGCCAGTTTGTCAGGCAGGGCAGGTAGCAGAGAGAGGAACTTTTCGTGGCTCTGCAAAACCATTTCTCCGATCCCGGCAGCACCTCCGAAGTTGCCGTCAATCTGGAAGGGCGGATGGGCGTCAAACAGGTTTGGCAGGGTGGATTGGGTGAACAGAGCGCGGATGTTTTTATATGTATGTTCACCATCCCGCAGTCTGGCGAACATATTGATCAGCCATGCACGGCTCCAGCCCGTATGTCCGCCGCCGGAAGCCAATCGTCTGTCCATGGTAACACGAATGGCCTTGAACAGCTCGGGCGTAGCACGGGTGATCTGGGCAGCAGGATACAAACCGAAAGCATGGGAAACATGTCTGTGACCCGGTTCCGGTTCGTCGTAGTCCCTGGCCCATTCCATCAGCTGACCGTGCTTGCCGACGGTCAGCGGTGGGAGTCTGTCTGCCATTTCGCCGGCCAGGATACCGTCTTCCGGATGGAGTCCCAGGATCTCTTCCGTTTCCTTGTAGAACCGCAGCAGTCCTCCGATGATTTCCGTGTCCATGGAAGGAGACATAGTGATGTACGCAGATTTGGTTTCCCCTGCATCGTCAGTCACAAAGAAGCGGTTTTCGGGAGAAGTGGAAGGACCGGAAAGCAGGCCGCCCTTGCCGTCTTCAAAGAGCATGTCCATGAAGAACAGTGCGTTTTCCCGGATATAGTCGTATGCCGTATTCTTCAGATACTCTTTGTCGCCGGTATAGAGATAGTGTTCCCACATATGGAAGGCCAGCCAGGCACCGCCCATAGGCCACATACCCCAGGGGCCGTCCGCTGCTGCCGCAAAACCGTAAATATCGCTGACATGATGGACAACCATACCGCGGGCGTGGTAATTTTCTGCCGCCACACGCTTGCCGCCGGGCAGGAGATAGTCATTCATATAGGTGAACAGAGCCTGCACGGATTCTCCAAGCCCTGCTTCTTCCGCGTGCCAGTAGTTCATCTGCAGGTTGATGTTGGTGTGGTAGTCGGCATTCCAGGGGGAATTCATCCCTTCGGACCAGACGCCCTGCAGATTGGCGGGCAGAGTATCTTCACGGCTGGAGGCAACCAGCAGATATTTGCCGAACTGGTAGTAAAGGGAGATAAGCTGCGGGTCTTCTGCATTTTCGTCATCTTTCAGTGCCTGAAGACGATCGGCAGCACTGCAGCTGCTCAGGTCTGTCCCGGCGGAAGGTGTAAAGTCAATATCAGACCGACCCATGATTGCAGAAAAATCATCAGTGTGTTCCGCAAGCAGGGCATCCCAGCCTTTGGCAGCTTTCATCATCCCGGCAGCGGAAGCGGATTCAAGACAGTCATGACGGAACCCTGTGAAGATCCCGATATACAGAATCACTTCAGCAGCATCGGCAATGCACAGTCCGTTTTCGCTGACAGTCTGGGAGCCGTTTGTTTCCACTTTGACACAGACGCGGAATTTGTTATCGCCGAACGCAGTATGACAGTGGGCTACGATCCAGCCTTCTTTATAATCCAATACGTCCGTGCATTCTCTGGTGAATTCCAGCCGAAGCGCAAAGGGTTCATCAGCGGTGAACCGTACACACTGCAGGCCGGATACATGAGAGGAAAAGGCTTCACGGGTATACAGAACCCCATCTTTGCGGAAGGAGATAACCGCTTTTCCGTCTGTCAGATCCAGATCACGGTGATAGTCGGTGATTTGCGCAGCATCCAAGCCGTCCATGTATGCCCAGAGATTCCCCGCGTATTCGTAGGATTTGATCCGGTAGAACAGATCGCTGCCAAGGGAGTCGATATAGGGATCGATTTCCCATTCCCGGCCTTCCAGATACAGTTTCCTGGTGTGGTCGATCATGGCGCGGTAATCGTCCTGACGGGTGTTCATGGGACCGCCGGACCAGATGGTTTCTTCGTTCAGGGTGATCTGTTCAGCGGCGGGAGCGCCCCACAGCATCATGCCCTGGCTGCCGTTTCCCAGAGGGGTACCATCGTCCCAGCGGCCGGCAGGTTTGTTCAGGTGGAGAATGTAATTCTTCATGTTCACCTCAGTTGCGGATTATTCTATGTTGGTGATGGTTTTTTCGATGGCCTTTTCAATGGTAGCAGCCTTGCTGACAACGGTGGAAACAAAGTTGTCTTTACCGGCAGTAACCAGACTGGAAGGAATACCGATGGCAGTGCCCCACTGGAAGTTCATCAGGAAACCGGGATCGTAATACTTGTTTTCCAGAGCGATGGTCATCATTTCGGCGGATTCGGGGTCACGGATCCAGCGCTGTTCCAGATAAGCGGCTACGAAGGTGGGTTCCACATCCACGTAAGACAGGAAGGAAAGGGCGTCAATGACCAGACCGATATCACCGGGATCTGCATCAAATACCTTAGGGGTTACGATACAACTGGTGTACCATACAGAAGTCATGGTGCGGTAGGTTTCCTGGGCTTCGTTATACTTGGGCATGGGCAGAATGCTGAAATCCTGTTCCATTTCCACGAACGCATACAGGTTGCAGGGGAAGTTCATCAGGAACAGAGCTTCGCCTTCCTTGAACTTAAATTCCCAGTAATGCCAGGGATCTTCTTTGATATCCTTCTGCACGGTAACGGTACGGGTCTTGTCATTGTAGATGTTGAAGATGGTGTTGAACTTGTCTACATTGATTTCACTGTTCAGAATGAATTCGGGAATGTCCTTGTCGTTCTTGGCAAAGAAATCCACCCCGCAGGATACCATGGAAGCGTCGATGTCCGCCATCTGGGTTACGAGACCGATGATGTCGCTGGTGTCCATGTTCCCGTCACCGTTGGAGTCCTGGGGCAGGGTATTCATCATGGTCCACATCATGTCGTAAGTCCACTTGCCTTCCTTGACGGCATCATAGGGAATATCCATGTTGTAGTTGATGCACATATCCTTGTTCATCATCACCATTTCGGCAACGGAGTCGGCGTAATGGTTCAGGGAGGACAGAGCAACATACTGCTTTCCGGCAAGGCTCATGTTTTTGTTGGCAACCTGATTCCACCATTTCTGGTCCATCTGCAGATGGGGGATGGTGTTCAGATCCAGCAGGGTGTTGGAAGCGATCATGGAAGCCGCATAATGGGTCCATACGGTGGCAGCGTCATAAGTGCCGTCGCCTGCCAGAACATTATTGGTCAGGGTCTTGGCAGTAGAGCCGTCGTTGTCGCGGGCTTCGTGGGAAATTTTCACGTTCAGCCGGTCTTCCACTTCGATGTTGCGGTACCAGACAGCATCGTTGAACTTTTCGCCGGTTTCTTCTTCCACTGCTACATCATCGGTTTCCGACAGGAACATGATTTCCACACCGGGGGCAGAGACAGTACCAATAGAAGAATAGTAGTCATTCTTGGCTTCAGCGATAGGGTCAACGGTTTCCGCAGGGGGTTCCACAGTTGTGTCGCCGGTTTCGTCTGTTGTTTCGGTAACGGTGGCCGCATTTCCGCAGGAAGTAAGAAGCAGTCCTGCTGTCAGCAGGGTCAGAAGGATGCGCTTGTTCATAGGGGAACTCCTTTATGTGTATGAAATTTTATAACAGACTGTAAAGGTATTTATGATTCTTCAGAATCTTCGTCGGCGGGGTCACCGGTTTTGATTTCTTCCCGGGTTATATTGGCAAGGGGATTTTTAGCCATGGCGGCTTCCATGTCCGCATTGGCAACGTGGGTGTAGATCTGGGTGGTGTTCAGCTGTTCGTGGCCCAGGATATCCTTGAGAACCCGGATGTCCACCTGGCCGGTCTGGTACATCAGGGTGGCAGCTGTATGACGCAGTTTGTGGGTGGAGTAGTGCTTATATTCCAGCCCGGCGGATTTCAGATATTTGTAAACCATCCACTGTACGGTTTTTACACTGATGCGTTGGTTCCGGTTGGAAAGAAACAGGGCGTTGTCACCCTTGGTAGGCGTTGCCAGCCGTTTGGGGAGATAGGCGTTCAGCGCATCCCGGCAGGCGTCATTGAGGTAAATGATCCGTTCTTTGGAGCCTTTCCCCATGACCCGCAGAGACCGCAGCTCTGTGTCAAGATCCGGGAGACTGATTCCGGCAAGCTCCGAAAGACGCATTCCGCAGTTCAGAAACAGGGTCAGAATGGCAAAGTCCCGTTCTTTGGATTTGGAATCCTGGTCGCTCTCCACCGCTTCCAGCAGGTCAACGCTTTCTGTCAGGGAAAGATGCTTGGGAAGCTGTTTCTTCTGTTTTGGGGTTTCTATGGTGATAGCCGGATTGTTCTCAAACAACATCAGCTTGACGGTCAGATATTTATAGAACGATTTGATGGCGGAGAGCTTTCTGGCCATGGATTTGTTTTCGTTTTCGCGGTCTCTCCTGGCGTACCCGAGAAAATCGTAGATCTCTCCGGTGGTTACAGATGCGAAAAAATCCCTGTCCAGTCCGGAGATGTCGATCTTGGAAAATTCTTCTCCTTCGGTAGGCTGACCTTTCCGGACGGCAGTCATATACCGCAGGAAAGTCCGCAGATCCAGCAGATATTCTTTGACGGTCTTTTCGCTGCATCCCTGGATGGTCAGTTTGTAGGTGGCAAAATCCTTCACAAGGGCAGGCAGCCCCAGGCGATAATCAGTTTTTGGTCTGGCCAAACGTATTTCCTTCTTTTGCAATTCGATTTCATACTATTATATCATAAAAACGGCGTAAGTGGTAGTTCTTTTGGGATTTTTTCGGCAAAAAAATAAATATACCGGAACACCGACGGATTTCCGGAAAGAACGCAAATATGTCATTTTTCATGGATAGTTTGTAAATTTTCGCTGATTTTGCGGAAATGACTTGTTTTCGTAACAAAATAACAATACAATATAATACATAGTTCTCTGACCGAACCGCAACAAGGCATGTCTGGTCAGTACAGTGTGATACAGAAAGGATTTTCTATAGATTTATGCGTGAATTCTGGACTGAAAACGGAAGAATTGTCACCAAGCTGATCCTCAATCAGTTCGGCGCAGCGGTAATGGGCCTGATGATCACAGCAGCGGCTGCTTCCAATCAAACGCTGAAACTGTTTACAAGCCTCTTTGCCATTTGTTTTTACCTGATGCTTCTGTACATGGTTGTATGGGAAAAAGGCGGACAGGACCGTATCCGGTTTGACGGGGGAAGAGCTGCCTGGCAGCCTCTGAACGGTCTGAAAATGAGCCTGCTTCATAACATTCCCAACATCCTGTTTGCCGTGCTGATTATCATCGGATATATTTTCGGGAAAAAGGGCGGTATGTTTGAAATGGAATGGGCCGGAAATATGTATGCCATATTCAATGCCATCGGACGCCTGTGGCACGGCATGTATATCGGGCTGATCCAGACATATTCTCCCAATAATCCCATCGCGCATCTGCTGGTCGTTCTGCCTGCCATGTTTACCTGTACTTTCGGTTACTACATGGGCCTGACCAATCGCCGGGTGTTTTCCATATTTGAACTGAGCCCGCCGAAAAAGCAGAAGGACGAAACCGATCCGAAGAAGAAATCCTGAAAAACCTGACCCGTCTGTCCTGGCGACCGGCGGGTTTTCTCACATTCCCCGGGTCATATTCCGGCTGCTTTCCGCATAGGATATGTCCAAAAAGGAGTGTGACCATATTGCAAAAAAAATTCCCGATCCGGACAATCAGTCTGTATGTTCTGGCAGCGTCCCTGACCCTGGGGTGTGCCGCTGCGGTGGGATGGTTTGCCGGTATCCTGCCTGCTTCCGGGGATATCCCAGCCTCTGCATCTCCGGAAAAAGCCGTGGTGTTCGTACTGGATCCGGGCCATGGCGGGGAGGACGGCGGTGCGGAAGCAGAGGACGGAACTGCGGAAAAATTCTTCAATCTGGATATCGCCATGACCATGGAAGCGGCGGCGGATCTGCTTGGATATCCGTCTGTGCTGACAAGAACGGAAGACCGGATGCTGTACGATCTGTACGGGGATCTGGACGAATACAGCGGAAAAAAGAAAACATATGACCTGCGGAACCGTCTGCGTTTTGCGGAAGAAACAGACGCTGCGCTGTTCTGCAGCATCCATATGAACAAGTTTCCGTCCGCCGGCTGCAGGGGTCTGCAGGTATACTATTCTCCAAACACGGAGGAAAGTCGCCTATATGCATCCCTGCTGCAGAGTTACGGCAGAACCTTTCTGGATCCGGAAAACAAACGCGAAATCAAAAAAGCCACCTCTTCCATCTATCTGCTGCACCGTCTGCAGATACCGGCAGTGCTGGTGGAATGTGGTTTTCTTTCCAATCCCGGGGAATTCCGGCTGCTGCATACGCCGGAGTACAGACAGCGGATGGCTTGTGTGCTGACGGCCGCGCTGGCGGAAGGCTGGGAAGCGGAAAAAACCAGCAAAGGATCATGAAATAACCGGTATGTCCGGTGACAGGAGCCAATATGAAACAGCCGAAAAAAGTATATGTGTGCAGCGAATGTGATTACCAGAGCGCCAAATGGATGGGTCGCTGTCCTTCCTGCAATGCATGGAACAGTTTTACCGAAGAAACATATACCCAGATTCCCGAACCGGCATCCAGAACTGCCGAAGCCAGGCGCCGTACCCTGACGCCGGAGGGAGAACGGGAAAAAGCCGTACGCTTCCGGGAGATAACAACGCCGGATTATATGCGCCTGGATACCGGAATCGGGGAACTGAACCGTGTGCTGGGCGGAGGCCTGGTAACCGGTTCTGTGGTACTGCTGGCAGGGGAACCGGGTATCGGGAAATCCACTCTGCTGATGCAGCTGTGCGGCAAACTGGGGGATCAGTCCACGATCCTGTATGTGTCGGGTGAAGAATCCAAGGGGCAGCTCAAGCTCCGGTCCGAACGGCTGGGAGCAGACGGAGAGAAACTGTTTCTCCTGACGGAAGTGAATATCCATGCCGTTGTGGCGGAATATGAGAGAATCAAACCCGATGTGGTAATTGTGGATTCCATACAGACCATGTACTCCGACCTTTCCTCCTCCCTGCAGGGTAGTGTAACCCAGGTGCGGGAATGTGCTTCTGTGCTGATCGGGAAAGCCAAATCAGACGGTGCTGCTGTGATCATAGTGGGGCATGTGAACAAGGAAGGCGGCATTGCCGGACCAAAGGTACTGGAACATATGGTGGATGCAGTTTTGTCCTTTGAAGGAGAACGGCGTCAGTCCCACAGGATCATCCGGGCAATCAAGAACCGTTACGGCAGTACCAACGAGATCGGTGTGTTTGAAATGACCGACAAAGGGCTGGAAGAAGTGGAGAATCCATCGTCTATGCTGCTGGAAGGACGGCCTGTCGGCATTTCCGGGTCCTGCGCCGTTTGTATTCTGGAAGGAACCCGCCCCATTATTGCCGAGATCCAGGCGCTGGTGACACCGACCGGCTCCAATTCACCCCGCCGGACAGCGGATGGGATCGATTATAATCGTATGTATCTGCTTCTGGCCGTGCTGGAGAAACGGCTTGGCCTGCGTTTTAGCTCCTGTGACGTGTATCTGAATGTCATCGGCGGTCTGCGGATCGATGAACCTGCCGCGGATGCCGCCATTGCACTGGCGCTGATATCGTCCATGCGGGATATTCCCGTTCCGCCGGATGTGATAGCTATGGGAGAACTGGGGCTTTCCGGCGAGTTCCGGGCGGTATCCGGTATCGAACAGAGAGTGGAAGAATCCAGCCGTCTTGGTTTTACCAAGATTGCCATTCCGAAACGCACCATTCTGAAAAAGGATATGCCGGATGAGGTCAGCCTGATCCAGATGGGCGGGATTTATGATGCCGTACGACTGCTTGCCAAACCAGATGTTCACGCGGCAGAAACAGAATAAAAAGAAAACGTACTGTATCCGGTTATGATGCAGTACGTTTTGTGTTGTCAGCTGATCCGACAGGGGAAGGAAACAAGGTAAGAATCAAAGGTAATGGTGATGGTATACGTTCCTTCATAAACATCTTCGGAAGGTTTCACAACGATACCGGTATAATAGTCACCGTTTTCAAACTCAGGATGGGCTGTCATATCAATGGTGCCGGCAATGGAATACGCTTCGCCGTCTCCGGAAATCCCGATTCCGCAGGCGTCATCTGCCAGATACCGTACATTCTCATCGGTGAAACGAATGACAAACGCACCCAGAGATGCGTCATAATATGGTGCTTCGTCTTCGGTGATGGTCAGTTTCTGGAATTCTGTGAAAGTGCTCTGCTGTTTTTTGGTTTCGGTTTCTTCCTTGGTTTCATCCGCATTTTCATCGGACTGGTTTTCTTCGGGCAATGTTTCGGTGATTACATCTTCATCCGTGTCAACAGCTGTCTCCCCCGCAGAGCCGCCGCAGCCTGTCAGAAGAATAGCGCCGGTCATCAGCACAGCCGCCAGTATTTGTTTTTTCAGCATATGTAATTTCCTCCCATAGGTGTATATAATACTTATGTTGTATACAGTATACCATATTTTCCGGCGGGAATATAGCAGAATTTTTGAATTTTCTGTTCCGGATTACTAAACATATTTTAAGAGAATATCAGAATACGGATGCTGTCCGTCCCTTTTGTTCCGAAACAGTTTTGTGTTGACAATAGTATTGGATTGTGGTATACTAATATAAATTGTAAAATCATTCTCAGATCTGTCAGAAAACGACAGATTTACTGCAGTATACAGAAAGTTGGAGGTCATGTCCGCAATGATGGATACATCCGATTTTAAGGTTGCAAGAGATTTCCTGAATTTTATGGTGGATTATTACGCCCTGATCCGCCGGCACGAAATCGAAACCAATGAATACAGGGCCAATTCCCATGGTTTTTCCATGCTGTATGCACTCCGGAAATACCAAAACCAGCCGATCACCATGACCCGTTTTGCGGATGAAATGGGTATCACAAAACAGCAGCTGACCAAACTTGTAAATGATCTGGAAGACAAGGAATACGTGATCCGTACCCACAACAGGGAAAACCGCCGCCAGGTGTATATTTCCATCACCGAACAGGGCATGGCATATCTGGAAACCATGATCGGGGAACTGATCCATGAAGTGCTCCGGGTGATGCAGTATTTCAGCCAGGAAGAAAAAGAAAAAGTGGGCCAGAGCGTTGTAACTCTGTCGGAGATTTTCCGGAAGGATGCTGAGTTCTGCCGTCAGGAACGGGAAAAGAACTGAGATGGCTTCACCGATATTTCCGGACAGTGAGCTGCTTGCGTATTTGGAGATGCGTTATGCGGAAGACAATCGTTTTCTCTGCCCGGAGTATATGGCGTATTATATGCAGTTCCGGTTATGGAAGGCTCCGGAGGATACGACATACGCCGTATTTCTGAACCGCAGCCGGTATTTTATCCGTTCCATGCAGCTGACGGAGGGAATGCTTCACCGGGTAAATCTTCTTTCTGCGAAGATCCGTTACCAGATGGAAGGTGTTTCCTATTTCTTCGTGGGACATACGCATGCAGCCTGCAGTACGGCACCGTCGCCGGAAGATCTTCATACCAATCAGATTCTGGCAGCACGTTTTCCTGACAGGCCCAGATTTCTGGGACAGATCATCGTAAATCACAAAATGGAATACACATATTTACAGCCGTGAGGGAACCATAAGTCCGCCCACGGCTGTTTTTATGGGATTACAGAACCACTATGCGGTTGTCCCAGGCAGTATCGATACCATAACCTGCAAGTACCGCTGCCGCTTCCTCATGGGTCGCCGGGTGCAGTGTGCGGGCCATATGGGAGACCATAAACTGTTTACAGCATCCGTGGGACTGAAAAGTGGCTTTCATTTCAGCTACCATGGCAACATTATTATGTTCGAAAATCCGGTAGTCACCGGCCAGATCGCCGATGGTACAGTCGAAGATCATCAGATCAAATTTCTGTTTCATCAGACTCCAGGCAGTTTCGTAATACAACCAGGCACCATCGCAGCCGTAGAAGAAACGCTTCCCGTCCGCTTTGCTTTCGATAACGAAATGCACACCGTCTTTGACTGTTCCGTGATGTGCTGCATACGCGGAAATGATGTGGTCTTCGGTTTCAAATGTTTCGCCGGAGTGCATCGGATGGAAAAGACCGGCCGGCAGGGAATCGATCATTTCCTGCTGGAAGTGGTCACCGTGACGATGGGTGTTGATGATGTGTCTGCAGTTATCCAGGAGTGCGGGACAGGCAAAGGTGGTCATAAACTCCCGGATACACGGACCGGGATCAACCAGGAGAGAATCGTCCACCAGGATACTGGAAAAACGACGGAAATTTTTGGTGGGATTGGGGTTTTTGATATCCCAGTCTGCCGCACCGGTACCGAGAAAATGAATCTTCATAAAGGAAACCTCCGTATACTGGGTAGATTTGATTTCATTATATCACAAATGCAGACGAAAGGGAACTGTTTTTGGCGGAAAAAAGCGTATCCGCCCGAGGATATTTCGGACGGATACATGGAAATTCTTATTTGTGATCTTCTTCTTCGTCAGCCAGAGCCACAGCGCTGTGGACAACAACAGTCTGCTTGTAGCAGGTGAACATATCATCAACGAGAGACTGTTCCGGTTTTTGGGTAAAGAGACTGACTACAGGTACCAGAACCAGACCAACAATCATTGCCAGAACACCGGCATTGATGGGGGAAGTGAAGTAAGGGCTGATGAAAACATTGCCGGTGAAATTGCAGATCAGGTCGGCAGTCATAATGGCAACACCTGCGATGAAGCTGACCCAAACAGAAGCCTTGGTGACTTTCTTGAAGTACAGGCTGTACAGGTAGGGTGCCAGGAACGCACCGGCCAGTGCCCCCCAGGAAATACCCATCAGCTGTGCAATAAAGGTAACGGAGGATTTTGCCTGGATGATGGCGATGGCAGCGGAAATCACGATAAATACAATCAGCAGTACACGGATGATGAACATCTGCTGCTTTTCATTGATGTTTTTCTTGGACAAAGGAACGATCATATCCAGTGTCAGGGTAGAGCTGGAGGTGAGAACCAGAGAAGACAGGGTGGACATGGAGGCAGAGAGTACCAGTACGATTACGATCGCAATTACCCAGTCCGGCAGGCTTGCCAGCATGGAGGGGACGATACTGTCATATACAGGGCTGCCGGAAGCGGAATATTCAATTACATCACCGTACAGTCTGCCGAAACCTCCAAGGAAGTAACAGCCGCCGGCAACAATAATAGCGAAAATCGTGGAGATCAGGGTACCCTTGGAAATAGCAGATTCGTTTTTGATGGCATAAAATTTACCTACCATCTGCGGCAGCCCCCAGGTACCGAGAGAGGTCAGCAGTACAACGCCGAGGAGTTCCAGAGGTTTCGGGCCAAGGAAGGAAACGAAAGCGCCGTTCAGTTCCGGTACAGTTTCATGAGTGATTTCAGACAGGCTGATGAAAGACTGCATGAAACCACCGTTGGAATTCAGAACAGCAGCGATTACCACGACGATCCCCACCAGCATGATGCAGCCCTGGATAAAGTCATTGATAGCGGTAGCCATATATCCGCCGAGTACAACGTAGATCCCGGTCAGGATGGACATGATGATAACGCACCAGGCGTAGTCAATACCGAAGGCCATGGTGAACAGACGGGAAAGACCGTTGTACAGAGAAGCGGTGTAGGGAATCAGGAAGATGAAAACGATCAGAGAAGCCACGATCTTGAGAACCGGAGAGGAGAACCGCTGACCGAAATATTCAGGCATGGTTTTGGAATCCAGTTTCTGGGTCATCAGTCTGGTACGGCGGCCAAGCAGAACCCAGGCAAGCAGAGAACCGATAATGGCATTACCGATACCGACCCATGTTGCAGATACGCCATATTTCCAACCGAACTGTCCTGCATATCCGATGAAGATTACAGCCGAGAAATAGGAGGTACCATAGGCGAAAGCGGTGAGCCAGGGACCAACCGAACGACCACCCAGGACAAATCCCTGTACATTGGCTGCAGTGCGGTGGCAGTAAATGCCCACACCGATCATGGACGCGAAGAACAGTACGAGGAGCAAGATTTTGATAAACATAGCGAGAAGTCCTTTCTGCTGGAAAAAATAAAAACGCACAGATTGTGATTCTGTGCGTTTTGTTCGTAGGTAAAGCCGGGATAACCTGTCGCAAATTTACTGCACCACAAATCACTATTACATCATGAAACGTAATAGTAATAATAATAGTAGTATGCAGCGTATGCGAACATCATGGCATGTATCCCTTTCATTTCTGTGTTGACGGTATTTTAGCACACTAAAGCGATGTTGTCAAGGGGGGATGCAAAAAAAGTTGAAAAAATTTGTATAAAAGCCAGAAATACTGTATTTTTATACTGCACCTTTGCGCAACCGCTTATCGTACACCAAACAGAAGGTCTGCATATGTGGGGAAAGGCCAGCAGCTGCCGGCAGTCAGGGATTCTGCTTCGTCACAGTAACTGCGGAGGCTTTCCATTCGGGTACAGATCTTTTCCTTGTATGCGAATGCTTTGTCGGTCAGATTGCGGATGTTTTCTACTTCTGTCACAGCAGCCTCCAGAGCACGGATACCATCATCAGTCAGCCGCGTGAGCTCTGTCAGTCTGGAGGCCAGTTTTTCTTCATAGGATGTGTCCATGGCAGCAGAGAAATTCTTCTTGGCAAGGCCGGTTTCGCAGACTTTGCCTGTATAGGCCATAACAGCAGGGAGAACCTCCTTCTGTACCATATCGATCATGGTAGCCGCTTCGATATGGATGGTTTTGCAGTAATTCTCCAGCGTGATCTCATATCGGGACTCCACTTCAGCTTCCGTGAAAACCTTATGATCGGCAAAGAGCTTCAGATTCTTGACAGAGAGCATATACGGCATGCAGTCCGGTGTGGAACGGAGGTTAAGCAGGCCTCTTTCTTTCGTTGCTTCCTGTATCCAGGCATCATCATAACCGTTCCCGTTGAATATGATACGCTTATGGGCACGGATAGTTTCCCGGATCAGATTGTTCAGCGCAGCATCAAAATCCGCTGCGGCTTCCAGCTTGTCGGCAAACTGCCGGAGTGATTCTGCAACCGCAGTATTCAGAACCACGTTTGTGTCGGAAATGGAATTGGAGGAACCCAGCATACGGAATTCAAATTTATTTCCAGTAAAGGCAAAAGGAGAGGTACGGTTTCTGTCCGTGGCATCTTTAGGCAGCTTGGGCAGTACATGAACTCCCAGTTTCAGCTGTGTTTTTTCCAGCGGGTCATAATGGGTACCGGATTCCAACGCTTCCAGGATCGCGGTGAGCTCATCTCCGAGGAAGATGGACACCAGCGCCGGCGGAGCTTCCAGAGCTCCCAGACGATGGTCGTTTCCGGCAGTAGCTACAGAAACACGCAGAAGATCCTGATAATCGTCCACAGCCTGGATCACAGCAGAAAGAAACAGCAGGAACTGTGCGTTTTCGTACGGTGTTTCCCCGGGGGTCAGCAGATTGATGCCGGTGTTGGTGGAGAGGGACCAGTTGTTGTGCTTCCCGCTGCCGGCTACACCGGCGAAAGGTTTTTCGTGCAGCAGACAAACCAGACCATGCTTTCTGGCAACCTTCTGCATGATCTCCATGGTCAGCTGGTTGTGGTCGGTGGAAATATTGACCTGTGTGAATATCGGAGCCAGTTCATGCTGGGCAGGAGCGGCTTCATTGTGTTTGGTTTTGGCAAGGATCCCCAGCTTCCAAAGCTCCTCGTCCAGTTCCTGCATGTAGGCTTCCACCCTGGGCTTTATGGAACCGAAATAATGGTCTTCCATCTCCTGGGTCTTGGGCGGTCTGGCACCCAACAGCGTCCGGCCGGTGAAGATAAGATCCTTCCGGCGGTTGTACATGGTCTCGTCTACCAGGAAGTATTCCTGTTCCGGACCTACGCTGGGACGGATACAGGCAACATCGGTGTTGGGATCAAACAGCTTCAGAATCCGTTTGGCCTGACGGTTGATGGCATCCATAGAGCGGAGAAGGGGCGTTTTTTTATCCAGTGCTTCACCGCCGTAGGAGCAGAATGCGGTTGGGATACACAGGGTTTTTCCTTTGATGAATGCATAGGATGTAGGGTCCCATGCCGTGTATCCTCTGGCTTCAAAAGTAGCCCGCAGTCCACCGGAGGGAAAACTGGAAGCATCGGATTCCCCGCGTACCAGTTCCTTACCGGAAAATTCCATAATGATATTGCCGTCACCGATAGGGGAAATAAAACTGTCATGTTTCTCGGCAGTCACACCGGTCAGCGGCTGGAACCAATGGGTGTAGTGGGTACAGCCTTTTTCGATCG
The DNA here is from genome assembly GCA_015064285.1 of Oscillospiraceae bacterium. Classification (GTDB taxonomy): domain Bacteria; phylum Bacillota; class Clostridia; order Oscillospirales; family CAG-272; genus UMGS1696. The sequence continues at coordinate 56,619 of SVSN01000003.1, read as the reverse complement.
CCCAGTCCTTCATGGCGTTGGCAACGATGTTGGCTACATTGATATCCAGAGATTTTCCTTCATCAATGGTTTTTTTCAGAGATTTATACGTATCTTTGGGCAGTCTGGCCCGCATGGCGGAATCGTCAAAGGAAAGACAGCCGAAGTATTCGGTAACGGATGCCATAAACGGTCTCCTTCTATACAGAAATATGTCAAAAAGTAAAAAGAGCATGGGCACCTGAGACTTACCCGTGCCTATGCCGCATTACGAAGTCATTATACACCTGCCATACCGGAATGTCAAGGCGTTTGGTACGAATTTTATTATCTTTCGACACTTTCCTCATTTTGGACAATCCCGGATTCGGAGACACTTTTTTCCTTGTGAAAACGGTATATCCCGCAAAAGCGACATATTTTCATGGTTTTTCGGAAAAATTTGACAGAGTGAATTTATATAAAATACTGACAAGAAAAAAAGTGGGGTGAATAATTATGTGCAAAAGGGAAAAATATACAGAATATCTTGCAATTTACACGGGATTCTGTTATAATTATTCCCGCGATTTTTTGTGGTGATATCGGAAACACGGAACTGACAATTTGATAATCAACCTGAAAAGGAGCAGGTATCCGCAGAAATCGTTTATTCTACGCCTTGTGCATGCGGAGTTTCTGTATGATAGAAACACATTATTTTCGAATTCCCGATTATTTTCCTGATTTCTCCTGTAAAATGGGTGCCTGCCGCACTGCCTGCTGTACGGGCTGGCCGGTTTCCATAACCCTGCAGAACTATTTTGACCTCCTGGGCCTGGAGTGCTCTCCGGATCTGCGTCGGCGGCTGGACGGCGGTCTCCATATGTGTGACAGACCGTCTCCGGAGCATTATGCCCAGTTTTCTCCCCGATACGACGGCGACTGTCCCATGCGGATGGAAGACGGCCGCTGTTCTCTCCATGCGGAGATCGGAGAACATGTTCTGCCGGATATCTGCCGCCTGTATCCCAGAGGAATCCGGCTGGAAAGGGGGAAGCTTGAGTGTTCCTGTGCTGCCAGCTGTGAAGCGGTACTGGAGCTTTTCCTGCACAGAAAAGAGCCGATTACATTCATAGAAAAAGAACTGAAACTGGTTCCGCCTGCTCTGGAGGAACGAACCGCCCGGTTTATGTCCATGGGCAAAGAATGGGAGATCCGGCAGTATTTCATCCGAATCCTGCAGGACAGAACCATGCCCCTGCCGGAACGTATCCTGCAGCTGGGGTACCAGATGAATAAAGTGGACACGATTATGCAGAGCGGGGATGAAGCCGGTCTGAAAGCCATTCTGGAAGAAGAGAATGAAAAAATGCCCGGTGCAGCAGCTGACCTGGATGAGGAACACCTGCAGTCCGGACTCTGGGTGATGGAGAAACTGACAGCACTCCTGGATAAGCGTCATCACAGTATTCACGATTACGGCGAAGCGGCACTGTCTTACTTCGGCGAAGATGACGGCAGTATGGAACGGTACCTGAAAGCCAGAGGACATCTGGAAAAAACATTTCCGGACTGGGAAATCTTCTTTGAACATATGCTGGTGAACCATATGTTTTTTGTGCAGTTTCCTTTTCAGGACCGACCGGAAAGCCTGCCCCAGGAATATACGGCGCTGTGTGCTGTGTATATGCTGCTGCGTTTTCTGACCATCGGATGGATGGCGGACAAGGACAGGGAAGAGGATCTGATCGATATGTGTGCAGCTCTGTTCCGCCTGATTGAACACACGGAATTTGACCGGTATGCAGCTCTGATGCTGAAAAGTGTAGGCTGCGCAAGTCCTGATGATGCGGAGAATATAATCCGTCTGTAAAACAAAAGAACGCATTTCCCGTGGGATTTCAGCAGGAGATGCGTTCTTTTTTGTGCTCATTGGGGGATGATGAGATTCCTATTCTCATCGAAACGGTATTCCTCAGCGGAAACAACAGTACGGAGAAGCTCTTCCGACTCTGTGTCATAAAAGCAATAGGTATAAGTGTCGTCACCGCCATAGTATTGTACACCCTCTATTTGATTGCTGCAGACAAGTACCGCGACAGTATTGTCCTGCCAGACCACATCGATGATCCGCTCAGCCGGTTTCACATCCAGAAGATTAGCCGTATATCCGATCTCGCCGCCTTCTGCATGACGGATGTTCACATAGAAGTGCAGTACATCATCCCGGCTGGATTCCACAAGCCGCAGTCCGTCCGGCGACCATGCGCCGATACCGTTGTAAGTGGACAGGGTGTATTCTCTGACAGTATCCGCCCAGTCAGAATACTTCCCGAAGAATTCACTTATTTCATACAGCAGCTCGGAATTCTCGGAATGTTCGGCGGTTTCCAGTGTGTTGGAGAGCCAGAACCGACCAAAATCATCCACTGTTATGTACCGCAGATAATGGGTATAAGAGTAGGGATTGTAGCAGATCACCCGGGTACAGTCATAGGTATGCCGGATCCGTGTACTGCCGAGGCGGCGATCCACAGTCACATCGGTCAGAGACAGTTCGTTCTCATTACCGGGTTCATAATGTGCAAACCGGATCTGCGTATCCACCCCGCGGATATAGTCCTTCAGGAATGTCTCCATCCTGTCGCTGTTTTCAAAAGTCCCGTCCGGATGCATCAGTACCACGCCGTCTGCAGCGGCATTTTCACGAGTGTATACTGCAGGCAGATCTTCCAGCGGCACATAGCCAAAGGGACTGTCTGCCGATACTGTGGATTCCCCGATCATAAACTCTGCCGTATACACCTCGCCGGAGATTTCCTTTACTACCCGGTATGTACCGTCCTTCAGGTCGTAATCCAGCATATCCATGGATACATAATAACTGTATGTACCAGCGGGCATCAGCGAAATCAGGGGCTGGATCCATGCGTAACCTTCCGCATAAGGAATCTGTTTCCAGCTGCCCCCCTGCTGGACTTCCATTGCCCATTCTACACCGTAATTCAGATTTGTTTCTCCGCCGTTTTCAATGATCACCTGAATCCGGTCGATATCCTTGTCATACACCGGAAACTGGGTGGACATAGTAACCGTGTCACTCTTTGGTACATCTCCGTGAGGCGATGGCGACAGGGGCGTACAACCGGTCAGCAGTGCTGCCAAAGCCAGTAATGAAAGCAATTCTTTCATACCGTGATCTCCTTTTCATAAAGTCTCTGTACCGCGCCAAACCGTTCAGGGCGCCCGATCAGCCGATACCCCAACTTTTCCAGAAGCCTACAGGAACGTACATTGGCCTCCTGTGTTTCCGAAACCACGGAGGAATACCGTCCCCGGCACCATTCCAGTATCGCAGACAGCGTTTCATACGCATACCCCTGCCCCCAGTATGCCGGATGGAACTGGTATGATAATTCCGTTTTTGTCGGATCATGATGTGGCGACAGATCGGCAATCCCGATACAGGCACCATTTTTCAGAAAGACTGTCCAATACCGACTGTGTTTCTGTATCATCCATAAACGAATCTTTTCTTCTGCTGCTTCCGATGAGATTGCTCCGCCAAGATACTGCCGTACTTCCGTGGAAGTGAAAAGGGGGAGCAGGGCGGGAATATGTTCTGGCGAAAGCGGCACCAGGATACACCGTTCCGTATACAGCATTATTTTCATTCCTCCACCAGCTCAAATTCCGCCGCATACATCACGCCGCCGAACTCCTTCAGAATCCGGTACCGGCCGGGATGGAATTCATAATCCAGCCGGGTCAGTTCATATGTCCAGGACTGCTCGCTGCTTTCCGGATATTGAACCGAGCTGCCAAGTTCACCGCCAAGATCCGGTATGGTTTCATTGGGCCTGAAGGGGATCTTCCTCCATTTTCCGTTTTCATATACTTCCGCTTCCCAATAATAAGGTCCGTAGAATGCGGAATATCCCGGTTCGCCCACATAGGTGTAAATCAGTGTGATTTCTTTCGTCCCCACAGGGTATTCCGGAAACTCCGCAGTCATTACCACCGATCCGGCCGGTGCGGTCGTTTCTTCTGCCGCGGACGGATCCACCGGTTCCACCACACCATTCTCCTGATGTTCCCCATAGTCCGAAATTTCCAGAGATGAGGTGCATCCGGTGACTAACAATATCGCCAGTAAAGCAACAACAAAACGCATGATACCATCCTCCTTTTTACGGATTAGACGACATCATGCGTTGTTTTGTTCCCTGAAATATAAAAAATATAAAAAATCACGGATTCTTTACACCAGCAAGCCACACTCTGGTGAGATTGTAGGCCGCTTTTTCCGCCAGTTCCGCTGTACGTGCCATGGAATCCTCCACAGAAATGCACCCGTGCACCAGGGAAACAATGGCAGTCATACCGTCTTCATACAGCACATCCACCGGATCCGCCTGTCCGCAGATGTCCACACAGGGTACCCCGGCCGCTCCGGCATATTTAGCAACTGTATGCGGCAGCTTTCCTCTGGCAGTCTGAACATCCGTCTTGCCTTCCCCCGTAAAGACAATTGCCGTATCCTGCAGCAGAGCTGGGATGCCCAGTGTATCCAGCACATAACTCGCTCCGTGACAGAGTCTTCCTCCGGCCAGATGCAGTCCGCAGCCAAGCCCACCGGCCGCTCCGGTACCATCCACATCCGGCACAGCACCATAGTCTTGCCGTAAAACCTCCGCGTACCGGCACATCCCGGCTTCGAGTCTGTCCAGCTGTTCCGGTGTTGCGCCTTTCTGCCGGCCGAACATCCGCGTAGCACCGGATTCCCCGGTCAGCGGAACTGCCACATCATACAGCAGCACCAGTTCCACACCGGACAACCGCTTGTGTACCCCGGAAACATCCACGGAAGCAATCCGTTCCAGTACCTGTCCACCGTGAGCACCGATCAGCATTCTGCTGTCTTCATCCCGGAAATACGCCCCCAGAGCTGCCAGTGCACCGATACCGCCGTCATTGGTACCGCTGCCGCCCAGACCCACCAGAATCCGCCGGTAGCGCATATCCGCCAGCAGACAGATCATTTGTCCTACACCAAAGGTGGAAGCTTTCATGGGATCCGGCCCGTACTGTTTCGCAAAGCCGATTCCGCAGCAGGAAGCCATGTCCAGTACCGCTGTGGGGATTTCTCCGGGCAGCTCGGCATACAAGGCTTCCATGGGATGTCCGAACAGATCCACGGTAGGAAGGGTACGGAACGTTCCGTGAAGGGCGGCGGCCAGTGCTTCTGCCGTGCCTTCTCCGCCGTCAGCAGCAGGGAATACAAGCACTTCATTGGTCATTTCCCGTTCTGCCAGTGCGTGACGGATCCCCCGTGCCATAGCTTCGCCCGCTTCTGCAGCGGACAGAGCTCCCTTAAAGGAATCCGGAATCACCAGAATTTTCTTACTTTTCATCTTTCTTCGTCAGTTTCGCCTGAAAAGAGCAGGGCGACTTGTAGAATTCCTCCAGATTGATACGGTATTGTCCATCTGTCAGCCGGAATCCGATCTTCTCACCAAAGGCTGTGTCGCAGGCACCTTCCGCCAGTATCATGGTTTTGCAGCCGCAGCGATGTACGAATTCCATAGCCGTGCGTATCATGATGATCATCACTTCTTCATCAAAAGTCCCCGGCATGGGCTGGAGCGTGTGTACGATCCCACAGTCTTCCTGCAGGGCAAACTGACAGATTCCCAGAATTCCCAGCAGTTTGGAACCGTCCTCCGACAGATCCGCCGCAAAATAGGCAAAATCTTCTGCCAGATACGCACATTGACAAACGCCGCAAAGTTCTTCCTGAATGTTTTTATCGTCTATAGGTTTGATTACGAACATATTGTTTCCTCACTTGATGTCTTTCAGATAAGCAATTTCCGCCTCGGTCAGATAACGCCATTTCCCGGCAGGCAGTGTTCCAAGTTCGATCTTGCCCATACGGATACGGGTCAGTGCCAGCACTTTCCGCTCATGGGCTTCACACATACGCCGGATCTGCCGGTTGCGTCCTTCAAACAGAATAAACTGTACCACAGTCGCCGGCTTCTGATTTACGGTACATTCCGCCATTTTCCGGGTTTCCACAGGCCGGGTCATCCGTCCGTCGATTTCCACCGGTTCACCGAGGGCACGGATTTCTTCCGCCGTCAGTTTCCCGGCCAGCGTAGCCAGATACACCTTCTCCACCGTGTGGGAAGGATGGGTCAGTCTGTTGGTCAGATCACCGTCATCGGTACAAAGGAGAAGACCGTCGGAATACATATCCAGACGCCCTACCGGGTACAGTCTTATCTTTGTCCCCTTCAGAAGTTCGGCGATGGAGGGACGTCCCTGGTCATCCGAAAGGGTAGTTACATATCCAACCGGCTTGTGGAGCAGAATGTATGTGTACTGCCGTTTGCCGTCCACCAGGGGCATACAGATCCGCTTTCGCCCAAGGCAGACAACATCGTGTACGGGATCCACTTTCTGACCCAGTTCCGCTTTTTCGCCGTTGACAGTGACATGCCCTGCTTTGATTTCCTCTTCAGCGGCACGACGGGACAGTATACCACAGTCACTGATAAATTTTTGCAGTCGAATTTCTTCACTCATGATGATAGTTTCCTGTATGATTCAATAAAATGGTTTCTAAAAGTTCAGTATTCTTTCCAGAAGACCCGGAACGCGGGGAGGTGCAGGCACAGCAGCAGAAGCCACAAGCGGCAGAACACCGATTTCCTGTCCATCCGCAAAAAAACGTATCTGGCCGACGATCTGTCCTTCTTCTACGGGAGCAAACCACATGCCGCGGCTCTCGATCAGATGGGTAATGACGGTACCGGTGGGCAGCGCCAGAATAAGTCCTTCCCGGTTTACGGCAGTCAGAGTACCGCTATCCGTACCGGAGCAGGGAAGAGCTGCGGTAAACTCTCCGGGTTTTGCCAGCACGACCGTTTCGTATCGGGAAAAACCGTAATCCAGCATCGCACGGTGATCCCGCCAGTCATCCGGGGCATTGAGCGTCACAGCCACCAGCCGTACACTGTCTTGCTCCGCTGCTGAAACCAGACAACGGCCGCTGTGTCTGGTGAATCCGGTTTTTACGCCGATAACATCGTCATATTGCCGCAGCAGACGATTGTGATTGGACAGCACACGGGTACCTGCGCCGTCATCCATCGGAATGGTTTTCCTTTGTGTGGAAACAATCTCTGCAAAGATCGGGTTTGCCAGTGCATATGCGGTAAGCCTTGCCAGATCCAGGGCAGTGGTGTAGTGCGCTTCATCGTCCAAACCGTGAGGGTTGGTGAAATGGGTGTCCGCAAGACCCAGTGAGGATGCTTTGTCGTTCATCATGCTGGCAAATGCTTCCACACTGCCTCCCACAATACAGGCAACAGCGGCAGCCGCATCATTGGCGCTTTCCAGCATAACGGCATACAGCAGCTCCTCCAGGGTCAGGTGCTCACCGGCTTTCAGGTAAACGGAAGAACCTTCCACACCCACAGCTTCCGCCGGTATGGCATATGTCCGGGAAAGATCTCCGGCTTCAATGGCAACCAGCGCAGTCATGATTTTTGTGGTACTGGCCATAGGCATACGGGCCGAACCGTTCTGTTCATAAACTACATTTCCCCCTGCGCATTCCAGAAGAACGGCTGAACGGGCAGAAACCTGCAGAGCGGATACTGGAAAAGCCGCAAAGGAAACAAACAGCAGGAAAACCAGACAAAAAGGCAGAATACGTGATTTCATAATTCCTCCCTACAGCAGACCCTGCAGAAACAGGATCGGAACTGCCGGTAGTATGCACCATACGCATTCTGCCCATACCGCCTGCAAGACGGTAATTCAGGTCAGATCTGGCTGTCTTCTTCTTTTTTACCAAGAGCTCCCTTGATTTTGTCGATCAGTTCGGGGGAGCGTTCAATCAGGCCGACAACGGAGGAAACCGGATCGGTAACCGGTGCGGAAGTAGGACTGTTCACGTTCAGCATGCTTACACCGCCTTCGGGGGAGATCACCAGAAAACCGACCGGAGTCACAGTAACACCGGTACCGCCGCCGCCGCCGAAATTATTGTAAACGGGCTTTCCGTTGGATACGGGCGCGTCCTTTTTCAGGTAATCCACACCGCCGGAAGCATAGGCTACAGAAATCTTGGAAATCGGAATGATCGTAGTGCCGTTTGCGGTGGTGATGGGATCGCCGACGATGGTGTTGGCATCCAGCATGGTGCGGATGCTGTCCAGAGAAGTCTTGTTCATGTCGTTGAGTTTATTGGTTTCTGCCATATCAGAGTCCTCCGTTTCTATGAAACACGAATCATGGTCTTAATATAAGAAAAAGCAATACCGATAACAGTCCCCAGAATCTGTCCGATGCGGATCTGCAGATAGAAATCCGCTTTGACACGGGTTTTGGCAAGGAGAAAATCCGCCCGGATGGCAACAGTATTCTCACGGGGACGGACAAAATGGGTCTTGTTGTCCAGAAATTCCAGCAGATAGGCAAGAGACTGAGACAGGATGGCAAAATTCCTGGCTGTATCTGCCGCTTCTTTGCCGCCTGCTGTCACATCCAGAAGGAAAATCCGGCATTTGAAGCCGCCGAATAAGCCGGGCAGACCGTCCAGTACACAACTGACCAGAGAAAGGATCCCTTCCAGCTTGTTTTCCTTTTTCCCGGCTTCGGCAGCTGTTTTTTCGATCTCCCCCACCTTGGCAGCAGCCGTGTTTTTCTTCTGCTGCTTTTTATCTTCCAGCCGTTTCTTTTTCTGCTTCTTTTTCAGCTTTGCCTGCTGTTCTTTCTGCAGCCGTTTCCGGTGTTTCCGGTAGGTGAAATCCCGCAGATCCACAGGTCTGAAAGGCTTGGGTGTCCGGAAGAGCACCAGGGGCCCGATCCCGGCAAGCAGCGAGAACTGTTCATCCAGACGGATGCGGAGCCGGAGCGGTATCGCGCACAGAAGGGCGATGAAAAGTATCAATCCCAAAAGGATCCACAGAAAAACCATGGCGCACCTCCTTTGTTGGCGGAAAAACAGAAACTGCAGGTCAGTTTTCTGCTGATTCCGTTTTCCTATGCGGTATTTCCGGGGGAATGGTATTGTCTGCCGGTGCATCAGTTTCCGGATTTGCAACAGAGGCGTCCTGTGTTTCCGGCATATCCAGGAAGGAGGTGTCCGGAGCGATCTCTACTTTTTCTCCGTTTTCGTTACGCACCTGCACAGAAGGCAGCTCTCTCAGGGAGTTCAGTCCGAATACCCTGAGAAAATCTTCCGTCGTACGGTACAGCGTCGGCCGGCCGGGGGCATCCAGTTTGCCGCAGGGCTCGATCAGATTCTTTTCTATCAGGGCGTTGACCGCATATGAGGAATCCACCCCACGGACCGTATCCACAAAAGTACGGGTGGCAGGCTGGTTGTAAGCGATAACAGCCAGCACTTCCAGAAGCGACTGGGACAAACTGCCGCTGCGCCGGATCCCCAGAGCCACTTTGATAAAATCGCCGTACGCTTCCCGGGTGCAAAGCTGACAGCTGTCCGGGAACGTCACAAGCAGTATCCCGCGGGGAAGACTGTCGCAGCTGTTGTAGATCGGTTTCCACTTTTCTACAAGGTCTTTGCAGGCAGATACGGAAAGGGAAAGGGTTTCCGCCAGTTTTTCATAAGTCAGAGGATGACCTGCCGCAAACAGACAGGCTTCCAGAATTGCAAAATTTTCTTCCGGGGAAAGAGCAGCGGCTCCGTCCCCCTCACGCAGATGTGTATCCATCGAATGTCCTTTTTACTTAAATTATGCATATTCTTCCAGAGCGGCCAGCTGTTCCTTGTCCGGCATCCGCAGAAGGAGCATGGGGATATGACAGCACAGCTGCAGGATGCCGCTTTCGCCGGTTTCCCAGTATTCTTCGGGCAGTCCCACCGTCTGGGTTTTCATCAGTTCCAGTATAGACAAGAATTTAGCGATAATTTCCGAACGGGAAGCGGAATGTGTAAAATAGTCGTCCAGATACACCGGATTCCCGTCCTGCAGCTTGTCAAGCAGCTGAATCATCACGCTTTGCACCGCTACATGGGTCTGATGCACAATGGGATCCAGCACAGCTTCCCGGTTTTCCGGAACGGTCTTGGTTTCTGTCAGAGCGTGGATCAAAGCCGCCTGCAGCAGGGCAATATTGTGATCCGCCACGAACGACCGATCCGGAGCGATGTCGTCCTGCTCTTTGATCATGCGGCCGCCGAATTGGCTGAACAGATCGGAAAGCTCCGCGGCAGCCAGCTTGGCACGCTGGTATTCCAGCACCGTATCCCGCAGAGAATCTCTGGGGTCTTCGTCCGTTTCCGGATTCCGGGGCAGAAGCATCCGGCTTTTGATCAGCATCAGCTCGCTGGCCATATAGAGAAAGTCGGAAGCCACTTCCAGTCCCATATCCAGATTGGCCCGGATATAGGTCATATACTGTTCGCAAAGCAGAGAAATAGGGATATCGTCAATGTTGATTTTATGTTTCTGAATCAGGGTCAGGAGCAGATCCAGCGGCCCCTCGAACTGATCCAGCTTGTATTGAATGTTTTCCATATCAGATAAATGGCAAAAGTTCTACCAGACGGAAGATCAGCGTTGCCAGTCCGTTTACCAGAAACCGCAGCGGTTTGTCAAGCAGTCCGATATACAGACAGAGCATCAGGCCGAACTGGATATACCGTTCATACTGCATGATCCCGAAGTAATACCGGGGCGGCAGGAAGGTCAGGAAAATCCGGGAACCGTCCAGCGGCGGGATGGGGATCAGATTGAATACAGCCAGAGAAATATTGAGACTGTAAAAATACTGCAGCAGCGTCAGGACAGAGAGCTGAATGTTGAACGAAAATCCCTGAGCGGGATGGGCCTGAAAGACGGTAAGAAAAATCTGGAACAGAAGTACACCAAGAAAACCCATACAGATGTTGGACACGGGCCCGGCCAGAGCCGAAAGCGCCATATCCCGGCGGGGTTTTTTGAAATACCGTGTATTGATGGGAACCGGTCTTGCCCATCCGAAGTGGAAAAAGACCATACAGATGGTACCGACCGGATCCAGATGTTTCAGAGGATTGAGCGTCAGCCGGCCCAGATTCCGGGCTGTGGGATCGCCCAGCTTCATAGCCATCCAGCCATGAGCCACTTCATGAACGGTCAGCGCCAGCAGAATACAGGGCAGGGTATAGAGAATATCCCTGAGGGATTGCAGGATAGCAGACAAACAAAAGCCTCCTTACTGGTTGTCAGTCTTCCAGCGCCAGAAGATCCTCGTAGGTTTCACGACGTACAGCAACGGAAGACTGTCCGTTTTCGATAAAGATTACCGGAGGACGGGGAATCCGGTTATAGTTGGAAGCCATGGAATGATTGTACGCACCGGTCACCAGCACCGCCAGATGAGAACCTCTTTCCGGCTTGGCAATGGAGATGCCCTCCGCCAGCAGGTCACCGCTTTCGCAGCACCGTCCGGCCAGTGTGCATTCATAATCCGCAGGCGCATCCGCTTTGTCTGCGTTCACAACGGTGTATCGGGAGCCGTACAGCGTGTACCGGGGATTGTCGGGCATGCCGCCGTCCACGGAAACATAATTGCGGAAGCCGGTAACGGTTTTTACGGAACCGACGGTGTATACCGTGGCACCGGCAGCCGCTACGATGCTCCGGCCCGGTTCCATCATGATGGCCGGCTTGGGAATGTTCAGTTCTGCGCAGATGGCATCGAATTCTTCGCCAAGGGCTCTGATGTTGGCAGCATAATCAATTTCCGGATCCTCTTCGGTATACCGCACACCGAAACCGCCGCCGATGTTCAGGATACCGGCCATATACCCGCATTCGCTGCGCACACGGGCAACAAACGCCAGCATGATCTCAGCCGCTTCCCGGAAGGGTGCGATATCAAAAATCTGGGAACCAACGTGACAGTGGAAGCCATCCAGTATGAGATGTTCCGCCGCCAGAGCCGCTTTGACAAATTCCATGGCCTGACCGGTGAGGATAGCCATCCCGAACTTGGAATCCACATTCCCGGTGATGATCTTCTGGTGGGTATGGGGGTCGATGCCGGGGGTGATCCGCAGCAGAACCACAGCCTTTTTTTCCATTTCGCCGGCAATGCGGTTCAGCGCGTTCAGCTCATCCAGACCGTCCACAACAATGTGACCTACGCCCAGTTCCAGCGCATACCGGAGATCGGCGTCGGTTTTGTTGTTTCCGTGGAAGAAAACTTTTTCCATGGGGAACCCGGCAGCATGGGCTGTGTGCAGTTCTCCGGGAGAGACACAGTCTGCCATCAGTCCTTCTTCGGCGATGATGCTGTACAGCTTTTTGATGCACAGCGCTTTACCGGCATAAATGGGAGTGGAAGCACCGCCGAAACAGGTTTCGAAATTGTTTTTGTACATCCGGCACATAGCGCGCACAGCATCAATGTCCAGATAATAGGCAGGGGTACCGTAGGTATCGGAGAGGGCAGAAGTATCCAGACCGCCGATGGTCAGATGGCCCTTTTCATTTACGTCAAAAGAGGGATGCAGCAGCATAAGATTCATGTCCGCCGATGGCAGATCCTTTCCGTATTCGAATTGATAATTCAGTTGAGCACCGCTTCGGTGATGGCTTTCCATAGATCCTCTCTGCCTTCACCGTCCTTGGCGGAGTACAGGATGTAGGGAACCTCCGGCATATTTTCCTTCATGAAATCCACGAAGGCGTTCCGTTCCGTGCGGTTCAGTTTATCGCATTTGGTACCTACAACAATAAAGTTGCACCGGGCTTCTGTCAGATATTCCAGCATATCCCAGTCGTCATCTGTGGGACCGATCCGGCTGTCGATAAGCTGACAAACCAGACGTACCGAATCGAAATTGGGATTGTTGGTAAAGTACCCATCTGTCAGAGAAGACCATTTTTTCTGATCTTCTTTGGTACGCTTGGCATAACCGTATCCCGGAAGGTCTACCAGGTACAGCTTTTTATCGATGTTATAGAAATTCACCGTGATGGTTTTTCCGGGTTCTCCGCTGACTCTGGCCAGATTTTTCCGGTTCAGAAGGGAGTTGATCAGGGAACTCTTGCCCACATTGGAACGTCCGGAAAAGGCCACCTGGGGCAGACGGTCACCGGGAAACTGTTTCGGCAGTCCGGCGGACATCTGCAGCGCAGCGTTGTTCAGATTCCATTTCATAGTATTTACCTGTTTTCTGTGATTATAATGCGGTGTATGTGGGTTCACCGGTACCGGTTACCACTGCGGGAACCGATTCTTCCGGTTTGGGCAGTTCACTGTTCGGCAGCGGCAGAGCGGAAGGCTTTACCAGAGCAATGTCCAGCACCTCGGAAACCTTGGATACAGGCGTGAAAATAACTTCTTCTCTGACCACAGGATCGATTTCTTCCAGATCCTTTACGTTGTCCCTGGGAATCAGGATATGACGGATACCGGCCGTATAGGCAGCGGTGGATTTTTCGCGGAGTCCCCCGATGGGAATGACACGTCCTGTCAGGGTGATCTCACCGGTCATGGCAATATCGCCGCGCACCGGAATACCGGACAGAGCGCTGACAAGAGAAGTGGTCAGAGTCACGCCGGCACTGGGGCCGTCCTTGGGCACAGCACCTTCCGGTACGTGGATATGTATATCCTGTGTCTTATAGAAATCTTCGGCGATCCCCAGTTCTTTGGCATGGGAACGGATGTAGCTGACCGCAATATGGGCGGATTCTTTCATAACATCCCCCAGTGTGCCGGTCAGTTCGATCTTGCCGGTACCGGGCATGGGCAGAGCTTCCACTTTCAGCAGATCGCCGCCCACTTCTGTATATGCCAGCCCGTTGGTAACGCCCACTTCCGCTTTTCCGGAGATGCCTTCGTCGATAAACTTCCGGCCGCCCAGCAGTGCTTTCAGGGTCTCCCTGTTCACCACAACGGACTTCAGATTTTCTTCTACAATCTTCTTGGCTGCTTTACGGCAGAGCGAAGCGATCTCTCTTTCCAACGTACGTACACCGGATTCGCGGGTATATCCCTGAATCAGTTCTTCAATGGCATCGTCTGTGATCTTCAGAGTCCGTCTGTTGAGACCGTGCCGTTTCAGCTGCTTGGGGATCAGATGATTCTTTGCAATGGACAGTTTTTCGGAAGGGGTGTATGTGTTCAGTTCAATGATCTCCATACGGTCGATCAGAGGACGGGGAATGGTGTCCAGCGTGTTGGCGGTGGCAATGAAGAAACACTCGGACAGATCCACAGGCATTTCAATGAAATGATCACGGAATCCCTTGTTCTGTTCCGCATCCAGCACTTCCAGCAGGGCAGAAGAAGGATCCCCATGGGCGTCAGAGCACATTTTGTCCACTTCATCCAGCAGCATAAGCGGGTTCATGGAGCCGCACTGGGTCAGTGCTGTGATGATACGGCCGGGCATGGAAGCCACATAGGTTTTTCTGTGTCCGCGGATATCGGATTCATCCCGAACACCGCCCAGGGAAACGCGTACATATTTGCGCTTCATTGCCCGGGCAATAGAGGAAGCGAGAGATGTCTTGCCGACACCCGGAGGGCCTACCAGACAGAGAATCTGATGCTTCAGATCCGGATTTAGCTGCTTTACTGCCAGGTACTCCAGCAGCCGTTCCTTGACTTTCTTCAGACCGTCGTGATCCGCATCCAGAATTTTTCTGGCAGCATCAATATCCACCCGGTCCGCAGTGCGTTTGTTCCAGGGAATATCCAGACAGATGTCCAGATAATTCCGCAGTACGGATGCTTCAGGAGAACCGAAAGAAGATTTCTGCAGCCGGGAGAGTTCCTTCAGCAGCTTTTCTTCCACTTCCTGAGGCAGTTTGGCTCTCTTGATCTTCCCGTAATAATCGTCATCATCGCCTTCTTCCAGCTCGTTCTGAATGACCTTGAGCTGTTCCCGGAGGTAATAATCTCTCTGGTTTTCGTCGATCTGTTCCTTGACCTTTTTGTGGATCTCCATTTCGGTTTCCAGGAGACGGATCTCGTTTTCCATGATCACAACCGCTTTTTCCACCCGTCTTGTGGGGTCGGTCATTTCCAGTACCTGCTGCTTGTCATCATAGCGTACGAACAGGCTGGAAGCGATGAAGTCCGCCAGCAGACCGGGATTGGTGATGGAACGGGCGGCGATCAGAAATTCATCGGAAACAGGAGGCAGATACTGGATCATACCTTCCATGGTGTTCAGCAGTTCCCGGATCAGGGCTTCCGCCTTGATGTCAGTGGCTGCGGATTCACCGGTCATGGTCTTGGAAATAATGTCGGCGAACAGGCAGCCGTCCTCGGAAAACATCTGGGAGATATGCCCGCGGCACATTCCTTCCGCCACAACGCGGATGTTGCCGTCCGGCTTTTTCAGGGTCTGTTTGATTTTTGCAACGCAGCCTACCGTATACAGATCTTTCCGTTCCGGGACTTCACAGCGAAGATCTTTCTGGGCTACCAGAAAAACATACATATCAGCGTTCAGCGACGCGTCACAGGCTTTTTTGCTCATATCCCTTTCCAGTTCAAAATTGATTGGGACGGAAGGAAAAGCCACCATGCCCCGCAGCGGGATCACCGGCAGGGTAAGTTTTTCCACTTTTTCAATAAAACGGGCCATATATATAAATCTCCATTCTGATTATACAATAAAAATTCCATACTATTATAGCATAAATCAAACCGTAATTCCACTGCCAATTATGAATATTTGTAACTTTTTCTTTCATAATCTCGGTCTTTCTACAGGGTAAGCGGAAATGGAACCGTTTTTTCGCAGCGTTTTTCCGGCAAAACAGAATTATTCAAAAAAAACTATAGATTTTTTTCCGGAAATACAGTACAATACAGAGTATCAATCTGTGATGGGAGATTCGGGAATGAAAACCAAGCGATGGATCGTATTTTTCTGCACGGCGGCGCTGCTGCAGGGAGTGATGCTGCTTTTCTTCACGGAAGCGGGCCTCTTTTCTCTGTATCCTCTTTTGTTCCGTGCCAGCGAGGAAGAATACCAGACCAAGGGCACCTATACCGTGTATTTTGATATGCGTCTTCCTGCTGCGGAAGCACCTTACATAGTTGTGGGCATGGATTACGAAGTCGTACAGTCCTATGATGCTTTCCAGCACCTGTTCCGGTTCATCAAGCAGTATAATAATATCAAAACGATTTTCATGGATACGGATGCCCGGTATGTAGACGGTATCCGGCAGCGGATGGAGAATCCTCTGGAGACGCCGGATCTACCGCCCATACTGCTGAGTTTTGCCGACACGGTTTCCGCCATCAACAATATCCAGCCGCCGCTGAAAAAGTGCTCTGTAGAATTATGGAACCGGAGCGGCAGTGTACCGGAAGGCAGCCTGATCCTGATGGACAGAGATGCCATGATGGAACAGCGCAGCGCTTTTGAGGAAACCGGAGCACTCTGCATCGAAATGAAATACATCAACTGTCCCGCCGGAGATAAGCTGCGGCAGGATATTGATCTGCCCTTTGTGGGGGAAGAGGTACGGTTTTCTTTCCTGCCTGCCTCGCGCATTGATTGGTTTTATGATTATTACCGCCATGTGACCAACCTGTTCGGCCTTCCATCCATGGAAGAAACGGCACGGAAACTGGATGAAGTTTCTGCGGATTTTGTGATCTGTATTGCCAACGGACAGGCAGCTGCACTGTACGACTGAGAGAAAGGATTAACATGATCAGACTGGAAGATATCGAATTCGAAAAATCCATTATAGAGGAGCATTACCACATTGCGGTACCGGTGCAGATCACAGTGTTTGCCGACGGCAGAAAGGATCTGCTGGTGTACTCCTTCTGCGAGAAACTGGCCCGGGAATTCGAAGAAAAGTGGGCGGATCCGCTCTGTGAAGAAGCCCTTGCCTGGCTGGCAGACAAACTGGCTCCCGTCATGGAATCTCTGGATTACGACAGCAGATACATGATGATGCACTCTCACAGAGAGTACCGTCTGACACCTGCTGATCTGGAACATCTGCCGGAAGCGAAACGGGAAGCAGAACTACTGACTGTTCTGACCGATGCCGACAGGGAAACCGATGCGGAACTGGAGCTGGATGCTTTTGAAATGGATGGCTCCAACCCGGACGATGCCATGACCGTTATCCGGGAAAACGGAAAAATCGTGTGCTTTGCTGCGGTCAACGATATCATAGAGAATGATACCACCGGCGGTCTGGACTGGATTGAGCTGAATGTGGAATGCGGGGAAGAATACCGTTGTCGAGGGTATGGTGCCGCCTGTGTCACAGCGCTGACCCGGTATTACCTGCAGAAAGGCAAAGGCGTGAAATATCTTTGCGACGAAGACAATCTTCCATCTATCCGCACTGCCGAACGGGTGGGATATGCCCTCTACAGCCGGGTGGTGCCCATGGTATACTATACCAGAGAAAACGATGAAGAAGATACTGAAGACTGACGGAGGAACGGATCATGGCATTTGATGCCGGTATGCTCAGCTTTATCGTCCGGGAACTGAATGAGACCCTGGCAGGCGGTAAAGTGGATAAAATATATCAGCCGGGGAAAGAAGAAATTGTACTGGTGCTCCGGGCGGCAGGGGGGGAACACAGACTGCTGATCTCCGCCGGTTCTGCAGGTCCCAGAATGCATCTGACCGGATCCAGACCGGAAAACCCCGCCACACCGCCTATGTTCTGTATGATGCTGCGGAAACACTTCACCGGGGCAAGACTGGCGGAAGTGACACAGCTGGGATTTGAACGGGCGGCGCGGCTGACCTTTGATACCCACGATGACCTGGGATTTCCCACGCAGAAGCATATCATTGCGGAAATCATGGGGAAATTCAGCAATATTATCATTACCACCAAAGAAGATAAGATCATCGGCGTTCTGAAGAGCATCGATTTCACCACAAGCGAAAAAAGACAGGTGCTTTCCGGTATGCAGTATGAACTGCCGCCGGGGCAGAACAAACTGGATCCTCTGACGGTGGAGGAACGGGAATTCAAACGGCTGGCAGCAGACACAGAACCGGAAAGACTGGCGGAGAAGTTTATCATGGCCAATTTTGCCGGGATCGCACCGCTGGTTGCCAGAGAGATCGCTTATCGCTCCGCAGGCAGAAGCGGCGGCACCATGGCAGAATGCGAGCGGTCGCTGACACAAAATTTCTTCGATGTGATGGAGACCATCCGCAGCGGAGAGGGAACACCTACTCTGGTACGGGGCGAAGACGGCAAACCCACGGAATACGGTTTTATTTCCCTGACACAGTACAGTGCGCCTGTCACGACGGAAATATTTCCTTCCTACGGTACGCTGGTGGATGCGTATTTCGAGGAACGGAGCCGGGAGGAAAGGCTGCATAAACGGGCAGGGGATATCTTCAAACTGCTGTCCAATGCGGAAGCCAGAATCACCCGGAAGATGACCATTCAGAAGGAAGAACTGGCCGACTGCGAAGAGGGGGAAACATACAAGCTGTGGGGAGATCTGCTGACAGCCAATATCTATCGGCTGAAACGCGGGATGGAATCCGTGCTGCTGGAGAATTATTACAGCGAAGACTGTGAAACCATCGAGATTCCCCTGGACAAACGGCTCAGCCCCTCCCAGAACGCTCAGGTGTATTATAAAAAATACAATAAATCCAAAGCTGCCAAGGTGCATCTGACCGAACAGCTGGCAAAAGCAGAGGAAGAACTGGCATATATCTATACGGTTCTGGACTCCCTGAGCCGTGCCGAAACCGAACGGGAAATGATGGAGATCCGGGACGAGCTGTATCACTCCGGCTATGCTTCCAAAATGAAAAATTATACCGAAAAGAAAAATAAAGCCCCCTCCATACAAAGATACGAAACCAGTGAAGGATACACCGTGTACTGCGGCCGCAATAACCTTGCCAACGATTATCTGACGACCCGGCTGGCTGACCGGAACGACTGGTGGTTCCATGTGAAAAACCAGCCCGGTTCCCATGTGGTGCTCTGCTGCAAGGACGGGGAAGAGGAACCCACGGAAACCGCGTTTACGGAAGCGGCTATGATTGCTGCCTACAACTCCAAAGCGTCCGACGGTGTGATGGTGCCGGTGGACTATCTGAAAGTACGGCAGGTCAAAAAGCCGGCAGGGGCCAAACCGGGATTTGTGGTGTACTATACCAACTGGACAGCCTACGTGACTCCGGACGAAAATGCCGTGAAAGCCATGATGCGCAAGGGCTGAACGCACATACAAAAGAAAAAGCGTAAGCATACCCGTTTTCAGGTATCTTACGCTTTTTTGCGTCAGTCCAGCAGCTCCGGATACATCTTCACATGCTCCAGAATATGTCCGATATTGCCTTCCCCGGCATACTTTGTCATGTCAAAGAAATCATGTTCCAGATCCGACCAGTACAGTTTGTTTTCATCCCCGTGAACTGCTGTATCTTCTTTCAGTCTGCCAACGTATACTTCCACACGGCAGGGAGTCAGAACATAAAAGAAGTCCATCAGATGAGTCAGCCGGATCTGCTCCCTGGTCACAGCGGTCTCTTCACAAAGTTCCCGGTACGCAGCATCCAGTCCGTCTTCCCCTTCTTCAATCTTTCCGCCCACAAAATTGGATAAACCCAGGTAAGGTTCCTTCAGCCGGCGGCACATGAGCAGTTTTGTCTTATCCGGAGAAAACACAACGATCAGATTGTAGTTGGTTCCGCTCGCCATTAGTGCATCTCCTGCAGTGTGCCAATGGTAGTTTCAATGGTGGATTGGATCTTCTGTTCGTTGGATGCATACCAGGATGCCACATTGTTGCTCTTCTTGGTAACAACAAGATCACGCATAACCTGATTGGTCTTGCCGAGAACGGAGTTGTACAGATATTCCACGTCCAGACAACAGCCGTCACGGATGATAGTCAGCATTTCAATGGTATCATTGTTTCGGGCAACCTTTGTCTGGAGACAGGTCTCAAAATATACAGGGGTTACATTGGTGAAGGTCTCGTACGCCAGGGCTTCCATAACGGCACAGGCAATGTCCACATCCGGGTTGTCAACCGGAACACACCACAGGGTGGCACCGTTATATGCAGCACTAATGTAGTTTGCCTGCTGTTCATCGTACTTGGGGAACGGCAGCAGGGTATAGCTGTCTTCCATGTCACGGAAATAGGTGCGCGCATTGTCCAGTTCCCGCTGGATCAGCAGTGCCTGATTGTTTTTGAACATGACACACTGGGTATCTGCGTCTGTACAGTATGCGCCGGAAACACTGCCGTTGTGCCAGAAGTCAAAGGTCTTGTCGATCAGACCGGAAACCTTTTCCTGCTGCGGAACAAATACAGGCAGGACCGTATCATCCAGCTCGATCTGATGGATATCGGCAGCCGTGTACCAGCTGTCGGCGGAGTTATAGGTGTCGGTAATGAATCCATAGCTGTCCTTGTCGTCCATGGTTCCGTTGCCGTCCAGGTCATTGTAAAGGATCTGGGTGATCGCTCTCATATTGTCAATAGTCCAGGTTCCTTCTCTGACCATATCAGCAAGGGAACCGATACCATTGTCCTCAGCGACTTTGTCGTTGGCAAACATAACATAAGCGCCGCCCAGCATGGTCAGAATGCTGATATCGCCGGTAACGAAATGGCGTTTGCCACCCATGGTCAGCGTCTGAGATGCAGATTGGTTCCACCAGGGTTTTTCCAGATCCAGATAAGGAGCATCATACAGATCATGGAAATAGTTTTCCAGCGCCAACGGCACAATGAAAGTGTTCCATCCGGCAATACACTGGAAAGCATTGTCACCGGCTGTGATGGAGGTCTTGAGCATGTTGATATCGCTGGTGGAATCCCAGTAAGTAGCCCAGCCCTGACCACGGTAACCACGGACATCCGCGTTGAGCTGTTCAGATACTTTCAGGTTGCGGTTATAGATGGAATCGTTCAGAACTTCGCCGGTCGATTCCTCCGCCTGGACCTCCAGCCAGCTGTTGTCATCACCTCTGGCATGAATCAATACAGTGGCACCGTCAAAATCCAGATCTGCCGGAAGGGCACTCTTCAGCGCCGTGTCTTCGGGTTCGGTTTCAGCAGGAGAAGTATCGATTACAGATTCTGTTTCGGCACTTTCCGCTCCCCCGCAGGATACCAGCAGGGAAGAAGAAGCCAGCAGAAGAGCTAGCAGAGTGGCAAGATGCTTTTTCATGAGAGATTCCTTTCTTGTATATAATTGATTTATTAAATAATAGTATGCAGGATTCAGTTGCCATGAAGTATATGGCTCTGCCGAAGATCTGTGATACAATATCCCATAATCCGTTTAAAAAGCCGACTGACATAAGCAGGGTCATACAGTCCCACCTGTTCTCCTGCGGAACGGATATCCATACTGTGCAGAAGAATCAGCTTTTCTACACGTTCCATCCGCAGTCTGTTGATATAACCGATCAGGGTCATTCCGGTGTTCCGGCGGAACAGTCGGCTCGGATGACTTGCGGATATGTCCAGAGCTGCAGCTACGTCCATAGCCTGCAGGGGCATGTGAAGATGCTCTGCCACATACTTTTTTGCTTTCCGGACGTGCAGCTCGCCGCCCAGTGTTTTTTTCAGATGCTGTTCACAGGCGGCTGCGGAAATCTCCCCCAGAAGCTGAAAAAGCAGGGCTGTTGTTGCGGGAGAATTCGGTGCAGCAGCAAACTGTGTTACCATCTGACGGAAATACAGACTGATCGGATTGTCCGGACCATCCAGAGTCAGCGAACGGGGAAGCACAAGTCCCCCTGACTGCAGTTGTGTGAGAGGTACGCGGAAAATACAGTTGGCCTCCTTGTAATGCTCCGGACAGTATACACGGTGCAAACGGTCATGCACTTCCACCAGAACGCTGTTTGCCGGAAGATAAATTTCGTCCTCTCCTTCTGCCTGGGCATATACATATCCTTCATAAATATACGAGAGTTCAACAACATCTGCACCGAGCATATGGGTATAGTCTACTGAGGAAGCTTCATAAATATGAGAATATGTTACTTGCGGTATAGCATGAAAATCAAGATGGTAGTCTATGGATAACATCTCCTTTGTACGAAAATACGTACGGTATACCTATACTATAGCAAATAACCGGGGATTTTGCAAGTGTGTATGTACAGAAAAAATCAAAAATGTCCAAATCTATCAAAAGATTCGATGATGGAAACGGACAGCAAAAAAACGCCCGGCAGAGGTCGGACGTTTCATGTCTTTTGGGTATTTTTACTGCATTTCTTCCAGCAGAGCCACAGTGTTTTCAACCGTTTGTTCAATGGACTGTGTATTAGAAGCATACCAGGATGCAATCTGCAGATTCTCGTCGCCGGAGAGCTTCATGATAATCTTTTCAGCAGAACCGAAATAGGGGCTGTAGATATATTCACGGGTTACCACAACACCGTTTCTTACGAGTTCAAGCATGGCAACGGTTTCTTCGCTGCGTGCGTATTTTCCCTGCATACAGGTTTCAAAGTAGGCGGGGGTTACGTTCTTCCAGGTTTCATACGCCATGGCTTCCATCACAGCACAGGCGGTATCCACAGCCTTGTTGTCGGCAGGAACGCACCAGATGGATACGCCGGTGGTGGCATTGGTATAGTACTGATCCTGCTGCGCATCCAGCTTGGGGTAGGGCAGAATGGTGAAGCTGTCGTCCATGTCGCGGAAATAGGTGCGCGCATTGTCCAGTTCTCTCTGGATCATCAGTGCCAGACCGTTCTTGAACATATCACACTGGATGTCTGCACTTTTCTGGTACATGGAACCTACCAGACTGCCGTTATAATAATAGGCGGAAAGCTTGTCCCAGAGAGTGCTTACCCGTTCCTGCTGAGGTGCAAAGGTGGGATATCCCTTTTCATCCACGTCGATCTGGTGAATATCAGCGGAGGTGTAGAAGGAGTCGCCGCTGTTATCGTAGTCGATGATAAAGCCGTACCGGTCGCTTTCATTCATGGTACCGTTACCGTCCAGGTCATCGTATACCTTGGAAGTTGCTTCGATCATGGCATCCATGGTCCAGTTGCCTTCCAGAACCGTATCCACAAGACCAGTGATGCCGTAGTTTTCCGCTACAGTATCATTGAGGAACAGCACATAGGAACCGCCCAGAGTTGTCAGGAAGCTGATGTCGCCGGTGACAAAGAAGTTTTTTCCAACGATCGTCAGTCCTTCTCTGGAGGTCTGGTTCCACCAGGGTTGTCCCAGATCCAGATAGGGTTTGTCATTCAGGTCGTGGAGATAGCCTTCCATAGCCAGGGAAGAAATACGGGAGTTCCAGCCTGAGATGCACTGGTATGCATTGTCGCCGGCGGTAATGGATGCCTTGATTTTGGGTACGTCGCTGTTGCCGTTATAATAGGTCTGCCAGCCGCCGCCGCGGTACCCGATGATATCCACGTTCAGCAGTTCTTCCACGGCTGCGTTACGGTTGTAGATGGCGTCGTTGAGTACATCACCGTTCAGTTCTTCCGTATATACTTCCAGAAAACTGTCGTCATCTCCTCTGGCGTGGATGGTCACGGATTCTCCGCCGAAATCCAGATCCGCCGGTAAAGCGGTGGTAAGTTCTGTCTCTGTCGGTGCGGTTTCCGTTTCCGCAGTATCTGCAGAGGTTTCTGTTTCCTGTACGGTTTCGCCGCATCCGGCTGCCATACCGGTGATCATGGACAGCAGCAGAAGCAGTGTTGTAATCTTGCAGATTTTCATAATATATTCTCCTTTTATGTGTTATCAGGAATTTTAGACGATTTATTTATGCCGCAGGTTTGTTCGATGTACCGGTGGCGGAGCTGGGTGATGCTGTAGCCTTTAACACGGCGGAACAGACGGCTCACATAGTTGGGATCGTTCAGCCCCACAAGATTTCCAGCTTCTTTCAGACTGAGATTATGATGCAGAACCAGATCTTCCACCTTCTGCATACGGAGCCGGTTGATATAAGTGATCAGCGTGATTCCTTCGGCTTTGTGAAAAAGACGGCTGAGATAAGCTGGCGTGATGTTCAGGTGGTCTGAGATATCGGAGAACTGCAGTCCGGAATCCAGATTCTCCGCCACATATTTTTTGATGCGCTGCACATACCATGCCTGACTGTAGACCTGTTCCTTTGTCTGGTGCTGTGCAGTAACCGAGATGTCTCCCAGCAGCTGCAGCAGCATGGCATCTGCCAAGGAAGAACGCAAAACCATTGCATACTGAGCTGCCAGATCCGCGAATTTCTGCCGGATGGAGTTGTCAGGTGTTTTCAGCGGCAGAACCCTGGGCAGTATCAGGCCGCCTTCTTCCAGGAGGGAATAGTTTACAGTGAAATGAATACAGTATTCGCTGTGATAATTCTGACAGCGGAAACTGTGATAACGGTCGTGCACTTCCACTATGACACAGTCCTGCGTTACCGGCAGAATCTTGCCGCCCTCCGCCTGCACAGTGCCTGATCCTTTCAGCATATATCCAAGTTCGATATGACGCTTATCCAGCTTGTGCCGGAAATCCAACGCCTCTGTTTCATGAAACATGGCGTATGTCATAACAGGCAGGGAGTGGAAATCCAGATGATACAGTTCCATGCGGCCTCCTTTTGCCAAAAACTTTGTGTTTCTACTATATCAAAAAAATACAGGGGATGCAATAGATGTTCCGTAATTCATGTCAAAATAGTCCTTGAATGGTAAAAAAACACCACGAAACAAAAACAAACCGTCTGTCGGAAAACAGGACGGTTTGCTTTGTATTGTAATGGAATTACTTGTTCAGGTTCTTAACGATTTCTTCGGTATCGGAAGCGATCATCAGCTCTTCGTTGGTGGGCAGAACGTATACCTTAACCTTGGAATCGGCAGTGGAGATTTCCACAGTGTTGGGCTGGTGGTGGATCTTGGCGTTCAGTTCGTTGTCGATCTTGATACCGAAGAATTCCAGACCGGAGCAGGCTCTTTCACGGAGTTCGGTGTTGTTTTCACCCATACCGGCAGTCCATACGATAGCGTCAACGCCGTCCATGGCTGCGGTGTAGGAACCGATGTACTTCTTGATCTGGTAAGCCAGCGTAAATGCTGCACGGTGAGCATTCTTGTCGCCCTGCAGGATAGCAGCTTCGATATCGCGGCTGTCAGAGGAAATACCGGATACGCCCAGGAAACCGCACTGCTTGTTCATGTAAGCGTCAGCCTGTGCGGGAGTCCAGCCTTCCCGTTCCATCAGGAAGGGAACGATAGCGGGGTCGATGGAACCGCAGCGGGTACCCATCATAACGCCTTCCAGGGGAGTCAGACCCATGGAGGTGTCAATGCACTTGCCGCCCTTAACAGCGGAGATAGAGGAACCGTTGCCGATGTGGCAGGTGATGATCTTGGTTTCTTCTACGGGCTTGTCCAGCAGCTTGGCCATTTCGCGGGCTACATAACGGTGGGAAGTACCGTGCGCACCGTAACGGCGGATGTGATACTTTTCAGCCATTTCAGCAGAGATACCGTAGGTGTAAGCTTCTTCGGGCATGGTCTGGTGGAAAGCGGTGTCGAATACCAGAACCTGCGGCTTGTCAGGCATAACGGCCTTGCATCCCTGGATACCCATGATGTGAGCGCCGGTGTGCAGAGGAGCGAAGTCGCGGCACAGTTCCAGCTTGGCCAGAACATCGTCGTTCAGCAGAACGGATTCGAAGAAGTAAGGACCGCCGTGCACAACGCGGTGACCGATGGCTTCGATTTCATCCATGCTGGAGATAACGCCGTATTCAGCGCAGGTCAGATACTTGATAACGATTTCGGTGGCCACAGCGTGGTCGGGCATGGGGATTTCCACCTTCAGCTTTTCGCCGTCTTCACCCTTGCGGTGTTCCAGGCGGCCGTCGATACCGATACGTTCGCAGATACCCTTGGCCAGAACGGATTCGGTAGCGGTGTCAAACAGCTGGTACTTCAGGGAAGAAGACCCTGCGTTTACAACAAGAACTTTCATGAACAGTTTCCTCCGAAAGATTTCTAAAATGATATTTGACAAAACATTGCACAACGTATATAATTATAAAGGATTTCATCCGAATTTACAAGAAGTTTTTACAGATTCAGAGGAAGAAACAAAAAATGACCCGAAATACCGCCATCATTTGTGAAACGAACCCATTCCACAGAGGGCACAAATACCTTTTTGATACCGTTCGCGCCCAAAATGACGGAATTATCACCGCTGTCATGAGCGGAAACTTCGTCCAGCGGGGAATTCCGGCGGTTCTGGACAAATACACGCGTGCACGGATTCTGCTGGAAAACGGTGCGGATCTGGTGGTGGAACTGCCCTATCCCTGGTGTGCCGCAGGGGGAGAAGCCTTTGCCGCCGGAGGGATTGCCGCAGCCGCAGGTCTTGGCGCGGATGTGCTCGCGTTCGGCAGTGAAACGGGAGAAGGGGATATGCTGCATGCCTGTGCGGAATGGATGGATTCGGCAGAGTACCGGACAAAGATGCTGGCGGCTGAAAAGGCAGATCCCGAAACGGGCGCGGCAGCTCTCCATGACAGACTGACGAGAGAAGCCGGTTTTTCCCTGGCACCCAATGACAAACTGGCCGTGTGGTACCTGCGTCAGATACGTGCGCAGAAATGCGGAATCACACCGACTCCTCTGAAACGTACGCCGCATACCGAAACCGTGATCAGTGCCACAAAAATCCGGGAAAAACTGACAGCAGGAGAAGACATCACGCCTTATGTCCCCGCAGAAACGGCGGAGATGTATCGGAATGCCGTATTCACCGGCCCGTCCCGGTTTGCTGCCCTGGCATGGACGTATTTTCGTCTGTTTGCTCCGGCAGAAGCGGAAAACGGGGAAAAAAGCGGCCTGTACAGAAGACTGCTGAAAACAGCCGGTGCCTGTACGGACGGAGAGAACTTTTTCGAAAGAGCCGCCACCAGAAAATACACAGACGCCAGAGTCCGGCGTACCGCTTTGTTCGCCATGACTGCCGTTCCGGAACCGGATATGCTGCCTGTACCGGAATATACGATACTTTTGGCCGCCAATGCAAAGGGAAGAGAATACCTGAAAGAGCGCCGGAAGACAGCGGCATTTCCCATCCTGACAAAACCTGCCGACCGGGACAAGCTGCCGCCGGAAGCACAGAAGCAGTATGCATGGCTGGAAAAAGCGGACAGACTGTATACCATGTGTACGGATCCCGTGGGAGAAGCCGACCGATTTGTCCGGATGAAGCCTGTAATACAAGGCCTGATCTGATATTGTATTGCTGAACTGTGGATAATACATCGGGGAATCAGAATCTGACGAGCAAAATGCGATTTCAAATACAATGTCTAATCATTCGCTGTTTATGGTAAAGATATGAAAGGAAAAGTTTGCTATACTATTCTCGGAGGTGAATCAAATGGATTTAGTTCAGATAGGAAAGTTTATAGCGCAGCTTAGAAAAGAACACGAGTTTTCTCAGGAAAAGTTGGGTGAAATATTAGGCGTAACAAACAAAACAATATCACGTTGGGAAACAGGAACATATTTGCCGCCGTCTGAGATGCTGTTATCTATGAGTAACCTGTTTTGCGTTACGATCGACGAGCTTTTGGACGGTAAGAGACGAACGCAAGACGATTACAAAGTCGCAGCAGAAGAAAATCTTAGGCAGGGTGTTAATGTAAGTAGCTTTACTCTTCAGGAAAAGGTAGCATTTTTTAAGAAAAAGTGGTTGAAAGAACATATTGCAGCCATGAGTTGTTGGGGCATAGGAATTATCGCAGTTCTTGTAGTGAGTATTATTTTTAGATTACCTATTCTCGCTGCAGCCGCTATGTTGTTGCTATTGTTAGGACACGCCTGGAGAAATAATACAATGATGGCTTATGTTGAGCGAAATGCATTTGACGGCACTGGAAGAAACGATTGACAAATTTCAATTTACCGTCCAGTTTCCCTTGCAGTTTCTGGTAACACAAAGAATAATTGGTAGAAATATTATAAAAAACGAAAACCTCTGATCACGTAACAGGTCAGAGGTTTTATGATTGCAGGTGCAGAAAATATTGTTGATTTTGTTCCGGAAACAAACCCGTTGCGCAGCGATCAGTACTTCCGGTGTTCCTTCCAGATATCCAGCACCAGCTGATACCGTTCCGGCGGCATTCCTTTGAAGGGCACATTGCTGGTGGCAAAAATGTATCCGCCGCCCGCTCCGCCGTATTTCAGACAGTATTCCGCGCTTTCCCGTACATCCTGTTCCGTACCGGTCTGCATGGCCGCACAGTGTACATTGCCGCAGAGCGCAACCTTGTCGCCGTACAGCCGTTTCACTTCCCGGATGTCCACCCCGGCCATGGGGTCAATGGAGTGAAGGGCGTGAGGGCCTGCAGAGACCATGGATTCGATAATAGGCATAATGTTCCCGTCGGTGTGCTTGATCAGGTACAGCCCATCCTCTCTGCCCGCTTTGCAGATCTGGGTCAGGAAAGGTGTGATAAATACATCGAACATGGCGGGAGACAGGAACGGGCCGGAGTTGTAGCAGTAGTCAGCGCAAAGCAGAGCCACATCCAGACCGGCTTCCTTCTGCCGCTTGTTGGCTTCGATAGCGCGGGTGGCCATCTGCTGTGCTTCTTCCAGCAGTCCTTCCGGATCGTCCGCCGTGCGGTAAGCAAAATCATACATCCCGTTGCCGTCGGGAATGGCAAAAGTGCCGTCTCCGTGACCGCCGAACAGACGGGTGGAGCCGAAATGCTCTCTCAGCCGTTTCCGGAATACCTTTGTGGAAAGGGCATCCACATTCCACCATTCCGGAGAATAGATGGGTATGATCCCGTAATCCAGCCCCGGTCTGGCATCCTTTTCGGGATCCCCGGATAGAGCAGCACCGCCGATATCGTAGGCCGTACCCGTTCCGTATACGCGGGCATATCTGTCGGCCAGATCAATGGAAAACTTTTCGATTTCCGCAGGGGAATACTTGTCTCGGTTGTTGTGGGCCAGTCTGTCGTCATATAGCTCATAGCCGAAGAATTCCATGGAAAGCTGGAATTCCAGCTCAAAAGTAGGAATTTCGTCCGGCTGTCCCAGTGTCAGTGCGGTGATTACCCGTTCGGCAGGTGTCCAGATTTTTGTCATATCAACCCTCCCCGGTTAATGATACCGTTGTATATTCATGATGGACGGCAGGCAGGAACTTTCCGGTCAGATCCGCCATGGTCAGACGGATGCTGGCTGTATTCACGCAGGGATGGCAGCCGATATCCTCCATTTTCAGAAGATCCGCGTCAATCAGGAGCCGAACACGGTTTTCCGAATCGTTCATCAACCCCATAACGCTGACCGCACCCGGCGTGATATCCAGGAAGGCTTCCATGAATTCGGCTTCCGCAAAGGAAAGACGGGATACGCCCAGCTGACCGGAGAGTTCCTTGGTTTTGAAAGGCTTGTCTCCGGGCATGAGCAGCAGATAAAAATCTGTTTTCTGCCGGTTGCAGAGATACAGATTCTTGCACATGGCAACGCCCAGCGTTTCATCAACTACCAGACAGTCTTCCATGGTCTTTGCCGCTTCATGATCCACCCGGGAATAGGGGATTCCCAGTGTGTCCAGCAGGTCATAAACCCGCATTTCTTTGGCAAGCCGTCCTTCTGCATGTCCGGGACGACCTGCTTCCAGTCCTGTAAACAGTTCCATACCGATACCTCACATATTGTTCTGGAAACAGTATACCACATATCGGTACGGAATGCAAGAAGGGGAAAACAGTTTTTCTTCTTCAGAATGTACAGACCGGCTGCCGGAAAAGTTCCCCTACAGATCCGCTGTAGATCACCCGGATTCCCATAAGAGAAACATAATCCGCGGGTTGCATCAGAGAGGCCGGTTTTGGGAGTGCGGCGGCATGGCTGCGGCTCAGCAGATCTCCTACAAAATGGGAGCAGAAGAACCGTCTGCGTTTTTCCCAGCGGACGCCGATGCCGCAGAGAAAGGCACCCAGCAGGGTATAGTGATAGATCCCCTGACAGGCTTCCATTTTCTGCAGACGCACGCCGATTTCGCGTCCGGCACATCCAGCGCCAGCAGAATGCAACGGGTGTCGGGAAAACACTGGAAATACCCGCCGTCCCGGGTTTCCCGGATAAAACCGGCCGGAAAAGGCAGATACGGATTTTTGCGTCCGAAACTATAAAAACCGCTGCGTGGATCCGCCAGAAAAGCATCCGGATCTTCAGCAACGGAAATGGAAACATGGGTATAAGGCGCGGCGGTGAACAGACGGATGACCCGGGAGAAAATGGTAGCGGATCTGGTCAGCAGAAGATAAACGGTTTTCATGAGGATACCTTTCCAAAACAGTAGTGTTTCTTGCGGAAAGTATACCAGATGAACCTTAAAATGACAGTGGGGAAAGGATTAAGATTTCCTTAAAAAGCAGTAAAGATCCAGAAAAACCAGAATTTACAAATCCTGTCTTTATTTTTTTGATGTTGTTTCGATATACTGTCATTATACTGTAACTGTATATGATGGAGGTACTGCATGAAAAATATCCGTTTTGCCATTTTAGGTGCCGGCGGAATCGCCGTGAAATTCAAAAATGCCATCGACCTGACAGAAGGCGCAGAAGTGATCGCCGTGGGCAGCAAATCAGCCGAACGGGCCGCTGCCTTTGCGGAAAAACAGAATATTCCTCTGTGGTACGGAAGCTATGAGGAAATGCTGGCAAACCCCGATATCGACGCTGTGTATATCGCCACCACCCATAATTTTCACGGAGAAAATCTGCGTGCCTGCATCGCCGCCGGAAAACATATTGTCTGTGAAAAGCCCATGGTTCTGACAGAAGGGGAAGCGGCGGAGATTTTCGCTCTGGCACAGCAGAAAGGCGTGTTTCTGATGGAAGCCATGTGGTCCCGGTTTCTGCCGCACCTGCAGAAGGCAAAACAATGGATCACAGAGGGCAGAATCGGAAAGATTGAATCCATCCGTTCGGTGATCGGGTTCAAAGGCAACGATCGGTACGAAACCCGCCTGTATAATCCGGCTCTGGCCGGCGGCGGCCTGTATGACATCGGTGTGTATCCCATCGAGATCATTTCCTGGCTGGTGGGAGAGCCGGTGGAAACCTGCCTTGCCATGTGGCGGAAGCATCCGGTTACCGGTGTGGATGAAAACGTATCCATGCTGCTCCGCTATCCCACCTGCGACGCATCCGTGCAATGCCTGATCTCCTGCAATGTTCAGGAAACGACCGTGATCAACGGCACAAATGGGTATATCGAAATTCCCACTACCCACAGAGGGAATACCTGCATCCTTTATGATGACAACCTGACAGAAACAGAACGTTTTCGGCAGCTCTATGAAAACGGCTTTACCTTCGAGGCTGCTGAAGCGGTACGATGCATCCGTGAAGGTAAGTGCACATCCGATGTGATTCCTCCGGCTTCCACCATCGAATGCGCCCGTATTTTTGATATCGTCCTGCGGCAGGTTCCCGGACTGGCATAAAACTGAAGCCAAAACCGTGTGAAAGAGCCGGTTTTCCTGTCCTTATTCTGCGCAGAGTTTCTGCAGAGCCGCGGCAAACTCCGTATCGCTCATCCGGTGCGCATTTTCGATCAGCGTGATGTGCATATCTTCCGCACGGCTGCGCAGATGGGCAACCGTACCGTCCCCGGCATAATTCCGGTCGTCCTTGTCAAAATAAGCGGTAGCCACCAGCGCCCGGCGGGCATACCGGCTGCCGAACCGTCCCGCAACGGTACCGAGCTTGTAAAGTTCATCGGTGACCACTTCTCCGTTTTTGCAGGAGATAAATACCGGCGTCATACCCCGCATCAGCAGGGTGTCGATCTCATTACGGGTCGTCACCGGCGGCGGGGTTTTCCTGGATGCGCCTGTTCTTGCAGAAGCTTTCTGTTTCGGTTCCGCCCAGTCGATCACTACACCGGCGCCGCCGTCCGTAAAGAAGGGGCGGTTTTCTTTATCCATGGAAAACATGGCGGTCATGTATGTTTTGTATTCCAGCAGCGTACCTGCTTTGGTCAGACAGTCCCGGACATACGGACTGGAAAACGTGCATTTCCAGAAACCGTTTTTGACGTGATCTTCCATGCGGATAAAACCGCCATCCACCAGTGATGAAAGAAACTTCTCATCCAGTCCGCGCATATTGGCGGCAAGGGTGAATACAGATTTGTCTTCCGGCAGAGGACGGATAGCTCCGCCCAGTTTGCCGGTCTGGCTGTTCCAGAAACCGCAGTCAGACTGACAGAGTTTCCACATCCGGTTCAGTTCCCGGAATGTGTCCTCTGTAAAAGGATGACCGGCAGCGGTGTTGGCGTTTACCATTTCTTCCCGGATCTGTCCGCCGTACAGCAGGATATTCTCCCGCAGGCTCAGCTGTACCGGATTTACGGCATCTGTTCCGTCAAAGGGAAGTGCCGTAAAGCTGCTGTCCCGGAGAGATAAGCGGTAGAGCATCCCCTGTCTGGTACGGCAGTCCATCCGGAACACGCCGGTTTTTTTATCCGTGATCCGGAAGAGCATACCGAGAGCTACCAACGCTGTGTCATCACCGCCGGTAAAATCAAACACAAATTCATCATCTTCCGTGAGCAGATCTTCAATGGTTTCCAGAACGGCGGAAAGACTGTCCGGCTGCAGGATCCGCATGGTGAGGGAGGTGCGGATACCGTGAGCTGTCAGGATACGGCGGATACGGGGCATAAGCTCCGATATACCGGTACGGTCCTGGCCCAGAAATACGATTCTGCGCGGACGAAGGACCAGTGCGGCTATGATGTTGTCAGCCGGAACTTTGTCATAAAATTCGATCAGTGTCATACTATACCTCGGATGGATCGTTTTTTATAGTATAGCATGATTTTATGAATAAATCGATCCCGGCGGAAAAGAATGTCAAAAGAAATCCTTCGTACTACTTGCATTTGATCAGATGTTTTGGTATAATATTCCGGAGATGAGGTGAGAACATTGATTTATAATACAATTCTTGACGCACTTGGCAACACACCCATGATCCGGCTGACCCATATGGCAGATCCGGAAGGTGCGGAAATACTGGTGAAATTTGAAGGTCTGAACGTGGGCGGTTCCATCAAGACCCGTACCGCATATAATATGATCCGTGCGGCAGAAGAAGAAGGAAAGATCGGTCCCGATACTATTATCGTGGAACCTACCAGCGGCAACCAGGGTATTGGTCTGGCACTGGTAGGCGCTGTGAGAGGGTACAAAACCGTCATCATCATGCCCGATTCTGTCAGTGAAGAACGTCGCAAGCTGGTGAAGCATTACGGTGCCGAAGTGGTTCTGATCCATGACGATGGCAATATCGGGGCCTGCATCGAAGAATGTCTGGCTACGGCACTGCGTATGCAGGCGGAAGATCCCAGAGTATTCGTACCGCAGCAGTTTGAAAACCCCAATAATGTAGCTGTGCAGAGAGAAGTGACCGGTCAGGAAATACTGGAACAGGTAAACGGCCCTATCCATGGTTTCTGCTCCGGCATCGGCACCGGAGGGACCATCACCGGCATCGGCGAAACCCTGAAGGCGGCCAATCCCGGTATGGAGATCTGGGCGGTGGAACCGGAACATGCCGCGATCCTGTCCGGCGGTTCCATAGGTACCCATGTGCAAATGGGTATCGGCGACGGCATCATCCCGGCAATCCTGAACCAGAATATCATAGACGATATCTGCATTATCAGGGATGAAGAAGCCATTGAGACATCCAAGCAGCTGGCTTCCCGGGAAGGGATCATGTGCGGTATTTCCAGCGGCACCAATGTGGCAGCAGCCATCAAGCTGGCCAAGAAACTGGGGAAGGGAAAAACCGTTGTTACGGTGCTTCCGGACACGGCAGAACGGTATTTCTCCACACCGCTGTTTGAAGAATAAACCAAGGACTGCATCCGCAGAAATACGGGTGCAGTTTTTCTGTTTGCTTAAAGAAAAATTAAACACTTCCGCTACGAAAATACCGTCATTTGTCTTGTAATCCGCAGCGGTTTGTGGTATACTTTATATTATTAGAAAAACTGTATCCGAAACGGAGGAAATATGCCCAAAGAACAATACCTGGAATGCGGAAAAATCGTGGGTACCCATGGCGTGAAGGGAATGGTGCGGCTGGAGTGTTATGCCGATTCTCCGAAAACACTGGCCCGTCTCCGCAGACTGTACAAAAAAGAAAAAAACGGCACCTATACGGAATGGACCATAACCCGTGCTTCCGTGCAGAAGACCATGGTGCTGGCTGCTATAGAAGGTATCGATACACTGGACGCCGCCATCCCGCTGAAGGGGACTGTGGTGTATGCCGACAGAGCGGATTTCCGGCTCCGTAAAGGAGATGTATTCATTGCGGATATCATCGGTCTTCCCGTGCTGGATGAAGCTTCCGGCGAAACATACGGAACGCTGGAAGAAGTGATCACTTCCGGGGTGCAGGATCTGTATGTGGTACGCGAAAATGAAGAAAAATCCTTTATGATTCCCTGTGTTCCCGAGTTTATTCTCCGGATCGAAACAGAGGGGGAAGAAGCGGGCATATATGTAAAACTGATCGAAGGAATGCGTGACTTATGAGAATAGACATCATGACCCTTTTCCCTGATTTTGTGGACCGCATTCTGTCGGAAAGCATCATCGGACGTGCCAGAAATAAAGGGATCCTGGATATCCGTACCTGGCAGATCCGGGATTATTCCCGGGACAAACACAGAAGGGTAGATGACACGCCCTACGGTGGGGGAAGAGGCATGCTGATGGCCGCTCCCCCCATTTACAGGTGTTATGAAGCAGTGCTGGCTGACAAAGGCGCGCCGGAAGAAAGAAGCATACCTGATCCGGCTCTGGATCTGATCCCGGATACGGAGATCGATGAGCGTCCCGCACCGGAGAAACCGGAAAAAACATATGTGGTATATATGTCTCCCCGGGGAACAGTGCTGTGTGAAGATACAGCGAAACGGCTGGCGCAGTATGACCATCTGATCATTCTGTGCGGACATTACGAAGGGGTGGATGAACGGATCATCGAGGAGATCGTGGATGAGGAGATCTCCATCGGCGATTACGTGCTGACCGGCGGCGAGCTGCCTGCCTGTATCCTGACAGACTGTGTGGGACGTCTGGTGGACGGTGTGCTTGCAATGCCGGAGTGTTATGAAAACGAGAGCTTCTCTGAAAATCTGCTGGAATACCCACAGTACACCCGTCCTGTGTCCTTCCGGGGCAGAAGTGTGCCGGAGGTGCTCCAGTCGGGCCATCACGCCAATATAGAAAAATGGCGTGCGGAAAAATCACTGGAGCTGACCAGGCAGCGGCGTCCGGATTTACTGGAAGAATAATAGTTCTTTTACAGCAGGCCGAGATAGGCAAGGATCCCATTGGCAATGCCGTTTGCGAACAATGCCGGCTGCTCTGCCATCAGGGAAGAATCGTAAGGATTGGAAATAAACCCTAATTCCACAAGAACGGCAGGCATACGGGTACGCCGCAGGACATACAGGGTCGGCCGGGCGAATACCCCTCTGTTGGGAAGACCTGTAGCAAACTGCAGCTGACGCAGAATGGATTCAGCCAGCGCAGAGGCGGCTGTACCTGTGCGGAAGACATAGGCTTCAGAACCGGTGGCTGTGGAGGAGACAGAAGCATTGGTGTGCAGACTGACAAAATAATCCGCCCCCCAGGTGTTTGCGTCATTCACACGGGCTGCCAGAGAAGTAGCGGTGGATGTACCCAACTGGGTGTCGGGAAACGGTCGTGACAATCTGGTCTCCAGTCCGTTGGCACGCAGAATCTCCGACAGCCGCTGCCCGATTTCATACACAAGATCCTGCTCCCGGTAGCCGTTGCCCTCCGCCCCCGCATTGGGATTGACAGGGTTATGTCCCTGATCGATGTAGATTTTGACAGCCATACAGATACCTCACAGTGTAAAAATCGTTTCAGAGAAAGTATATGAACCGGTACTGACCGGTGTTCACGGATTCATGAAAGAACTGCAGAAAATACTCAGTCGTGTCCGGCAGGCGGCAGAGCACTATGAAATGATCCTGCCGGGAGACAAAATCGCTGTAGGACTGTCCGGCGGGAAGGACTCCACCGTTCTGCTGGTGGCTCTAGCGGCACTGTCCGGTTTCTACCCGGTACCGTTTTCGGTATGCGCCGTGACGGTGTCTCCCGGGTTTCCGGGGCAGACTGCTGCGGATTATGAGCCGTTTGTCCGCCTGTGCGATCGTCTGGATGTGGAATACCGGGTGGAAGAAACCCGGATTGCGCAGATTGTCTTCGAAGAACGGAAAGAAAAAGCACCCTGTTCTCTCTGTGCCAAACTGCGGCGAGGTGCCTTATGTGCTGCCTGTCAGGATATGGGTGCCAACCGGCTGGCGCTGGGGCATCACCGGGACGACGTGGTGGAAACATTCATGCTGAATCTGATGCAGACCGGGAAGATCGGCTGCTTCATGCCGGTGACGGAATATCCGGATACAAAGCTGTCGGTCATCCGTCCGCTGATCTATACGGAAGAGTCCGATGTGCGGCGGCTGGTGCAGGTTATGGATCTGCCAGTATACCGGAATCCCTGTCCTGCTGACGGAGAAACGGAACGGGCAAATATGAAAGAATATCTCAGAGCCTATGACAAGGACAGACGCGGATTGTACCGCCGGATTCTGGGAGCACTGGAACGGAGCGGACTGGATGGATGGCATGTCTGACAAACTGCGGAAATCGTTTGAGAAAACGAAAAATAACGGGAACTTTTTCCGCTCTGCAGCGTCATAGAATATAAACATATGTAGTAAAGCGAAGAACTGTCATGAAACAAGAAAATCCCAGAGAAAACGGTACATCACCCCGGAAGACGGAAAGGCTGAAAAAATCTTCGCCTGTACAGACGGCAGAAAAAAAGAAAGCCGCCGGTGATCCGGGGAAGAAAAGAAGATTCTGGAACCGTCAGCGGCAGGAACGGGTTTTTACCATGCCGTATATGGTTCTGAGCATAGCCGGTGTACTGTTCTTTTACATACTTCCTTTTGCGGTCGTGATATTTTACGCACTGATCGACAATACCACAAACGCCAATTTTGTGGGACTGGAGAATTTCACCAAGCTGTTCAGCAATAATGCGTTCCGGCTGGCGCTGAAGAATACGGGCCTCTTTTCCGTCACAGCCGTACCGTTTGCGGTTGTCCTGTCACTGGGACTGGCTGTGCTGCTGGAACAGAATCTGCCCGGAAAGAGCGTTTTCCGCACCATTTTTCTGTCCCCTATGATAGTCCCAGCCGCCTCTATCATACTGATCTGGCAGGTCATGTTTGATTATAACGGCGTAATCAATGATATAACGTCCCTCTTCGGTGCTCAGCCTGTGGAATGGATGAAATCCGAATACGGCTATATCGTTGTGGTACTGCTGTTTTTGTGGAAGAATATCGGATATAACATGATCATGTTCATGTCCGCACTGGCGGCAGTACCGAAAGATATCCAGGAAGTGGCCATGCTGGACGGATGCGGCCCTGCAAAACGCTTTTTCATGATCAAGCTGCGGTATCTCGCCTCCACCATTTCCTATGTGACCATCATGTCGCTGATCAACTCCTTCAAAGTGTTCAGGGAAGTGTATCTTCTCACCGGTGACTACCCGTATGACTCCATGTACACCCTGCAGCACTTCATGAACAACACCTTCCGGAACTTTGACTATCAGAAGCTGTCCAGTGCGGCGATCATACTGAGTCTGATCATGATCGTGATCATCGGCATATTGTTGTGGGCGGATAACCGCCTCGGGAGGGATATCGAAGAATGACAGACGCAAGACTGAATATCCCAGTGAAAAAGGAAGGGAAAAAGAAACTGACGCCGAAGCGTGTGCTATTTCTGATTGCAGCCATGCTGGTGCTGGTGCTGTTTGCGTATCTGTTTCTGTTTCCCACGGTATTTACTTTCACAAACTCCTTCATGTCCACCACCGAAATCAGCGCCAACTACGGGAAGGTTTTTTCCGGTCTCGGAGCAGCGGGGGACGGCGGCCGGGTGTATATCGGCGAGCGGGTAAACCTGCAGCTGATCCCGGATAAAGTGAGCTTCAGCCAGTATTCCACCGTTCTTCTGAAGAGCCCGGAATACCTGCTGAAATTCTGGAATTCCGTTTTCTATGTACTGCCGATCGTGCTCTTTCAGCTGGCGGTAGCATCCGGTGCCTCCTATGCCTTTGCCAGAGTGGAGACAAAATTCCGGTCGATCGTGTTTTTTGTCTACATCATTCTGATGCTGATGCCCTATCAGGTGACACTGGTACCGAATTATATCGTAGACAGCGCTCTGGGGATTCTGAATACCCGCTGGGCGATCATACTGCCGGGGATTTTTTCTCCCTTTTCTGTTTTCATTCTGACCAAGTACATGCGCCGGATTCCTTCTGCCATGGTGGAAGCGGCACAGCTGGACGGAGCGGGGGAATGGCAGATTTTCACGAAAATCCATATGCCGCTCTGCCGTGCCACGCTGTATTCCGTAGCCATTCTGGTATTCATCGACTACTGGAACATGGTGGAACAGCCGCTGATTCTGCTGAGCGACGCGGAAATGTATCCGCTGTCCGTATTCCTGTCCAGGATCAACCAGGGGGATACAGGGGTGGCTCTGGCTATCGCGGTAATTTACATGGTGCCGCCGGTGCTGCTGTTCCTGTACAGTGAAGAATACCTGATCGATGGGATTTCCTATTCCGCATCGGTTAAGGGGTAATAACAACGCAGAGATTTCCAAGAAAAAATCGGAGGATCAAATACATGGAAGCCAAATCCCGCAGAGCATGGATCAAAAATGTTGCCATTATCTTTCTCGTGATTCTGCTGCTGCTTACCTTTTTTTCCAATACCATTCTGAATTACTCACTGCCGGAGGTTTCCGCACAGTATGCCAGATATGACTCTATCACCGGCGCCATCAAAGCCAGCGGTACGGTAAAAGCCAACGAGAGTTTTTCCGTGGTATATGATGAAGCAGATGAAGAAAACGCTGTTTCCACGCCGGGCCAGACCCGCAAGATTCTGTCTGTGTATGTAAGCCAGGGGAGCACGGTGGCAATCGGGGATCCGATCCTGGCGCTGTCGGGCGGTGCAAGCAAGGAACTGGATGAGGCTGAGAAAAAACTGCGGGAACTGGAAAAGCAGTATGCCCTGGATCAGCTGCAGGATACCATTTCTGATCTGACCTCTGACAAATCCAGAAACGAAAGTCAGACCAATCTGAACAAAGCTTATAAGGAACTGGCGGAACTGAAGGAACTGTATGCGGTTCTGGCAGCCGGAAGCGATCCGACAGACACGCTGAAGGAACAGAAAAAAGCCGCCCAGAAGGAAGTGGACAGTCTCCAGAAGCAGATTGACGAGATCAACAACAAGATCTCGGAAACCAAAAATAAAATCACGCAGGCGGAAGGGAATATCAAAGAAGATTATACTTCCGGGAAATCACTGAACCAGCGGTACGAAGAGGCAAGACAGACATACGAAATCCTGAAGAGCCAATACGATAAGCTGACCGCCGAAGTGGACGACCTGCAGGAACAGTATGACAAAGCCGCAAGCGCTTCAGGTGATGTGGGGAAAGCCTACGAAATCAGCCAGCAGATCCATACGCTGAACAACACACTGAACGATCTGAAAAAGCAGTTGGAACGAAATAAGGAAAACAGTATTCTGGCTGAGTATGAAGAGAAACATAATGCCTATTTAAGAGCTCAGGCGGCACTGGAAGCATATCCGAAAGAAGGTAGCGAAGGGTATAATGGAGAAGAGTACAGTTTTCTGGCTGCACAAGAAGTAGTAACAAAAAAGGCTTGGGAAGAAGTAAAGCCTGAATATGAAGCGCTGATTGCACAGGGTTATTACGGTGATCTGGAATACAACAGAGCCACTGAAGATCTCCTCGACCAAATCTCCGAAACCGAATATAAAATCGGCGAAGCATATGCCAAGCTGAACATCCTCGGTCTGCCCTACATCGACAACCTGACCGACTACTATGTGGACAATACAGCTGAAGAGCTGAACGAAGCCCTTACCGATGCCAAAGCGGATCTGACAGAAGTCACCGCAGACTACGAAACTGCCAAAGCCGAATACGAATCCCTTTCCAAACAGATCAGCAGTACCGGCGTGATTGCCGAAAACGAAGCGCTGCTGGCCGTATTTGAAAAGGATCTGGAAACCTATAAGGATCTGCTGGAAGAAGCAAAGGAAAAAGTGGCTGACATCGAAGAGGATATTCAGGATGCATCTGATTCCAGAGACCCCGATGAAGTCAAGGAAAAGATCGATGAACTGACCGCCTCCATCAGTGCTATGGAAATGCAGCTGAAAATCGATGAAGTGACCGGGCAGAAAACCGATACGGAAGCCAATTACACCAGAGAAGAACAGGCTAAGGAAATCGAAGATCTGAAAGCAGAAATCGAGGCTATGAAAAATGCCCCGAATGAAACCCTTGTCACAGCTCCTATCGCCGGTAAGATCGTAGAAATGAACTTCGTCCCCGGCAACAGTATCACCAGCGGCACGGAAGTTACCCGGATAGAAGTGGCGGACAAGGGATACATATGCGAGATTTCCATGTCTTCCGAAGAAGCACGGAAGATTCAGGTGGGCGCGGAATGCTCCATCGTCAATTCCTGGTGGTATTCCGAAATTGACGCCACTGTAGCCCAGATCCGCAGCGATCCCCAGAGCCAGGGCAAAAACCGGATCGTGGTGATCAACGTGCAGGGCGACGTATACGAAGGACAGTCTCTGAATTTCTCCATCGGTGACAAAAGCCAGTCCTATGACAGCGTTCTGCCCAACAGCGCCATCCGGGAAGACAGCGAAGGCAAGTTTGTCCTGATCGTGGAATCCAAGAATACCCCTCTTTCCGTGCGTTATACCGCCAGACGGATGAATATTGAGATTATCGCATCCGATGATACAAAATCTGCGGTTTCCGGACTGTACGGCAGTGAGTTTGTCATCACCAGCGCCACATCCCCCATCAGTGACGGACAGCAGGTACGCCTTGCGGAAAATTGAGGTTGGCACATGAAGCTTCATAAAAAAAGAATGCTGGCGTCCGGCATCTCCGCCGGTGTCTGTGTCCTGATGGTTCTCCTGTTTCTGGCAGGAGAGGGAATCACCGGCAGCAGAATCGGAGAACTGGATGCCCTGAATGCCGGGGAACGATGGTCGGCGTCCGGAGAACCCTATGCTACCGTTACCCTGCATACGGATACGGACAGCGCCATGTCCCTGATGCAGGTGGAAAGTTATAGTGCGGCGATGAATACGGCACTGCTCAATGCATCCATTGCCTCTTCGGAAAACGGAAGCGTGTGGACATATGGCTATTATGCGGAAGATCTTGTTTCCGTAACCGGCCCGAAAGCCACAGCTTCTTTCCGGACGATGGCTGTGGGCGGCAGTTTTTTCACCTTCCATCCCCTGGAATTCCTCTACGGTGCCCCATTCTCCTATGACAGAGCCTTGCCGGACGGTATTGTGCTGGATGAGGATGCCGCATGGCGTGTGTTCGGTTCCGTTGATGTGGTGGGGATGACAGTGCAGATCGGCGGCCGGGATATGACCGTGACCGGGATCGTCCGCAAAGAACGGGATGACCCGGCTTACGAAAAAGCGTATGGGGATATCCCCCGTATGTACATGAGCTACTACGGATACGAAAACATTTACGGCGAAAGAAACAATATCACCACATACGAAGCGGTGCTGCCGGATCCGGTAAAATCCTTTGCCATGAATATCTTCCGGAATGCAGTGCAGATCAACGAAGATACCATGACAGTACAGGAGAATTCCGACCGGTATTCCCTGAAAAACCGTTTCACCCGGATGAAGGAACTGCCGTATATGGGAATGCGCAATGATCGGATTGTGTATCCGTATTTTGAAAACGAACTGCAGGTAATGGATTACAGAACAGCGGTCCGGATGATGTTTCAGACAGCAGCGGGTGCTTTCGCTGTATTGGGACTGCTTTCTGCTGTAATCTGCCTGTTTGCAGCCGGATTTGCTCCTTCTGCTATATTGAAAAACGGATGGCAGAAATTGGAACAGTACCGGGAGAAAAATCATACCCGCAGAAAAAAAGGCAGATCCGGTAGAAGGCTGCCGAAACCTGAAAAATTTCTGGATGAATGACATAGGAGGTACAAAAAATGCACATGAAAAAAGTATTTGCTGCCGTGCTGGCGCTGACTTTTGTTTTTTCCACCGCATCGCTGACTGCCTGCGGCAGGAACAAAGGCCCTGTCCTGTCCAGACGTACCAATGTATACAGCGGTACAGACCTGGAATTGCCGGAGGGGATCCAGTATATCAACCGTATGACAGCCACCGATGATACGGTGTACATCATTTACGAAAAGCAGATCGAAGTTACTCATTACAGCGATGGTTCCACCAAAGAAAATGACACAGGGATGGAACCCGGTATCGCTGTTCCGGCAGTGGAAGTTGCGGAAACGGAAGCTGCTTTGGAAGATGCCGTGATGGAAGAATACGATGATGGTTCCTATGTAACCTATGAGAACCAGACCTGGGTGTATGCCAC
Source organism: Oscillospiraceae bacterium (assembly GCA_015064285.1). Lineage (GTDB taxonomy): Bacteria > Bacillota > Clostridia > Oscillospirales > CAG-272 > UMGS1696. The sequence continues at coordinate 14,010 of SVSN01000003.1, read as the reverse complement.
CAGTCTGGATGGATCTACCAGTGATTCCTACCAGCTGGTTATGCCGGAAGAAACAAAACAGGGCTATATGGCAAGACTGGATGCATCTGATGGCTGTCTGTATATGCTGTACGAAACCTGGGGCGAACAGAGCGGATTCTATCTGTATACAGTAGATCCTGCAGCAGGTCAGGTAAAGAACACCCAGGATCTTTCCGGACTGCGCAAAGAGATCGGCATGAGTGAAGATGACTATTTCTACATCAACAACATGACGGTCGACGGTACTACCGCTTATATGAATATAGATGCAAAAGTTGTGGTGTGTGACCTGGCTTCCGGCAGTGTTTCCGGTGTTATGGATATCGATACAGTTGACTGGATCAACAACATGTATGCCCATAACGGCAGCCTGTATTATTCCGGGTATGTTGAAGGCTCCGGCCAGGGACTCTTTTCCATGGATCTGGCTACCGGAGAATCTGTGCAGGCGGAAATAGATAACGTCAATTATTTCAACATAGTCGGTGAGATGGATGGTATGCTCTGTTTCCAGGATACCAACGGTGTGCTCGGATGGAACATCACAACCGGTGAAACCAGGGAAATCCTGAACTTTATCAACTGTGACATCAATTCCAATAATGTAAATACCATCCTTCCCATGACTGGCGACCGGTTTATCTACTACTCCAGCACTTGGGATAACAAGACCTACGAACAGTCCTTCACCCTGACTGTTCTGAACCGGATTCCCGATGAACAGATGCAGGAGGAAGTGCTTCTGACCATTGCCAGCGTATATCAGGATTACAATCTGAGAAACATTGTGATTGATTTCAACCGTCTGAATACCGGCGTGCGTCTTAATATCAAATCCTACGACTCTTATGATAATGAAGAAAATAACTGGACCGGTGCTGTAACCCAGCTTAATGCGGATATAACTATGGGGAACGTCCCGGACATTCTGATGATGGACAGCAATCTGCCAGTGCAGAGTTATTACAGTAAAGGCGTTCTGGTGGATCTGTATCCCTACATGGATGATCCGGAAAATGGTATCAATCGGGCCGACTATTTTGAAAATGTATTCAGTGCCTGCGAACAGGACGGAAAACTGTACTCCCTGATCACCGGTTTCTATCTGAATACACTGGCTGCCAAGGAAGAAAAGGTGGGGAATGGCAGCGGATGGACCATGTCGGAAATGCTTGATGCTCTGGAATCTATGCCGGAAGGGATGCTTGCCTTCCCGGATTATGGCAGAGACAGACTGGTAGATACCCTTATGAGCTACTGCGGCGACATTTTCATGGACTGGGAAAACGGTACTACCAATTTTGAATCGGAAGAGTTTATTCGTCTGATAAAATTCCTGAAGAACACTCCTGAAAAAAGTATCATGGATGAATTCTACGATAATATCGATTATGACAATTACGATTATCAGCAGGAAATGGAATTCTACAACAATTATGAAATGCGGTACTATAAAGATACGGCTCTGTTCCATACGGCAACCATCAGTGATATCAACAGCTATAACCAGATCTATCGTACCTTTGCCGGAGATGCAGCGCTGATCGGGTATCCTACCAAGGATGGAACCGGCTGCGGTGCCGTGATTTATCCCAATATGGAACTGGGGATCTGCGCCGCTTCCCAGAACCGTGACAGTGCCTGGACTTTCCTGAGGTATCTGTTGACCAGCGATAAATATTTTGAAGACGCGTACGGTTTGGTGATTTCCAAGACCTGGATGGATAAGAAACTTGCCGAGTCCGAAGAATACTATAAAGACTGGTATTACGAATATACCGAAGAAGACTGGGAAAATATGCGCAACCAGTACAGTGAGGAATATATCGATTATATGAAGAAGTCCCAGATCCAATACAGCATGGCGCAGGGACAGATCGTATATGATCTCCTTTCCAAAGCAGATCGTGTGAAGCGGACGGAAAAGGATCTGATGGAAATCATCAATGAAGAACTGAGCACCTTCTTCGGCGGTGCCAGATCGGCTGAAGAAACCGCCAAGATCATCGACAGCCGCGCACGGATTTATATTTCCGAAAACAGCTGATCAGCAAATGAAAAAGGATCGGTATGTCTCAAAAACAGACAGCCGATCTTTTTTGTTGACAAAATTTTACGAAAATTGACATTCGTTCAAAATGTGTACACAAATATATGGTATACTAAAAGCCCAATACGGCCATAAGGCAACAATATTTGGTATCTTTGGAGGAATTTCAGAAATGAGAAAAGCATTATTCAACGGAATCGCAGCAGGTTTTATGATTGGTATCGGCGCAGCTGTATTTCTGTCCTGCGAAAACAAAGTCATCGGTGCAGTCCTGTTTGCGGTCGCTCTGACCGCCATCTGCCAGCTGGATATGATGCTGTTCACCGGCAAGATCGGGTATATCGTCAATGCCCATACAAAAGCAGACGTTCTGGCTACTGTGTTCTGTCTGATCGGCAATGCCATCGGTACCTGTGTTTCCGGTTTGCTGATCGGATTCTGCCGTCCCGCGCTGCCTGCTGTAGCTGTAACCATGACGGACAACAAACTGGGGCAGTCTCTGCCTGCTGTGCTGGTTTCCGCCATTTTCTGCGGCATTCTGATGTATACTGCCGTTGCCATTTTCAAAGAAAAAGGTTCCATGGCGGGGATCGTGTTCTGTGTGCCTGTGTTTATCCTGTCCGGGTTTGAACACTCTATTGCCGATATGGCGTATTTCTGGGTGGCTATGAACGGTGGATTTCAGGCTGTATTGTTCACACTGGTTGTTATCATTGGGAATACCATCGGCGGCTGCCTGATTCCTGTGTTTAAAAAGTTGGCCGGAAAATAAGAAAAAAGGAGTTAGAATCAAATTAAATGTGTGAAAAATCCTATCAGGATATCAATGCCGAAACCATTGACCGGTGGATTGAAGAGGGCTGGGAATGGGGAAAACCCATATCCCATCAGACATATGCGGATGCCCTGCAGGGAAAGTGGGATGTACTTCTGACACCAACCAAGCCGGTTCCTCATCAGTGGTTCGGCGAACTTGCCGGCAAGAAACTCCTTGGTCTTGCCAGCGGCGGCGGACAGCAGATGCCTGTTTTTGCGGCTCTGGGAGCAGACTGTACGGTGCTCGACTATTCCGTAAAACAGCTGGAAAGCGAGAAAATGGTGGCGGAAAGGGAAGGATATTCCATCCATATAGTACATGCGGATATGTCCAAACCTCTGCCATTTGCGGATAACAGTTTTGATATCATCTTTCACCCGGTATCCAATTGCTATATCCGCGAGGTGGAACCGGTATGGCGGGAATGCTATCGGATTCTGAAACCGGGCGGAATTCTGCTTGCCGGATTGGATATGGGCTGGAATTTCGCTATAGATGAAGAACATGACTGCCGGCTGAGTCATCTTCCCTTTGATCCCTTGGCAAATCAGGATCAGAAAAAACTGCTGCAAGACTTTGACGACGGCTATCAGTTCTCCCATACCGTGACCGAACAGATCGGCGGCCAGCTGAAAGCCGGTTTTGCGCTGACAGATCTGTATGAAGACACCAATGGACGTGGTGTGCTCCACGAATACGGCATTCCCTCCTTTACGGCAACGAGAGCTGTAAAAACACAATAAACAAAAAATCGGTAAGACTGTATAAGTCCTGCCGATTTTTGTGTTTACAGAAAGAGTGTGCATCCCTGTTCCCTGAAGTGCCGGATCCGCTCCCGCATGTGTTCTTCCGTGACACTGTAGTATGCCGAAAGACAGCTAATGCAAAGGAACTGAACCGATCCGCGGTTGATCATTTTCTTATGCAGACCGATCTCATCACGGGTCAGTTTTCTGCCGCACTGCAGACAGTGATCACCGTCACCGGGAAGCATGGAAAGCTCGAGAACGGACTTTTCCATTATCTCTTTTCCAGTGTACCGCGGTAGATTTTGCAGTCATGGGGTTCCAGACGAACATTCATGTATTCAGCCTGCAGACCAATGTCTTCACCGGTAAAGATGTCACGCAGACGGAGACCGTAACCGGATGCAGCGGTCAGACCGAAATCGAAGAATTCGCAGGTAGCACCCCAGTCGCCGTTGGATACGTTATCGCTGAAGTTGAAGAATGCCAGAACGTATTCACCATTGGCACAATGCTTGAAGAAAATGGGTCTTTCTCTGTCGCCGTTAACCAGCATGGGCGGACGGGCTTCGGGGTCCTGGTTGATGGCAATCAGTTCCTTGTTCTTCATCAGATCCAGGTTGAACTGGTTGCACACAGACAGATCAGAACCGATCATCAGAGGAGACTGGAACAGGCACCACAGGGCAAAGTGTACCTTGTATTCGGTGTCGGTGCAGCCGCCGTTGGCTACATTGCCCTTACCGTGCATGCCGCAGATCAGCATGTCAATATCGTTGTAACAGCCGGGGCCGGAGTAACCGAGCTTATCTACCTGGCTCATGGCGATTTCCTTGAAACTGCGGAAGCTGTCGTTTACGTCACCGGTGGAACGATACATGTGCGCACCGGTAGAACGGATCCACTTTTCCACTTCGTCAGAACCCCAGTTGCATGCGGAGAACAGGATCTCTCTGCCGCTTGCCTTCAGAGCCATACCCATCCGGTTATACAGAACAGGACCGGCGGACAGTCTGGGCTTATAGCAGAAATCGTATTTCAGGAAGTCCACACCCCATTCGGCAAAGGTCTTGGCATCCACGAATTCGTAGTCAAAGCTGCCGGGATATCCGGCGCAGGTTCGTGTACCGGCACAGGAATACATACCGAACTTCAGACCCTTGGAATGCACATAATCCGCAAGGGCTTTCATGCCGGAAGGGAACTTTTCGGGGTCGGCAACCAGCTTGCCTTCTGCGTTTCTCTGCCGCAGAGACCAGCAGTCATCGATAACCACGTATTCGTACCCTACATCCTTCAGACCCAGATCTACAATGGCATCTGCGGTGTCGCGGATCACTTTTTCATTGATGGTATGACCAAAAGTGTTCCAGGAATTCCAACCCATCGGGGGAAGAGAAGCTAACATAACTATATCTCCTTTATATGTGAAATATTATTTGTTTTTCTGATCGGATCAACGTTTTTCCAGTACGGCACGGTACATCCGGCAGTCATGGGGGGGCAGAAGGACATTGATGTTTTCTGTATACAGACCCATATCCTCCCCGGTAAACATATCGGTCAGATGCAGTCCGTAACCACTGTCCCAGGACAGACCAATGTCGAAGAATTCCATACAGGCACCCAGCTCGCCGAAGCTTTCCCGATCCGTAAAATTGAAGAAACCCAGCGTAAAGGAGCCGTCTGCCATGCATTTGCAGAAATAGGGGCGTTCCTTCTCCCGGTTTGGAATAAAGGGAGGACGGCATTCCGGATCCTGATCCACAGCCAGCAGATATTTGTTGGTGATCAGGGAATAGGTGAAAGGATCTTTCTTGTCCAGATTCCGAAGGTCACAGCCCAGCATCAGCGGAGACTGGAACAGACACCAGAGTGCCATATGCAGACGGTATTCCCGGTCACTGCAGCCGCCGTTGGCACAGTTGCCTTCGCCGCGCATGCCGACCACCATCATGTCCAGATCGTTAAAGCATCCGGGGGCGGAATATCCCAGCTTGTCCACCTGGCTCATGGCATTGTTCTTGATGTTTACGAAGTTGTCAAACATGTCGCCGCCGGAACGGTACATATGGGCGCCAGTGGAACGGATCCATATTTCCGTCTGATCCATACCCCAGTTGCAGGCGTTGAACATGATATCACGTCCGGTAGCTTTCAGAGCCATGCTCATTCGGTTGTACAGAATATGTCCCTGATGCCACATGTTCTTCGGGACATGGCAGAAATCGTATTTCAGTGTGTCCACACCCCAGTCAGCAAAGGTCTGGGCGTCCAGAAATTCATGCTCATAGCTACCGGGATAACAGGCACAGGTACGGGTACCGGCACAGCTGTAGATCCCGAATTTCAGCCCTTTATTATGTATGTGCTCTCCCAAAGCTTTCATACCGGAAGGGAACTTGACAGGGTCAGCCACCATGCGGCCATCCTTGTCCCGTTCAGGCAGTGCCCAGCAGTCGTCAATGGAAACATAGGTATATCCAAGATCCCGCAGACCCAGTTCTACCATGGCATCCGCCGTTTCCATTACGATCTGTTCATTGATGTCTTCCCCAAAGGTGTTCCATGAGCTCCAGCCCATGGGCGGTGTTTTTACTAACATGATGTCTCCTTGGGAAGTCAGTCAAGCGGATACGGCAGAGTAATCACCTGTGTACCGTCCTTGTTGGCAAAATGGTGCTTCACGCCCAGCTCTTCCATCCAGCCGCGTACGATAACGGTCTGCCAGAAGTGAGTGTTATAACCCTTTCCGGCATCATTGTTCCAGAGCCAGATAGGTGTTGCCCAGAGACAGGCTTTCGGTTCACAGGCTTCGTAAAAGCTTCTGGCCGTACCGTTCTGGCCGTGATGCGCCATCTGTACGAAATCAACCTTGATTTTTTCCGGCTCAACGGTTTCCAGTACCTGGTTGCCGCCTTCAATGCCAAGATCTCCGGTGAACAGAACGCTCTGTCCGCAGGCTTCCATACGGAAAACCATGGAGGAATTGTTGTCAGCATTGGCCGTGATAGCGGTATCATAGGTACGCAGGATCTCAAAGGTCACACCGTCCAGTTCGAAAATTTCTCCCTTTTCGGCTGTACAGATTTCTGTTCCTTTTTCACGCAGCAGGGGAAGCAGTTCTTCCAGTTCCGCGATCGTGTGTGCACAGTTGTTTTCGTATTGCTCCAGAAAAGCAAAGGGCGGGAAATTGCAGATCAGCTTGCCTATGGTGAAATCCTCAGGAAAACGGCGGAGCATTTCGTACAATACATCGGTATGGTCGTCGTGAGGATGGGTCAGAAACCAGTAGTCGATATGCGGTTTCGGCCCCAGAAGAGCTTCTATGTATCCGTGAAAATATTCTGTATCCTGTTTGTTGCCGCCGTCAATGGCGATCACTTTACCGCCTGCAGTGGTGATCAGAAAAGACATCATCTGCGTGCGGGGGCGGGAATCACTTTTCTGTGCCAGAAAATGGATGCGAACAGTATCAGACATGGTGTTTTTCTCCGTTCTGATGTAAGAATTTCCTTAGCTGTATCATAACATATTTATCCGGATTTGTCAAGATTCACAAAAAGAATAGGCCGAAAACCTTGCATCTTGGTAGCCGATGTGGTATAATCGACCTAAAGAATATCTGCATGAAAAAACAGGAGGATACAAAATGTCTACTTTTCTGCCTCTGGAACACCACAAGCTTCTTGCTGCCGAACTGAAGCCTTCTCTCCGCTGGGATGGAGAAAGCGATCTGGCCGCCCTGCGTGAGGAAAGCCGTGCCAGACTGTGGGAACTGCTGGGAATGGATGCCTTCCAATCCTGTGAACCCATTTTCGAAATCACGGAAGAGGATGAACTGCATGGCGCACGTCATATCCATTTCACTCTCCAGACAGAGGAAGGATATTTCACCCATTGTGACCTGCTTCTGCCGAAAGAACAGAACGGAAAACTCCCGCTCTGCGCCACCCTGCAGGGACATTCCAAAGGCGCGCATATTTCTCTCGGTATGCCCAAATATCCGGGGGATGAAGCCACCATTTCCGGCGGTGACAGAGACTTCTGCGTGCGAGCCATTCAGGAAGGTTTTGCGGCACTGGCTATAGAGCAGCGTGCATTCGGTCTTAACGGCGGCACCGAAAAGGGCCCTGCCTGCGAACGTCCTGTAATGACTGCCATGCTCCTGGGCCGTACGGTTATTGGCGAACGGGTATGGGATGTAATGCGTGTTGTGGACGCCATCGAAGCTCATTTCGGCGATCTGATCACAATGGACGGTTCTGTACTTATGGGCAATTCCGGCGGCGGTACCGCGACCTATTACACTGCCTGCCTGGAACACCGTTTCGACGGATTTATGCCATCCTGCGCTGTATGTACATACCGGAATTCCATTATCGCCATGCATCACTGCACATGTAACTATGTGCCCCGGATCGCAAAATACTTTGACATGGGTGACCTTGCCGTTCTGATCGCTCCCAAGAAACTGGTGGTTGTCTGCGGTAAGGACGACAATATCTTCCCCCTGCACGGTGTAAACGAAACCTTTGAAATCATTCAGAAACTGTACAAGGGCGCCGGTGCGGAAGACAACTGTGCTCTGGTGGTTGGCTATGAAGGACACCGGTTCTATGCCAACGAAGCATGGCCGGTAATGCAGAATCTGCTGAAGAAATAAAATGGAATACACGAAAAATGACTGGCTGCGGCAGATCGGCTCTCCCGAGCAATATGATTTTTCCCCTTCCTTTGTTCTGACAGATACTTTTGACCTTCCTGAAGCCAGAGGAGAAGTGTACAGACAGGCCAACGGGCCCCGAACCTGGCAGCGGGTTATGATGCTGTTCCCGAAGAATGAGGGGAAACCGTTCCCCGGCGTGGTCGTGCCGTTTTACTATCCGGAAGCCATGCTGGGAATGGATCCCTTTACGGGCGAATCTTTGCCGCGATTTCAGGGGATTGAAATGATGCTGCACCTGGTGCGCCGTGGATACGCAGTGATTTCGGCAGATGCATACCATCTGACATATATCTCCTCCCCACGTGACCGGAATGATTTTCGCCGCTGGCATGACGCCGCCGAAGCGCTTATGCAGGATCAACCCGGGTGGACCGGCATCGGGAAACTGACAGCAGATACCATGCTGCTGGTGGATGTTCTTGCCGCTGATCCCCGCGTGGATGAAAGCCGCATCGGAATTGCCGGTCATTCCCTTGGCGGAAAAATGGCATTTTATACGGGCTGCATAGACGAACGGATCCGGGTGATTCTGGCCAGTGATTTCGGTATCGGCTGGGAGCAGACCAACTGGCAGGATCTCTGGTACTGGGGAGAAAAAGCAGGACAGATGCAGCTAAAAGGGATGGATCACGCCTCGCTCCTGGCCGCTGCCGCCCCCAAACCCATGATGCTTCTGGCAGGGCAGTACGATGATATGACCAGCTGGGATATGATGCAGCGTGCCGCAGGATATGAAGAACACGCCGATCATCTGGCAATCTGTCATCATGCCTCCGGTCATAGACCGCCCCCGGAAGCGCTGGAAGCAGGATATGCCTTTCTGGATCGTTTTCTGCAATAAAACCAAAAATAAAGAGAGACACAGCAAACCATGTCTCTCTTTTTCTTATGGGTAAAGCCTTATTCCAGAATATTTGAGGTAATCTGATCCACGCCCCAGCCGATCAGTCTGGCAGCTACAGTGGGATCGTCCACAGTCCAGCAGTTCACCACAATACCGGCAGCATGGCAGGCAGCGATTTTTTCTTCCGTCAGACCGGGATGACAGATATCCAGATCCATACCGGCAGCAGCCAGCTTGGCAATCAGAGCGTCATCCACTTCACCGGTCAGGAACTGGCACTTCTGTTCGGGCCGTACTTCCTTGATCAGCTCCAGATTGTGATAGTTGAAGGAAATAAAGCAGGTGTTGTCCAGGTATCCGTCAAAAATAGCAATGATTTCGCGGATTTCTTCCAGAGTGAATGCACTCTTCAGTTCCGGAACACAAACTTTACCGTAGTGTTCGCAGATCTTCCGGTATTCACTGGGCAGACAGAGTTTCAGCTCACCGCGGTCACTCTTTCCGTCCTTGTCTTTCAGTGTCAGCGCCCGCAGATCCGCCAGGGAAGACTGTTCTATAACCAGATCCACTTCACAGATTCTGCCGGAACGACCGTCGTGATTACAGATATAGTTGCCGTCATTGGTGCGGTAAATGTCCGTTTCCACACCCCAGTAGGTACGGTTTCCGGCAGCGATAAAGGCAGCGGCGGTGTTTTCGGTTTCCAGACCGCTGACACCCCGGTGTGCGACCATTTTGGTATTGCCGTGATTCTGAATCTTGATGGTATCTTTCATGATAAACCTCCTGTTTTTCAGCCTGCAAAGGCCTTAATCAGATCAAACGTATTTTTCACACCTTCCACGTGGGAACGTTCGTAACCGTGGGATGCATAAACACCGGCGCCGATCAGAGCACCGCGGAAGTCAAAGGATCTGGCAGCAGCAGAACAGTCGGAACTGTAATGGGGATAAATATCCACGGCATAGCTCAGGTTGTTTTCCTTGGCCAGATTCACAAGTCTGGTGGTCAGGTCATAGTCGTAAGGCCCTGCGGAGTCGGCGGCGCAGATGGAAACCTGCTTTTCAGTGCATTCCAGACCGTCGCCTACACAGCCCATGTCTACGCCCAGCATTTCCGTAACACCTTCAGGCAGTGTACCGGAAGCGCCGTGACCCACTTCTTCGTACACGGTAAAGTGGAGATATACCCGGCGGGAAAGCTGTACGGATTCATCCCGGATGTACTTGGCATACCCCAGCAGAATGGCAGCACTGAGCTTGTCATCCAGATAACGGCTCTTGATGAAACCGGATTCTGTAATCACTGTACGGGGATTTACGCAGACGAAACAGCCGTTTTCAATACCCAGTTCCTTGACTTCAGCAGCGGAGGATACATTTTCGTCCAGCAGAACTTCCAGAGAATCCCAGGTACGCTGGGTACCGTTGTAACCGCCGTTTACATGAAGGGAGGCATTGCAGAGCTGGAGAGTCCCTTCGTATTTCCGGCCGTCGCGGGTGTAAACGGTCACAAATTCCGTTTCGGTATTATTGGGATTCAGTCCGCCCACATTGCGAACCTTCAGACGGCCGTTGCCCTTGATCTGGGCTACCATAGCGCCGAGGGTATCGATATGTGCGGAGATCAGCAGTCCGTTTTCCGCAGGCGTGTTGTCGGCATTGAGACAGCAGAGAACGCCTCCCTTGTTGGTCATAACGGGGGTATACCCCAGATCCCTCAATGCGGAAACAACAAAATCGGAACCCTGCTTGGTAAAACCTGTGGGGCTGTCCGCTGCCAGCAGCTTTTTCAGCACGTCCAGCGTATAGTCGAGATAGATATCATTCATATAGATAATTTCCTTTCGCAGTTTTCCCTATTGTATCACATTTCTTTCCATTTTCCAATAGGATATGACAGTTTTTACAAAAAAAAGTAAAGCACTTCTCTTGCATTGGAAAGAAGTACATGCTATAATACAATCAGAGAACAGCCGTCTGACGGAGGTATAGTATGGAATTTTTTTGCGGAACCGGTCTGAAACGACCTGTGCGCCTGTCCGAAGAAACCAGAGAATTTGCATGGCGTTCGCTTCATGGTCAGTACGGAGACGAGGCATGGAAAACCATGGATGTGTCCGTGGATGACATCCCCGGGATTACGGAATTGGATGCAGAAGAGCAATACTCCTATTGTATTGATGCCATTGCACGAAATGCCCCTCTGCGCCTGATTGAGGAAGAAAAGATATGCGGGGCTGCAACCCTGGGCAGAGCCATCTGTCATCAGGTACCGTTACTGTATAACGGACAGGTGGTGTTCGGCTCAGTCAGCCATCTGACACTGGACTTTGCTGCAGTGTTGAAAATCGGAATAAACGGACTGGCGGAAAAGATAAACAGAGAGGGTGTGTACCCATACAGCAAATATCTGCGCCGGATTATCCATTCCATGCGGATCTGGCACACAAGATATCTGGCAGCGGAAAGGGAGCATAATCCCGAAATTGCCGATATGCTGCTGCATGTTCCGTTTGGCACACCCACCTCCTTCCGGGAAGCGGTGCAGAGCCTTTGGTTTACCTTTGCGTTCACCCGTCTGTGCGGCAACTGGCCTGGTATCGGCAGAATCGATGAAATACTGGAGCCCTTTCTGCAGGCCGATCTGCAGGACGGGAAGCTCACACTGGATGAAGCCAGAGAAATTCTTGCCCATTTCTTCATCAAAGGCTGTGAATGGATCCGTTCAGAATCACCTGCGGGTACGGGTGACGCCCAGCATTATCAGAATATCGTCCTCGCCGGTACAAACGAAGCTGGGGTGGATGTCACAGGGGATGTAACATATCTGGTGCTGGATATTATGGAAGAACTGCCCATCGGGGATTTTCCCATCACGGTTCGTCTTCACGATAAAACAGATCCGAAACTGCTCCGCAGGGTGGCAGAAGTCATCCGGTACGGCAGCGGTGTCATCGCCGTGTACAACGAGCCTCTGATCCTGCGTGCTCTTGAAAAGGTTGGATACGATCCTGTCGAAGCCAGAAACTTTGCAAATGACGGCTGCTGGGAAGTACAGATCCCCGGCAAAACCGATTTTGGCTATTTACCGTTCGACAGCTATACCATGCTCATGCGGGATGTGCTGGGTGTGGGATGTGAACATAAGGCATACGAAAGCTGGGATGAAATCCTTAACGCTTTTTATAACCGTATCCGGGAACATGTTGACGGAACATTCATCGGTGTGCGGGACTCCATGCTGACAAAAGACGAGACCGGTGCATGGCAGTGGAAGCAGTACGGCGGCCCTGCCCAGGTTGTGTCTCTGTTTGAAGGCGGCTGTATAGAGAACGGGCGGGGATACTACAACGGCGGTACAAAGTACATCGTTCGCTCTCCCCATATCGGCGGCGCACCCGATGCGGGAAACAGCCTGTATGCCATCCGCAAACTGGTATACGAAGATAAACTGGTAACATTGCCGGAACTGCTGGACATTCTGGAAGCCGACTGGGAAGGATATGAAACCCTGCGGCAGACTGCAATGAATAAATATGTATACTATGGCAACGATAATCCGGACGCAGACGCGGTCACTGCCGGTATTCTGAATTTTTTCGCCGATGCGGTTCTTGCACACGCTGCGGAAACGCCGCTGAAATTCATTCCCGGTGTCTCCACCTTCGGCAGACAGGTCGACTGGCTGGAACAGCGTACCGCTTCTCCTTTCGGGATGAAGAAGAACACTATTCTGGCAGGCAACTGCTCCCCAACCCCTGGAACAGATCTGGAAGGTGCCACAGCTATTATTAAATCTTACTGCCGGGCGGATCTGGAAAAGCAGATCAACGGCGCTGCCCTGGATATCAAGCTGCATCCCACTGCCGTACAGGGCGAAAACGGTCTTGCGGCACTGGAAGCACTCCTGACCGGCTTTGTGGATCTGGGAGGATATTTCATGCAGGTAGACGTGATCGATGCGGAGGTGCTGAAAGAAGCACAGAAGAATCCCGAAGCCTATAAAACACTTTCGGTACGCGTATCCGGTTGGAATGCCCGGTTTGTGACCCTGTGTCCCACATGGCAGGATATGATCATTCAGCGAACCGCAACGGGGATTTGACCTGTTCATAAAAAATTTCCGAATTTCCGGCAGGACAAATGTTCCTACCCCCTTGAAATTCTCGGGGAAATGATGTATACTATATACCCGTAAGTCAATCCGAAATCGATGGAAAGGAGCGCAGCATGGCACAGGAAAATAAAGGCCGCAAGGTTATTGCCGTCAACCGGAAAGCACGGCACGATTACTTTGTGGATGAAACCTACGAAGCAGGCATTGCGCTCTACGGAACAGAAGTGAAAAGTATCCGTGCCGGGCAGGTCAATCTGAAGGATTCCTACTGTAAGGTGGAAAACGGGGAACTGCTGGCCATTGGTGTGCGGATCAGTCCTTATGAAAAAGGAAATATTTTCAACAGAGATCCCATGCGGGAAAAGAAACTTCTGATGCATAAGAAGGAGATCCTGAAACTGCAGCAGTACACGCAGAGAGACAGCTATACACTGATCCCTCTGTCCCTGTATTTCTCCGGTGCCCATGTAAAAATGGAAGTCGGCCTGTGCAAAGGGAAAAAGCTGTGGGACAAACGGGAATCCGATGCCAAAGCGGAAGCCGGCAGAGAAATCGCGCGGTATGCCAAAATGGATCGCAGACGGGAGGAATAAAATGGAATTTCATAAGCTGTATACCGACGGCAGAAGAAGTACCAGAGCCTTTACCGGCAGAACGCTCTGCAATGAAACGATCCATACTCTG